>CAIQBN010000609.1 GCA_903870065.1 uncultured beta proteobacterium | reverse complement strand
GTGGAGGATGCCGCTTCTCTGGGTCAAATACAAGGTATCAAGAGCAGTGCCGCCAGCTACTTTGAGACTGGGCAGGCCATGGCCAAGGCGTATGTCGCCAGCGGTCCTGATGCGGGAAACAAGTTGATGGGTGGTTTTGACGGAGCCAGCGAAAAGCTGCAAAGGGCACTGGAGCCATTTGTCCAATCGCAAGTTGCTCAAATGCAAAACGATGTAGCGGCATCGCAAACCAAGGCTGATCAAATATCCCAAACCGCCATGATGATTGTGGGTGTTTCCGTTGTTGTGGCGATGTTGGTCGCGTTTGTCGTGACTACCAGCATTACGCGGCCTTTGCACAAGGCACTCAGCGTGGCCAACCTAGTCGCTTCCGGGGAGTTGACTACGCAAATCAAGGCTGATGACAGTGAGATAGGACAACTCCTGGCGCCCTTGGCCAAAATGCAAGGAACGCTACAGCAATTTGAAGTGGCACAGAACGAAATGGCCAATCAGCACGCAGCTGGCACATTGGATTTTGAGATGCCGGTGGCGTCGCTTGAGGGCGCCTACCGGACGATGGGGGAATCCATCAACCGTTTAGTGCGCTCCCACATCGACGACACCATGAAGGTCGTGGCAGTGGTCACAGCTTATTCGGAAGGGAATTTAGGGAAGGCGTTAGATCGAATGCCCGGGCAAAAAGCACGCATCAACGAGGCGATTGACCGGGTGCAACATTCTTTGCAAGAGGCTGCGACTACGGCGCACGCAAATATGCGCATCCGTATGGCGCTAGACAATGTGAGTGTGCCGGTTCGAATCGCAACGGACGATGGCACTATCGTCTACGTTAACCAGGCTTTGGCAAATGTGTTGCGCACTTGCCAGGATGGTTTTCGCAAACAGATTCCTGGCTTCGATCCGGCCAAGGTGGTGGGCGCGAGTATCGGTATGTTTTACCAGGATGCGCCAGCAGCTCTTGCCCGCTTGCGGGCTTTGAATGGAACCACGCAGTCCCAATTGGAGCTCGGTGGACGTATGTATGCATTGAACACTTCTGCCGTGGTTGTGAACGGAGAGCGACTCGGAACCGTCGGACAGTGGAGCGACGTGACCGACCAGTTAGCCGCGGAACGGGAGGTCGGTGCCGTGGTGCAAGCGGCTTCGCTCGGCGATTTCAGTCAACGCCTGAGCCTGGAGGGCAAGTCCGGCTTTTTCGCGAACTTGTCGACCGGCATGAATAACCTGATGGACACCAGCGAACAAGGGCTGGAGGACATTGCCAAGTTGCTCCAGGCTTTTTCTGAAGGAGACCTCACGCAGCGCATCGAACGGGACTACCAGGGACTGTTTGGCAAAGTCAAAGACAGCGCCAACGCAACCGCTGAGAACCTGACGCGGGTGTTGGGAGAAGTCCGCGCAGCCGCTGATGCACTCACCGGCGCGGCCAACCAGGTATCTGCCACAGCGCAGAGTCTCAGCCAGGCCGCCAGCGAACAAGCCGCCAGTGTGGAAGAAACCACCTCCCAGATGGATGCGATGTCGGCGTCCGTCAGCCAAAACAGTGACAACGCCAAAGTCACCGACGGCATGGCCACCAAAGCCAGCAAGGAAGCCACCGACGGCGGCTCAGCGGTGAGCCAGACCGTGATTGCCATGAAGCAAATTGCCGCCAAGATTGGCATCGTGGACGACATCGCCTACCAGACCAACCTGCTGGCCCTGAACGCGGCCATTGAAGCCGCCCGCGCGGGCGAGCATGGCAAAGGCTTTGCTGTGGTTGCCGCTGAAGTGCGCAAACTGGCCGAACGCAGCCAGGAAGCAGCCAAAGAGATTGGCGACCTGGCGGGCTCCAGCGTGTCCACCGCCGAGCGGGCCGGCAAATTGCTCGATGAAATTGTGCCCAGCATCCAGAAGACCTCCGAGCTGGTGCAGGAAATTGCAGCGGCCAGCGCCGAGCAAAGCGAATCGGTGGTGCAAATTGGTGGAGCCATGGGACAGCTGAGCAAGGCAACGCAGCAAAATGCGTCGGCCTCAGAAGAACTAGCCGCCACCAGTGAAGAACTTTCGGGTCAGGCCGAGCAGTTGCAGCAGTCGATTGCATTCTTCAAAACCGGGGATACGGCGCCCCAGCCTTCCAGCAGGCGTGTGGGGCGACAGGCTGCCTTGCCAGCAGAACGGCGTGCCGCAGTCATGCCGCGCCTTGCAGGCTCAGGTTCCAGTGGGAGCAACTTCAAACCGTATTGACAAGCTGGGGGTGAATGCTATAAAAGTCATAGCTGCTCGCGCATATTTCACGTGGGCTCGAGGCATATTTGACTTAAAAAAACTGTCCAAAACCAGTCGGATCCGTGGCAACACCACCGGATGCCTCATTCCCAGGACATCAAATATGAAGATACTGCTGGCCGAAGATGCACGCTCCGTGGTTCAGGTGATGACATCCCGGCTCACGAGCTACGGCTACGACGTGGTGCATGCTGAAAACGGGCAGTTACCCAGTACTAGCCACTCCTGCCTCTTCAGCACCACAGTGTCATTTCACGATGGGTAGCGGTTAATAGACAATTTGAAACCATCGAAAAACCAAACAATGACTCGCTCACACTGGTTTGTTGCGCATTGGCAAAGAGCCATCCGCGTGACTTTGGCCTTGACGCTGTGCAGCAGTTCGCTGGCGATACTGGCTGCGGGGTCTGCGGAAACTAGACAGGATGTGGTCACCCGCAGCGATGAAATACCCGATTCGGCCCGCGTTATTGTCAAGTTCAGAAGCAGTGCGGACACCTTGCGCAGACATGCACTCGCGGCAAACCCTTCGCGGCGCGACGCCCTTAGCACCATGCAGGTGCGTAGCAATGTGCTGGGTGCGCGGGTTGGTTTGGCGTTGCTCGCCAGACGGGCTTTAAATGAACAGTCGCACGTCGTCACCGCCAAGGGCATGAGCAGCAAGGCGCTGGCCGCTTTACTCAGCCAGGACGCAGAAATTGAATATGCAGTAGTTGACCAGCGCCGCCAGCGGCTGACGATCCCCAACGACCCTTTGTTCCTGCACGGCCCACCCATGCAAGACACTTCTGGAGGGCCCGAGGTCGGGCAATGGTACCTGCGCGCACCTCAGGGTGAAATGGTCTCGAGCATCAACGCCGCCGGCGCGTGGGATGTGACCACGGGTAACCCAGGCGTGGTGGTCGCGGTGCTCGACACCGGAGTGCGCGGTGAGCACCCCGAACTGCACGGGCGACTGTTGCCGGGGTACGACATGGTCAGCGACACCGCAGCCGGCAATGATGGTGATGATCGCGACAACGATGCATCTGACCCTGGTGATTGGGTGACCGACTCAGAGTCAAACGACCCCTTTGGCGCGTTCTACCAGTGCACGGTCGAAGATAGCTCCTGGCATGGCACCGAAACCAGCAGCCTGATCGGTGCTGCCACCAATGACGGCGTGGGCATGGCAGGTGTGGCTTGGGGAGTGAAGCTGCTTCCCGTGCGTGTCCTGGGCAAATGCGGGGGCTTTGACTCCGACATCATCCAGGCGATCCGGTGGGCGGCCGGCCTGTCGGTTCCCGGACTGGCGCACAACCCCAATCCAGCCCGTGTCATCAACATGAGTCTGGGAGGTACCGGGGCTTGCACCGGCGCTTACCTGGACGCGATCGTGGAAACAGCGCAAATGAGCAGCCCACCAGTCATTGTTGCGGCGGCCGGAAATGGCACCGGTCATGCAGTGGGCACACCGGCCAACTGCCCGGGGGTTATCGCGGTTGCGGGCTTGCGTCACCTTGGCACCAAAGTGGGGTTCTCTGACTTGGGGCCAGAGATCAGTATCAGCGCCCCTGGCGGCAATTGTGTCAACGTGGAAGTGGGTCAACCCTGTCTGTACCCGATACTCACGGCTACCAACCTGGGGACCAGCACCCCGCTGGAATCGATCTACTCCGACGCTTTCAAATCCAGCACAGGCACCAGCTTTTCTGCGCCCTTTGTGTCTGGCGCCGTTGGCTTAATGTTGTCGGTCAATCCCACGCTGACGCCGGGGGAAATAAAAACCATATTGCAACAGTCAGCCCGACCGTTTCCGCAACCACCACTAAACAGCGACGTGCCAATTTGCCGCGCACCCAGTAGAAGAGATCAATTGGAGTGCCACTGCACCCAGACCACCTGCGGCGCCGGCATGCTGGACGTGGCCGCGGCAGTGAAAATCGTGTTGGAGTCAGTCCTTCCTAACGCCCGGATACCACTGGTGCCAGGCTGGAATTTGCTGGGGAACGGCAACAGCGCGGCGGTCGAGCTGATTCCATTTCTAATTCATAAGTGAAGTCAAAAGCGCGCCCATAATCCACGGCCATGAAACAATGGATGCGACAGTTGTGGCGTCTGTTTCCAAAGACTTCAGCGCCAATGTCAGATGATCCTCAAGCGCATCAAGGCTTTT
>CAIQBN010000608.1 GCA_903870065.1 uncultured beta proteobacterium | reverse complement strand
TGACCGTCGCCCCAGGCCATGGCCATAAACCCGGGCGGCAGGTCCAACCGGCGTGTAAAAAACAGTTCCTCGTTGGCGCTAATCGTGAGGACTGCCTGGCGGTCATCAGAAATCACCAACGCTGCATCGGCCCTGTCGAGTCGGGCATCCTGACGCGCCAATATCGATTGCAAATTGCGTTGGGCGTTTTCTTGAATATCGATCACCGGTAAGGTCCAGTGAAGGGCATCGCCCAAGGCGGTCACCTCACGCACCACTTCGTTCTTGGCCGCCACCACAAACAGATGACTGGGGCCTTTTTGCTGGCCGTCACCCACCTGCATCACGTCCAGCGTAATGTCGTCAATATGGGAGTTGACCATATCCCGAATCTGGAACCGCGCCGCCGATCGCAATTCGTCCGGCGGGACTGGAGGTGTATCAATTTGCAGCAACTGGTATTGCTCGGGCCGCAACATGGCCCGAGCCACCAAGCCTTTGAGCCCCAAACTCTGCAGGCGTCGGACAAAGTCGTCCAACGTGTCGTCGCCCTGGCGTTCAACACCCAATTGCTGAATGGCGATCATCCCATCTGCGGCGGGTCTGGCCCGCACATAGGCAAAGGTGCCAGCCGACCAAGACACAACAAATTGATCGAGCGAAGATTTGCGCTTCCACGGCCAACGCATGGTCAAGCGCACTCCCGCCGGATCTGTGGCACGTGGAACGTCGAGGCTTTTGTCATGGAAATGGCGACACCTGAAAAGTCTGCTCTCATTTTAATAGCTAACAGCGCAATCATGTCATTGATTAGCTGCCTTTTTGGACATTGTCCAACAAAATCCGTGGCAATTTGCCTCAATAGTTCTCGCGGCGGTAGATGAGCGGGCTTTTGAAGATGCCGAAAGTGGCGCGGGCCGTCGGGCTGGTAGCGGTTGATCCACTCCACGGGTATTGCAGCCAGGAGTCTACCGTTGCCGTGATATCTATAGATCCGGGGTGCGTACTTCCAGTTGCCTTCAGCCAGAGGTTAAAGTTGCCGGCGAACCCGGTGACGCCACCGCTGTCGGTGCCGATGACTCCGGTCTCCAAATAGCGGCGATTAGTCTGCGCAGGTGTTAACGCGACTGCGCAGCCCTTACCGCTGTTGTTACCTGGCTCCAGCACACAGGTATTGCTGGTGACGTTGGTTGCTCCCGCCTGGGCAAAAGCAACCGTTGCATTGGTGCAGGAATCCGCGCTATTGAGGCTCCAGACGTTGGTGGGAGCCGAGCTCGACAAGTATTCTGTCCTGAACACAATGGGAAGGTCAAGCAACTCGGACCCATAGCCGTTGAGCATGCGTGCGCGCCCATACCGCAATGAGACGCCAGTTGGAGAGAACGTTTGAGGCAGCGGTAGCAATGAGCCTCCTGCCGAAACCTCACTTTCTGCAATCGCGGTTGCAGTCAATGGAATTGCGTTGGTATAGGCCGCCACCAAAGCATTGGCATTGCGTGTGTAGGTGAACTGATCACTAGCGTTGAGGGTATAGGTCATCGTGCCGCTGCTATTACCCAGGGTTCCTGTGGTCATCGACGCGGAAACTAGAGTCTTGGTAGTGCCATCAACGCCGAGTCGAGTGGCGTCAGCTGTTGGCGTAGTGATCGCAACATCTGTTGCTACCAGCTTTTGGAAGTGACCGCGATAGTTCTGCGTTACGCTTCCACCCGATGCCGCGTTCATGGGTTTTATCGTCAATGAAGGCGCTGTTCCATATCCCATGACTTGGCCGGTATACGTAAAACTGCCCGCCAGGCAGGCCCCAGCCATTGAACCACTGGAATTGACCGACACATCAAAGTGGTCCGGAATAAATCGCCCCAATGAAACGCCAATCTTGTTGCCAATGTGGCACCCGTACTTTCCACCAATCACGGTGTCTGCCAAGTTGTTATCCGAGGCTGTGCTGGTAATGCAGTCTCCCGTCACGCTGTCGACTGCTGTAAACGCCTCGTCCCGATAGGCACCGGGCGCCAGATACAAGTAACCAACCTCGCTGTAGGTTGCATTCGCTGCGGCCGCATTGGCTGTCAATGAACCGGGTGTCAGGGTGCCCTTCCAGCCGCCGCTTTGCTGGACCAGCGCGGTTGGGTCTTGCGCGGTGAGCTTATCGGTGTCCAGCGCCAGACTCCCGGCATAGCCGGCACCGGCACTGGTGGTAGCACTAAGAGAAAAATTTGACCCCGCCTTGATGGTGGGAGTCGCACTGGCAGAGGGGGCCGCTGCAATGGCCGTGGTGATGAGGGTTGCCGCAGATGGTCGCACCGAAAAATCATCGGACGAACACCCGAACACCGGTGATGCGCCGCTCGTGTCCGTTACCCGGCACATCAACTTTCGGTAGGCCGGTGCCAATGTGACAGTGGCAATTTGCTTGCGACTGGCGTCCATGGTCAAGACCTGGCTATGCAACGGACCGCTGTACGCACCGCACGTCCCTGCCGGCGTCGTGTTGTCAAACAATTCCACTGTGACTTGCCGTGTCGCGCCACCGGCCACTGCGTAATTGGTTTCCTGCGCCCCGGAGGCGTCCAGAGCGACCACATCAAAATTGAATGGCGTTCCCGCCAGTTTGGTGTATAGCCGGGCCGTAGCCAAGCTGTAGGGTGTAATGCTGTTGTCCAAGCAGTTGAAATTGCTTCCGCCAACACAGGCCGCCACCGCCATACTGCAACTTGCGCTTGTAGTTGCCGAGTTCCAGCAAGTCCAGGCGCTGGCGCCACCGGGGGTAATGCTCAAGGCGCTGGTCTCAAACGTTACGCCCGGTGCCGACGCGACTGACGTGCTAACGGTTGCGGAACTGCTGCCTGACGGAATGGCAAATGGCACTGTTGCCAGAACCGTAGATCCGTTCTTCACAAGAAGATTGCCGCTGATACCACCGGAGTACAAGGTACACGACGACGGGCTCCCCGAATCCGCGCTAGAACAGGCCTTGACCGTGACCGACTCAGCCCGGCAGGTCAACCCTTGTCCGTCGTGTTCAATGCGCACATGATCCACAGCCGCCACACAGGTATGGGTCTCCGCGTAAATTGCGGTCACGTCCGATTGAACCAGCACATCCTTGTAAACCTTGACCTCATCCAAGCGCCCGGTAAAACGGAACCCTGTGGTCGACCCCCATCCGCCGATGGTCAGGGTTGTGCTCACCACCGCATTGGCCAGCGTCGGAGTCCCAACCCGCTGAGTGAGCGCCTTCAGAACGCCGTCGACATACAGCAAGTTGTCCACCACGCTTCCGTTGGTGAAGACCGCCGCCACATGGTGCCAACCAGTGGCCAAACCCGTTGACGCAATGCCGTAAATATCGCTGCCCGTGGTGGTGAATCCGAACGACCCGCCCTGTAAAAGCAAAGCATATTGGCTCCAGCCGATGGGCATGGATCCGGACGTGCCGTCCCAATACATCCAGAAGGCGACGCTGGTCTTGACGCCGGGGGACGTAATGAGCGGCAAGCTCGAGGCTGAAGTGAGCGCACCCCCACCAGCGAGAGGTCCAGACAAGCTGGCGTAGCCGCAGGTGCCAGAGCCAGGCACCGTTCCAAGTGCAGGACTGGAAAATGCCGGCAATGGCACAGGGCTACCGGTTGAACTGCCATTAAAAGGCCCCCCAGCAAATCCCGCGGTGTCTTTCAAGACGCCCCAACTGGCATCTTCCATGTGGTATTCAGCCACCAACGTGGCTTCCAGGATCGTTCCGCTATCGGTTGCCGTGTTGTTTCCTGGCACGCCATCGACTACTGCACCCGACACAGTGGCGGAATTGACGAGTGTTCCCGTTGCGCTCAAAGCAACGGCCGCGGTAATGGTCAATGCAGGCGCGGTGGCACCGCTGGCAAGCGTGCCGGGCAGATAGCTACAGGTAACCACTTGACCGGATGCGCTGCACGACCACCCGGTGCCGAAAAAGGTAAACAGACTCAATCCGGCGGGCAAGGTGTCGACCACCTGCAATGTGCCTGCGAGAGCGCCCGGGCCATTGTTGGTAACGGTAATGGTGTATGGCACGTTGGTTCCGGGCACGAGCGGTGCACCGCTACGAGTCTTTGCAATCGACAAGTCTGCGGTGGGAACAATAGTGCCCACACAAACATCGTCCAAATGCCAGTAGCTCAGGTCGAAGCCACTGCCGGCCAGCAAGCGAAACCTCAGTCGAAAGCCGGCATGTTTTGCGTCGGCAGGGACAACATGGCTGCCGTTATAGACAGTACCCGCCGCTGCGGTGCCAAGATATGTCGCCAATGTGGTCCACACTCCCGCATTATTGAAATATTCAACCACCAGGTTTTCCCCGCTGGCAGGGTCGCGGGTGCTGGTGCCGCTTTTTAGCCAGTAATTAATATTTCCCGTTACGCCCGTCATGTCGGTCCGCAAGGTCGATGCCACGACATAGCCCCAGCGCATATCAAGCTCCGTACTAGCCGAGTTGGCATTTCCGGTGCCCAATCTTGCATCACCAATTTCCAGCCCTGCGGTCGAACCCGATCCCGCTGGTGCACCCTCTGCAGTAATACTCCAACGCCCCAAACCCCCTTCAAAGTTGTCGCAAAACGGCCCGCTGTAGCTGCTGGCTGGGGCTTCGGTAATGAGGACGTTGTCCAGGTGCCAGTAGTCATATCCCACCACGCCAGCCGCACCACCTGAGCCGGACTTGCCACTGCCGCTGGGCTGCGCAAAACGCAACTTAAAACCGGAGTGCAACGCTGCGGGCGGCAACTGGATGACGGGCGTCCACACCTCGCCTGCACCACACAGAGAGGCTGATGGGCTGGATGGGTATTGGGCCAATATTTGCCAGGCTGCCCCGTCCCAGAATTGAACCAGATAGTTTTCACCCACCGCTTCAGGACACTCGCTAAACCCATCACTTCCCCGCCGCATCCAAAAACTCAAAAGTGCGGCCGGCCGGCCGGCAAGGTTGATCGTGGGACTGTCCACCGTCAAAGTGCTCCAGCGGGTGAACATGGACCGAGTGGAGTTTGCTCGGGGATTGGTGTACGTGTTGAACGGTGGTATGTCACTATCAATGCCTGCGCAACCCGTGTTGCCTGTTCCCCCTGAGCAACTGGTGCTGGTGTTGGCCGGCGTAACCGTCCACGAACCATAGCCAAATGGCGCAGCGCCTACTGCGCCGGCGTTTGAACGTTCGAAGTCGTCACAAAAAATCTGTGGAGCCGTATTGGTGCAGACAGTCACAATGGTGTAGGTTTGTCCCACAAAACTGCCATTGCCCAGGCCGGCACCACCCAGCGGGACGCCTCCCGACACGATGGTGTCGTTGTCGATCAGGTCGAGCTGTACAGTCCCCGCCGTACCGGTGCCGGTGTTCCCGGTTACGGTCCAGGCGGTCCCGCTGCCAGTTACCGAAGTGATGCTGGCACCAGTGGCTCCCCCGGCCTGAATCAGCGAAAAGTCGGCCGCATCAACGCCAGTCACACTGCGATCAAAAACAACCGTCCACGCCACAACCGTATTGGCAGCAGTCGGGTCAAAGTTTGCGCGGTTGATCGAATTAACGACCGGAGGGCCAGAGGTTGTAAAAGTCCGATCAGCTCCGTAGACCGTCCCGGCACTGTTTTGTGCTTTAACCCGAAAATGGTAGGTCGTGCTCTGAGCCAATCCACTGATTACCGCTGAGACCGCAGCAGCAGCTGCATCAAATGCCAGCGGGCTTTGCGACGCCGTACCGGTGGTGCCATAACTTGTCGTAAGTCCATACTCAAACGTTACGGTTGTTACGCCGTCGTTGCTGGTGACCGCGCCGTTCAAGGTCGCGCCGTTGGGGCCGATTGCGGTGGCCACATTGGTGGTCGCTGAGGGTAAGTTGGCATAAGAAATGGTCACCATGCCATCGCCACCATCACCACCCTTTTTGTCCGAATTGGAATTGGTGTAGCCGCCACCGCCACCGCCACCTGCCGAGCTGCCATTGCGCCCATCATTTCTGCTGTTACGACCATTGCCACCATCGCCGCCGCCGCTTGCCGTGCCGATGCCCCCTGTGCGCCCCACCGCGGCGCCACCCGCCCCGGTGCTTCCTGCGCCACCACCTCCTGCACCATAGAGATTGGTGGTGTCACCGTTGGATCCGTTGCCGCCGGCGTAGACCACATCGCCCACACCGCCAGTGATAGACCCCAAGCCGGCGACACCATTAGCGGCATTGGTTCCGCCTGCGCCACCCTTCGCAACAACGACCGCCCCGGCAAAGGTGGAGTCACCTCCGGCCGCTCCATTACCCGTCCCGCCATTGCCTCCGGCACCGATGACCACCGTGTAATTGGTACCCGGCACCACGGTTACGACCTTGCGAACATATTGACCGCCCGCGCCACCACCACCTTGTGCTGGATTTGCCGTCGCTCCGCCTCCAGCACCGCCTGCCCCCCAGGCCTCAACCGTGATGGATGTCACACCTGCCGGGGCTTTCCATGTCTGACTACCGGAACCGTTGTAGGTCGTAGAAGTAGCATGCGCCAGTGTCATCAGTGCACACGAAGCCGCAACAGTCAGGTTGAGAGTGAACATGAACGAGCGCAAACAACGCATCAATCGAAGGTTCCAGAAATGGGTCATCGGGCGTTCCTGTTGGCGGTTAGTATCAAAAGCGGGGGTGGCAGACAACGAATTATGGAATGTGTGAGTACCGATGCAAGTTGATGGGTTTCGACCTTCAATATGCTATTACTTTTATAGCCGAGTACATCGATATTACGAGGGCTAAAGGACGATTTACTTAGACAATGAAGCAGGCTGAGCGCGGCTCGGTTCAGGTGTGGCAAGCTGCTAGTGAACATACGCTTATCTTTCCAGAGATGCGGAGACGCTACGTTCAATGAAACCAATGGAGCCAACAGTGCCACCTGTTGTAGACGCAACAGATCGCATCTGCACGATGTACCGGTTTGCACCCGCTTCCACATACGTGGCGACGCTGCAGACTACAGCCACAGAAAAACTGTCAACGATCATCGGCGTGCCAGTCGTGCAAGTGGCTGCGGCAAGTGTGCTTGGGTCTGAAATTGCACTGGCACTGCCCACGCCCCACTCCAGTCCCGCCCGCGCCGCCCAATACGCCCGCGTTCCCTGCATATCCTGCGCCGAAGTGAGTTGCTGGGTATTGGAGAAAGTTAGCATGAAGCCACCCAGTGCGGCCAGCACCACCACCAGAAAAATGGCGGCGATGGCGGCAAATCCGCGTTGTTGAATATGAGCTTTGCGCACTGCTCAGCCTCTAGTTGGACTTCATTTCACGGATTGCAACGAGTCTGCCGTTGTCCCATTCAATCATCGTGGCAACGACATTGCGCAAGCTGTGTGCGGACAGCAACTCATCGTCCAGGTCGTCATACCGCAGTGTGACCGCATAGGGATTCACAAGCGATAGCAAATCTCCGGTATCTGGAAGCACCTCCCCGACCTCAGAAAGTTGCCCTGCAAGTGCAACCAAGTTGTGCGTTCTACCAAAGTTTTCACCGCGCGCAGTGAGGACTGCTTTCAACGCTTTTTCAATAGCCTGCTGCCCGTGGAATGCGGCATTGGCAAAACGCACACCCGGCGCTTCGATGAGCGCGACGCACGCGGCGAAGTCTGCAGAAGCAATCCGTAAAAGTCGGCTTGCTTCTTCAATGGCGGTTGCTGTCATACACCACCCTCCCCTCTGTGAGCGCCTGGTGCAATACTGTTCCCGGCACGGTGCTTCGTAGCGCGAACTCAGGCTCTGAATAGACCAGTATGTCCACACCCACACCGACCCACCCAACAGCGCGGTACAGCCGAGC
>CAIQBN010000607.1 GCA_903870065.1 uncultured beta proteobacterium | reverse complement strand
GCGCGCTTGTTTGAGAACCTCGGGCTGCCAGCTGCTGAACTTGCCGCGCTGGCCGAGAATGTTCGCTTTGCTCAGGATACCGCCACGGGCAACGGCTCGGCCCTTCTGGCCCCCCTGCTACCTCAGCGTACAGGCCAGTTGCGTTGGCTGGGTTTGTCGGCCCGCAGTGTTGAATTGCTGTCGGCTCACATTACTATCCTGCCCGAGCGCACGCCGGTTAATCTGAACACAGCCAGCGCCACAGTATTGGTGGCATGCATTGCCACGCTTGACCAGGCGCAGGCCCAGCGCATGGTGAGCAGCCGCCAGACAGGGCACTTTCGTACCCTGGCCGACGCTGGCAAGGTGGTTGCAGAAGTTGCTGATGAATTCAAGGATGGACTGCACAGCGTCAGTTCACGCTATTTCGAGGTACGGGGGCGACTGCGACTGGAGCAGACGATCGTCGAAGAACGCTCGGTCGTGCAGCGCGATGGCTTAAATGTAAAGACTCTGTGGCGTGACCGCGCAGGGGTGGACCGGCAAGCCGGCACCCTACAATCAGGGGGCTGAAAAACTCCGCATGCCCACTCTGATTGTTACCCTCCCCGATGGACTGCCGACCGCAACATCGATTTGCAGCACCGTTCTGACCGATGACGCACGCACGGTCACCGAGCACGCAACTACTGCGCTGTCCCTGCTACCCGACCCGGCGGGCGGCGAGATCGTGGCAGTGGTGCCGGTCAGTCAGCTGTCATGGCACCGGCTTGATTTGCCCAAAGGAACGCTCGACCGGGGTTTGTTTCAGGACGGCAGCCCGACACGATTGAGAGCGGTGCTGGAGGGTTTGATCGAAGATCGACTGCTTGACGAGCCTGAACTGCTGCATTTTTCGATAGAACCCGAAGCTCGCCCTGGCGCCCCGGTTTGGGTGCTGGTGTGTGGCCGCGCCTGGCTGAACGGATGGTTGCAGGCATTGGAGCAAGTCGGACGCCCTGTCGCGCGCATTGTGCCGGAGTCCGAACCATTGCTGCCGGATTCAGGCAAGCCAGCAGCCCTTTGTTTCACAGGGACGCCCGATGATCCGTGGGTGATCTGGAGTGCGCTGACGGGAGTCAATGTCCTGCCTGCATCGGCCGAAACGGTTTCCGTAATCGCCAGTGCAGTGGGCGCTTCTGCCAGCGTTGAGGTGACCTCAGAACCGGCGGTCGCCACGCTGGCAGAGCGTTTTTTCCCTGGCAGTGTGGTTCTGCAAACTGGCCCACAAAGGGCAGTGGCGGCAGCACAGTCCCAATGGGATCTTGCCCAATTCGATCTCTTGCGCAGTCGCCGCGCCCGCGTCCGAAAGCGCATGTCATCTTGGACAGACAGTCTGTTGCGCGCTGCGCAATGGCGCCCGGCACGGTGGGCTGCAGCAGTCCTGATCGTGGTCAATTTGCTTGGTTTGCAGGCCTGGTCCTGGAAAGAGCAGGCATTGCTGAATGCCAAACGCGCTGCAGTCCGTGACATTCTGATTGCGACGTTTCCCGATATTCGGGTGGTTGTGGATGCACCGTTGCAAATGACCCGCTCGTTGGCAGACTTGCAGCGCCAAAGCGGAGTGGCTTCGGGTGCGGATATGGAGTCGATGTTGGGGCGATTTCAAGCGCTAGCCCCCGAAATACCTGCGCCGGCAGCTATTGAATTTGTAGCGGGTGAATTGCGCCTCAAGTTTCCTGCTGCGCCAGCCGCCGATTGGGCCAACGTCAACGCCCGCTTCCAGACGTTCGGGTATTCAGTCCAGCTGCGCGGTGACAACCTGGTCGTCAAACAGGAGAAAAGCTTATGAACCGGCCAAGCGCCAACCGTTCAGTGCGCGAAACGGGCTTGCTGCGGGCACGCTGGGCACAGCTTGCGCCCCGGGAGAAGAATTTATTGCTGGCTGCGGCCATATTGGTGCTGACGGCATTGGCGTGGCAGATTGTGTTGGCGCCAGCCTGGCAGCTGTTTCGCACTGGCACCGCGCAGTCTCAAGCGCTGGATGCGCAATTGCAGCAAATGCAATCCCTGCAGGCCCAGGCCCGCGCTTTGCAGCAACAAGCTCCACTGGCTTACGATGATGCGCTGCGCGCACTCAACCAGGCAACCAAGCAGTCATTGGGAACGGCTGCCCAAATGAGCGTTAACGCAGAGCGTGCCAACATTACCCTGCAGGCTGTTGGTGCCGATGCGCTGGCGCAATGGCTGGCACAGGTTCGCCTGAATGCCCGATCAGTGCCACTCGAGGCGCGCATCAGTCGCATCGTCACTCCGGCCGGCGTCGCATGGTCGGGGGTGCTGGTGATGAGCCTTCCGCAACGATGACGCGTCTTATGCCACGCGCCACTGCCACCCGCACGCAAGGGCTTGCCCCCTGGCGCTGGGCCGCGGCGGGCAGCGTGCTGGGGCTGATTTTCGGGATCGGGATCTTTGCGCCGGCAAGTTGGCTGGCTGCAACGGTTGGCCAGGCCAGTGGCTACCGGGTGGGCCTGAGCGGGGCGCGCGGCACTGTCTGGCAAGGCTCTTCTGCGCTTGAGTTGTCGGGCGGCGCTGGCAGCGGGCAAGCTGTGGCCTTGCCGGGTCAAATTCATTGGCAGATTCGCCCTGCATGGAACGGATTTAAGGTGGCAATATCTGCTGATTGCTGCACCCGCCTACCGCTTCAAATCCACGTGTTGCCCATTGGTTGGGGCGGATTTCGGTTAGTCATTGAAAATGGCCAGTCGCAATGGCCGGCAGGTTTGCTCGCGGGTTTGGGTACGCCTTGGAACACGGTCCAGCCGCAAGGGCAACTCACTGCCAGCACCCAGGGTGTTGCGATGGAGTGGGCTCAAGGCAAGTTTCAGCTGAGTGGGAGCATTCAGGTGGATGCGATGCAGGTTTCATCGCGACTGTCCACCTTGTCGCCCATGGGCAGTTACCGTGTCAGCCTGCTTGGCGGAACGCAACCCACTTTGCAACTCACCACGCTGGACGGCAGTCTGCAGCTTGATGGTCAGGGGCAGTGGTTGGGTCAACGTCTGCGTTTTTCGGGTGTTGCCAGTGCTGCACCCGAGCGTGTGGAGGCACTGTCAAACCTGTTGAATATCGTCGGGCGGCGCGATGGCGCACGCTCCATTATTACTGTCGGCTAGTCGTCTTAGCGGGACCTCATTACATGAAAATTTCTTTCTTCGGTCGTCAGCAAAATGCTATTACATTAATAGCATTCTTCGCAATGCTTTCGGGGGCTACAGTTACTTTTTCCTGCAATGCACTGGCCCAGTCAGTGGCTGCAGGCGCGCCTGCCGGCGGTGTCAAGCAGGGGGACCCCATCACCTTGAACTTCACCAACGCGGAAATTGAGGCCGTGGCCCGCACCATGGCTACACTCACTGGACGCAATGTGGTGGTCGACCCCCGGGTCAAGGGAACGATTACGCTGACCACGGACAGGCCAGTCAGCCCCGCGATGGCCTATAGCCAGTTCATTGCCATGTTGCGCCTGCAAGGTTTTACTGTGGTGGATGCAACAGGTCTTGACAAAATTGTGCCTGAGGCCGACGCCAAGCTACAAGGCGGTGCTGTTTTTGACAGCAGTCAAATGGTGGGCAGTCAAATTGCCACGCAAATATTCAAGCTCAACTTCGAGAACGCCAACAATTTGCTGCCGATCCTGCGCCCTCTCATCAGCCCGAACAACACCATCAATGTCAATCCGGGCAATAACTCGCTGGTAATTACCGACTATGGTGACAACTTGCGGCGCATCGGGCAAATCATCGCCGCCATGGATGTGTCCAACGCCACTGATGTGGAGGTTATCGCGCTGAAACATGCCATTGCGGTTGATCTGGCGCCGCTGGTATTGCGTTTGCTGGAGTCCGGAGGGGGTGTTTCCGGTGTACCGGGCGGGCAGGCAGATGGTTCCTTCAAGACCACGCTCGTGGCTGAGCCGCGAAGTAATACGCTGATTCTGCGGGCTGCCAATCCGGCGCGTCTGGCGCTGGCCAAATCGCTGATAGACCGCCTTGATCAACCCGGTACTCAAAGCGCCACTGGCAATATTTATGTGGTGTACTTAAAAAACGCTGAGGCGGCCAAGCTCGCAACAACTCTACGCGCCGCAATTTCGGGCGACGCTCGCAGTCCATCAATTGCCACAGCGACCGGAGGGGTGACCTCGGCGCCTGGGGCTGCCGCAGCGGCCAATCAACCTTCAACTGGGGGTCAAATTCAGGCCGATCCGGCCACCAATTCGCTCATCATCAC
The DNA here is from genome assembly GCA_903870065.1 of uncultured beta proteobacterium. Taxonomy (GTDB): domain Bacteria; phylum Pseudomonadota; class Gammaproteobacteria; order Burkholderiales; family Burkholderiaceae_C; genus Allorhodoferax. Next base: position 1,849 of record CAIQBN010000607.1, on the reverse strand, counting down.
GGCACCCGAGCCGCAGTACCGGCAACTGCGCGCGGTCATTGACAAACTCGATGCCCGGCGCGCGCAGGTGTTTGTAGAAAGCCTGATAGCCGAAGTCAACGCCGACAAGGCGGCCGAATTTGGTATTCAGTGGCAAGGCGCACTGGGTCAGAACGGTGATGCGAATGTGGGCATTCTGGGCACCAATTTCAGCATTGGCGGCACCAATATTGTCAACCTGGCACTCAAGGGCGCAACCGGCGGTGCCAGCTTTGCCAGCGGCGGCAATTTTGCGGTTGCACACCAGACCAACGGCGTTTATGTGTTGGGCTTTTTGGCGCGTTATTTGCAAGCCAATGGGGACGGCAATATCTTGTCGACGCCGAATTTACTCACGCTGGACAATGAAGAGGCAAAAATTGTGATCGGGCAAAACGTGCCATTCGTAACCGGGCAGTTCACCAACACGGGCTCCACCGCCGGCACTGTCAATCCGTTTCAGACGATTGAGCGCAAGGATGTCGGCCTGACCTTGCGCGTGAAACCCCAGATCAGTGAAAACGGCACAGTCAAACTCACGATCTTCCAAGAGGTGTCCAGTGTGCAAGCATCCTCTATTAATTCGCCGACCGGGCTCATTACAAACAAGCGATCGATTGAGTCGAACGTCCTGGTGGGCGATGGCGCTATCGTGGTGCTGGGCGGTTTACTGCAAGATGAATATGCCGGCAACCAGGAGAAGATTCCAGGTTTGGGAGACGTCCCCTTGTTTGGCAACCTCTTCAAGAGCGAAACCCGTAGTCGCAAAAAGACCAACCTGATGGTGTTTTTGCGGCCGGTTGTGGTGCGTGACGCAGCCGCCTCGGACGCCCTGTCGATGGACCGTTATGAGTTGATGCGTGCCACCCAGCAAAGAGCGCAACCGCAAGACAGTGCAGCAGTGCCAGTCAACGAAGCGCCGGTGCTGCCGGTTCCGGTTCAGCCCAAGAAATAGCCAGGTTCTTGCTGTGCAATACCCTTTGCCCTATGCCTTTGCCCGCAGCCACGAGATGCTGCTGGAGGATCACGATGGTGTGGTGACCTTGTGGTTGCATGCGCTGGACTCGGAAACGGCGCACAGCGCGGTCAGCGAAATCATGCGCAAGTATGGCGTGCAACGGGTGCAGACTGAATCCGCAGACACCGTGCGCCAGCGCATTAGCGCCGCCTACGCGCAAAGCGAGTCCAGCGCTGCCACGGTCATCAGCGAGGTCGAGGCCGATGTCGATCTCTCGCGCATGATGCAAGCGCTGCCGGCCATAGAAGACCTGCTTGAGACGTCCGATGATGCCCCCATCATCCGCATGCTCAATGCATTGCTTACCCAGGCCGCGCGCGATGGCGCTAGCGATATCCATATTGAACCGTATGAACGCCACTCCAGCGTGCGTTTTCGGGTTGATGGCTCACTGCGCGATGTGGTGCAGCCCAACCGTGCACTGCACGCGGCCCTGATTTCACGGCTGAAGATCATGGCAGATCTGGATATTGCAGAGAAGCGTCTACCACAGGATGGTCGTATTTCCCTGCGCATCGGCACGCGCGGGGTCGACGTGCGCGTGAGCACTCTGCCCAGCGCCCACGGCGAGCGCGCAGTGCTGCGCTTGCTGGACAAGAGCGGAGGCAAGCTTAGCCTGGAGTCTGTTGGCATGCAGGGTGATGTGCTGCAGCGCTTTGAGCATTTGGTGGCTCAGCCCCACGGCATTATTCTGGTGACCGGACCGACGGGCTCCGGCAAAACGACCACGCTGTATGCTGCGCTGCAAAAACTCGATACCCGGCGCCAGAACATCATGACCGTGGAAGATCCGATTGAGTACGAGTTGCCGGG
>CAIQBN010000606.1 GCA_903870065.1 uncultured beta proteobacterium | reverse complement strand
TACGCGCCATAGGCCCAGGTGTATCAAGGCTGTGTGATATCGGTATGATGCCGCGCCGGCTGATTAGCCCGACTGTGGGTTTTAGCCCGACTACACCGCACACAGACGCAGGACCAAGAATCGAACCATCGGTTTCCGTCCCCACCGCAGCAGCACACAAGCTCGCAGCGACGGCCACAGCTGAACCGGAACTGGAACCAGATGCACTGCGGTCTAGCGCATACGGATTGAGGGTGAGCCCGCCACGCGCACTCCAACCGCTGGTGCTTTGAAGGCTTCGGCCGTTGGCCCATTCACTCATGTTCGTCTTGCCCAGAATGATCGCGCCGGCGACACGCAATCGTTGCACTATGAACGCGTCTTCCAACGGTGTGGCACCCAGCAGCGCAATTGAACCAGCCGTCGTCGCCATGCGATCCCGCGTGTCAATATTGTCCTTGATAAGAATCGGAATTCCATGTAGGGGACTACGCGGCCCATTGGCCGTTCGCTCCTGGTCAAGTGCCCGCGCAATCGCGAGTGCGTCCGGATTGGTCTCGATAACGCTGCGTAGACACGGTCCGTCACGATCCAGTCTCTGTATGCGTTCAAGGTATTGCGAGACGAGGCTTTCTGCGGTCACTAGATTAGTGTCAAGGTCTATGCGTAGATTTGACAGGCTCCGCTCCTCAATATTGACCGTGCTCATATGTGAAACTATTGATGTTTTCTCTATCTATCCCAGCTCAAAGCTTCGGTCGCTGCAGCTTCCAGAACGCGCCTTTGCCAGGGATGATCTCTCGCCTGATTGAAGGTTCCACAGATAGATATGTCTTGGTCGATCGCGTGCAACATAAAGCTGTTCCAGTGCCCAAGGTGTCCCCAAAAAATGTGATCAACGATCGAGAATTTCGACAGTCCGGCGGCAGTCCGTGTCTTCCGAGTTCCGACGCCGGTCGGTGAATCGGTACCCTCCATCATGGCGCTTAACGTTCCTTGCTTGCTGAAAACTGATCCAGCCAAGAGGCTGCTTATAAAGTGATCCAGATCGGCTGCAGTTGACACCAGTCCGCCGCCGCCGCATGTGTCAAATGACGGATCGAAACGGGATGTGTCGATCGTGCCATCAAACGCGTGGGAGACAGGCCAATCCACCGACGGTTCCAGCCCCTCAAGAAAGGTATGTTGCAGAGACAGTGGATTGAGCAGTCGACTCCGATAGCCTGCGGCCAAAGGCAATCCTGTAACCGCCTCAATGATCATGGCTAGAAGCACGTAGCCCGTATCACTGTAGGCTACGCCTTCATCGGGGCGAAAGTATGGTTCCCCCCCACGTACGGCCTCAGCTAGGAGTTCCACCGCTGACCATTTTCGGGATGGTGCGTTGAAGACATGCTCAAAAAACTGAGGATTCGTCGCGTAGTCAAAGATACCGCTTCGGTGGCGCAGAAGCTGTGCGATGGTGATATTCGGGCCATAGACGGCGCCCTCAAAAACGTGAATCTTTTCGCAGATCTCTGTCGGCAGGTGTTTGGACAGACAGTCGTCAAGGGCCAGTCCCCCGTCCTCGACCAACAACAAAATAAGAGTTGCCGTAAAGGTTTTGGTGATACTAGCTGTACGGAATGCGCGCGTTGCCGGGGCATCGATGGTCGACGCCATAAGAACTCGAGTAGAACCCTCCCACCATTTTGTTCCACTGCGGACTCGCAGAATGCATTCATCTGTGAGACCGGCAATCAAATGTGCCATTCTGTCGCACGCGAGTGCCGACAAGTTGCTGCTATGTTTCATGTCTTCGTTGGCCTGACAGATTTTGGAAATTTCTCTGAGTGGGGCAGACTATTGCAATTTGATATAGCGATTGTGGTAAATTAATTGTACTTGAATTCAAATTCAAATTGTAGTAAGATTTAGTTGAATTTGCAGATGCTGGCACAGGATGGGCGATAAGTATTCACCTCGAACTGTTGTTTGGTTGTTAACGCGGGAACGGTGGAGGTGCCTTTGGTCTTCACAACTTCTTCCTCTGCAAAAGCGAGTCCTAACCATTAGCAAACGGAGAAGATATGACACAAGTATGGCAAGACCTGAAACCTGGAACCGTATTGGGTGTGAGTCCATGGTTTCACCTCAAACAAGAGATGTTCAACGAATTCGAGGCGCTCACGCTAAGTAACGACAAGCTACACACCGACGCTGATTGGGTTGCAAAGAATACACATTTCAAGTCGATTATTGCGCCGGGCTTTTTTGTCGCAGCGCTATTGCCATATTTTCATACCCAAGTAGCTGCTGATCTAACTGGCTACTATCCTTTGAACTATGGATTCGACAAAATTCGTTGGGTTGAGCCGGTCCCGGTTAACTCAAATATTCGTGCTGAATTTGTGGTCATGGATATCACACCACGGCCAGACGGTGGATCTCTTTTCAAGACCAAAGTAACGGTTGAGATAGAGGGCGTCAGCCGACCAGGTATGGTTGCGGAGTGGTTGGGCGTGGTGATGCCAGAAAACGGCTCTTAGGATTCACCATGAATATCGCGCAGCAACGTAAAGCATCGATGCTGGATTACCTACGCGGACACGCTGAGCTACATCCAGCCCGTGAAGCCGCCGTGGAGGGCGAGGATAGACTGAGTTACAGGGAACTAGCTGTGAGTGTCGATGCAGTAGCATCAAGACTTACTGACAGAGGGATCGGTCCCGGATATGTAGTCGCCTACATCGGGCCACCGGGAATTCAGTATTTCATCAGCCTTTTGAGTGCTTTTCAGACCAATGCGACCTGGGTCGGTCTCAATCCAAAATACCGCTCCGACGAGTTGTCGTACGTTATTGGTCACGCCCGACCGTGCATGATTATTGTGGCCAACACCACGGATGAGCGGACCCGAAATGAATTGGATCTAGCGATCAAAAAATCAAACTCGGATGCAGAAGTTGTATTTGCCGATCAAGGGGCACGGGGACTTTTTTCAACGATGAGCAGGATCGACTCGAAGCCGGTTCCACGCCACACCGCGCAATCTGACATCGTAGACCTCAAGGCATCGGTTCTGGTGTACACGTCGGGGTCCACTGGGAAACCAAAAGGCGCTTGCCTGACACAATCGAACCTAGTCGAAAACGCCTGGTGGCTGGCGCGGCGACTAGGGTTTGAAAGTGGTCGTTTTCTGATCAATCTTCCGGTTAACCACGCTGGCTGCATCTCGGACACCACTCTAGTAGCGTTGTTAAACGGTGATGCGCTGGTCTTTATGCCGACATTTGATGCGGTGGAAGCAGCGCGCTTGGTACGAGATGAGCAAATAACGGTCCTGGGTCAGGTGCCGACACAGTACCAGCTGATGCACGCTGCAGGCGTTCTTGGTCCTGAATTCCTGGGATCGGTTCGTCATCTGGGATGGGGTGGTGCCGCCATGCCGAGCAGCCTTATCGCTCTGCTTTCGGAGTTCATTCCAGATCTATTCAATAGCTACGGACTAACCGAGTCCTCAGGCACTATCACCATTACCCCATTGGGCGCAACAACAGAACAATTGGCGGAAACGACCGGCGTTCCTGTGTTTGATGGCGCAGTTCGAATTGTCGATATTGACGGGCTGACTGTAAAGCCTGGAGTTTCGGGAGAAGTGCAAATTTGCGGGCACCATGTCTTTGCTGGCTATCTGAGAAATGACGCTGCAAACAGTCATTCATTGACAGCAGACGGTTGGTTGAGGACAGGCGACTCCGGACGATGGACTGCCAATGGCAGCTTGCAACTTGTAGGTCGGATGACGGAAATGTACAAGTCCGGTGGTTACAACATTTACCCACGCGAAATTGAAGTGGTACTCGAATCCCACCCTGGAGTCGCGATGGCTGCAGTACTTGGCGTGGCCGACACACTGTGGGGGGAAACTGGTTACGCATTCGTACTTGCTTCACCCGAAACCGTGGAAAGCGCAAGCCTGATGGCACTGTGCCGGGAACGTCTGGCGGCTTACAAGGTACCGAAAACCATAGAAATACGGAACGAACTCCCCATGCTACCCATCGGAAAAATTGATCGCAAACGATTGGCCGGTCTTATAGCAGGTCGCACGGCTAGTCTTTGATCTGGCAACCCCGCAAAACAATCGGGGTGACCTGCTTTCGCTGTTCCACATCTAACTTTGCCCGCGCCGCCCATGAATCTATCGATCATCCGCAACCAAGTCGGGCCACGGATGTCCGCAAGCGCAATTTGCAACAACATCGTGTACCTTGGCGGACAGGTGCCACTCGACACAGCACACGCTGACATCGCGACCCAGACCAAAGAAGTATTGGACCGTGTTGATCGCTTGCTGCTCGAAGCTGGAAGCGACAAGTCTCACATTCTCCAGTGTCAAATATTCTTGGCTGACATTACCGACATCGGAGCCATGAATCTGGTCTGGGATGCATGGATTCCGGCCGGCCACGCCCCGCCGCGTGCCACGGTGCAAACTGCATTAGCCGACCCGCGTTGGCGGATTGAAGTTCTGGTGACGGCAGCCATTGCTGACAACACCCCTTTTTGAGCATCAAAGAAATATAAGCAATGGTTGACGAACAAACGCCATCTCGGCGCGAAATATCACTGGACGACAAGTACATCCAGGAACGGGGCCGAGTCTTCATGACAGGACACCAAGCGTTGGTGCGTTTGCCGTTGCAGCAGCGCATACGTGACGTGGCAGTCGGCAAGAATACCGCAGGATACATTTCTGGCTACCGTGGCTCGCCCATGGGTCGCTACGACATGGAGTTATGGCGTGTGGACGCGCTGCTTAAGCAGAACCATATCGTATTTCGACCGGGGGTGAACGAAGAGCTGGCAGCGACCGCCGTCTGGGGCTCGCAGTTTGTGGGAGCGCAGGCGCAAGCGCGCTATGACGGAGTATTCGCCATCTGGTACGGCAAGGGTCCAGGGGTGGACCGTGCAGTCGATGCGATCAAGCATGCCAATTACGGGGGTACCAGTGCTTGGGGTGGCGTACTAGAGATTGGTGGTGACGATCATGGCTGCAAGTCATCCACGATTCCTAACTTTTCTGATCCTGCTTTTATCGCTTGCGGTATGCCACTGCTATACCCATCTGACACGCAGGAGCTACTCGACTTCGGTTTGCACGGACTTGCGATGAGTCGCTTCAGTGGATGCTGGGTTGGCATGAAAGTCGTCACTGATGTGGTCGAGGGCAGTGGGACGGTGCTCGTAGGATCCGAGTTACCCGCTATCGTGCAGCCGTCTGCACTCACATTGCCCCCGGGCGGACTCTATGTGCGCCCGCTCGAGCACGGTCTGATGCAAGAAGCCCGGCTCTACCAGGCCAAACTGCCGGCGGCACTAGCGTATTGCCGTGCCAATGGTTTGAATCGATTAGACGCAGACGTTGTGGGCGCGCGAATTGGTATTCTGGCCGCCGGTAAAGCTTGGCAGGATGTACAGCAAGCATTGCAGATGCTTGGCATAAGCCGTGAGCGAGCGCAGGCCTTGGGTATACGCGTCGCCAAAATCGGCATGATTTGGCCGTTGGATCCGGACTTTGTGCAGCGGTTCGCGAGCGGACTGGAATTATTATTGGTTATAGAAGAAAAACGACCTCTGCTGGAAGATCAGGTTAAAGCCGCACTTTACGACGGTCCACCGAATGCCAAGCCGCGCATCATCGGAAAGTACGATGGAACCAGTGCCTGGTCAGAAATTCCGGGGCAACAACTTATGTCCCTGGTGGGAGAGTTGTCGCCGCCGCAGATTGCTCAAGTCATTCACAACACAGTGTTGAAATGCAATCCAGATTTTGTAGCTTCCGGTGCCCTCAACGTTGCCACCCCGATAGCGGTTCCAGGCCCGGTGCGGATGCCTGGTTTTTGCTCAGGATGCCCACATAATCGGTCCACCCGTGTGCCTGATGGAAGTCGCGCGCTTGCCGGTATCGGTTGCCACACCATGGCCGTATTGGTGGACCCGATGCGGACCAATTCAATATCACACATGGGTGGTGAGGGCGCTATGTGGTTGGGGCAGCAGCCTTTTACCGATGAGCAACACGTGTTCGCAAATATGGGTGACGGCACCTACTTTCATTCCGGTTTTTTGGCGATTCGCCAAGCGGTTGCCGCCGGCATCCCCATCACCTACAAATTGTTGGTAAACGGCTTTGTAGCAATGACTGGCGGGCAACCGATTGAAGGCCAACTAACCGTGCACCAAACCGTCGCGGGTTTGCTGGCCGAGGGTGTCGGTAGGATCGTCGTGGTCACAGATGAACTTGATGCCTACCCTTCGGGTTCCCTACCTGAGTCGGTCCCGGTACGGCATCGCAGCGAACTCGACTCAGTGCAGCGGGAATGTCGCACCTATCCCGGGGTGTCCGTCATCGTGTACCAGCAGCCCTGCGCAACCGAGCGTCGTCGTCTGCGAAAGCGTGGGTTAACGCCCGACCCCACTCAACGGACTTTCATTAATTCTGCCGTGTGCGAGGGTTGTGGCGACTGTAGTAATGTGTCGGGCTGCATGTCGATTGAGCCTCTGGAGACTGAGTGGGGGCGCAAACGCCGAATTAACCAGACCACCTGCAATACGGACTATTCCTGCGTAGAGGGCTTTTGCCCAAGCTTTGTCACGGTTCTTGGTGCCAGACTGCGTCAACCGGCGGGCGGCTTCAATATTAGTACCCTTCCAAAGTTGGCCGAGCCGCAATTGCCTCCGGCCGAGGGCGGCTACAGCGTATTGATCACAGGCATTGGCGGCACCGGCGTTGTGACCATGGGACAAATTTTGGGCATGGCAGCGCACATTGACGGATTGCATGTATCAGTACTTGATGTCACTGGATTGGCGCAGAAATACGGTGCTGTACTGTCGCATGTTGTCATCTCGCCAAGTCCGGATGATTTGCACGCAACGCGTATCGCCGCCGGCAGCGCCCATGCCCTTATTGGCTGCGACCTGGTTGTGAGCGCAGGCGATGAGGTATTGTCGAAGCTGCGCGCCGGTGTAACACGGGCGGTAGTAAATACCGCCTTAGTTCCGACGGTAGATTTTTCGCGCAATCCAGAATGGAAGCTGGATCCGGACGCACTGATCGAACGCTTGTCCAGTGTTCTGGGACCCCACTGTACCGCCATTGATGCAACCCAATTGGCCACGGCCTTGCTGGGCGATGCCATGACGTCCAATATGTTCCTGCTTGGCGCGGCCTGGCAAAAGGGGCTTCTGCCGTTGACCATCGCTGCACTGGAGCGTGCCATCGAACTTAATGGCGTACAAGTAAAAAGCAATCTGGAGAGCTTTGCCTGGGGTCGCGCTGCCATATGCGCCCCTGACTCCATTGCACAAGCCAACCAAGATGTTGATGTCCCCAAAACTTTGCCCAATGATCTAGCGAGTCTGGTTGCGCGCCGCTCCGAATTTCTAACAAAGTATCAAGATCGGGCTTACGCAGAGCGATATCAAAACTTGGTACAACGCGCAGCCCATGCGGAAAACGCGCTCGGCTGTGGTGAGGAATTCACCAAAGCGGTTGCCGGAAGCTACTTCAAGCTCCTAGCTAACAAAGATGCGTTTGAAGTTGCGCGCCTATACACCACACCGGAATTTCGTGCCGATTTGAACCGCCAGTTTGAAGGAGCCTATAAACTTCGCCTACACCTCGGACTTTGGCCATTCTCTAAGCGCAACGCCGGTGGTCAACTTATAAAGGGGGAAGTTGGGTCCTGGATTTTTCCAGTGCTACGCGCATTGGCAGGGCTACGTCGCTTGCGAAACACCTGGGCCGACCCACTGCGCCATACTGAAGAGCGTCGACTCGACAACTCCATTCTTGCCGAGTTTGAATCCGACATGCAAAAATTGATCGAGAACATGGGTCCGACATCCCATTCCGTGGCGACGGCACTTGCCGATTTACCGAGAAAAATTCGAGGGTTTGGTCATGTAAAACAAGCAAATGCTATCACCGTTGCAGCCGAGCGTGCAGCGTTATGGGAGCAATTGCAGCGATCAGTAGCCGCATTGGATACTGTTTGAGTCCCAAGTTCTATCTCTCAAGCAACAGCGCAGCCGCGATGCCGCCAGCCTTGATGGTGCTGACACTTGTGTTGCTGTTGGGTCTGCAGCCAATCACCACATGGATGGCGCAGCGAATCCGCTCACTTTTGGAATATTCTTCTGGAGCACTTTGATTGCGCTTAGCGCCTAGACCGCAGTACTCCGCTACGGTCTCCGCTGATGCATTTGCCAGCCCCATCGCGTGGCTACAGACGTTGGCGTAACGCCCGAAGCAGCGATTCAATGTCCGATTCGCTGTGGTCGGCAAATGTTGCGCAACGGATCATGCCCTCAGGCCCTGACCCGATGTAGCTGGACAAGGCAACATGAAAACCGTCGTAAAAAAGTGACCGTTGCAACGCCATCATGTTGGCGTTTTTGCCCACGATGAAGGCTGTGATTGGCGCGGGCGTATCCACAATGTCCAGTCCCAATCCACGCAAACCTGTTTTGAGTTGTTGACCGACGGTATAAAGATGTTCCCGTCGTTGTGACTGTGCTCCCGCATAGCGCATCGCAGCAGCTGCTACCAAAGCTGACACGGGAGAGCCGGCGCTAGCACCACGCACAGGTGGTAGGCTACGTACGCGTGCTGCAAACTCGTTACTGCAGGGAAGTAGACCACCATGAGCGCAGAAACCCTTACTTAAAGTACCGGCGTGCCATGCTTCAGTGACGTTGCAATACTCGGCCGCACCGCGTCCATTGCTGCCCACGACACCGTAGGCATGCGACTCATCTACAAAGAGTAGTCCACCGAATTCGGATACGCTTTGGGAGTAATCAGCGAGTGGTGGTAGACGCCCTGTAGTAGCGAAAATGCCATCCGTAAGTACCAATGGCCGTTGCCCATAATTCAAATTCACCCGCAGAATTTCGTGCAGTGCGGTGGCGTTTGCATGGGGAAATGGGACTACTGGACAGCCACTCAGGCGAGCAGCATCGTACAAACTGAAGTGTGCCAACTCGTCGATGAATACGACGTCAAAGAGCGAATGGAGACCGGCCACCGCAGCAAGTCCGCAGAAATAGCCAGTTGGCAGAAAGACGCTGGTCTCGGTTCCAAAATAGATTGCCCCTTCCCTCGCCAGCTCTTCAAAAACGGGGTCGCTTCCACCGTGAGCACCGCTGCGCATTTGCGACCAGGGGTGATCCAACTCAACAGCAAGCCGCCCGGCGGTTCTCAACTCATCTAACGTTTGCAACGCCAAATAGTTGCACCCGACAAAGTTGATGTAAGGCTCTTCATCAATCCAGAGCCTGGCTGATTCTGGTCCACGGATGGTCCGCCCTGCCAGTAGTGCCGGAACTCTTTTCATTTTCTAATTTGCAATGATGGGCAAATTGTCTAGCGACTCCAATTCGAGCAGATGTTGGACCACACGTCTAAATTGGGCGAGGCCTAAATCAGCGGCCATCGGCAGCATTTTGAAGTCAGGATCCAGAGCCAGATTCTTTGCCTGTGCAGTGATAATTCCTCGGTCTTCCTCGAAGGCGATTGCAATGTTTTGCATGATGCTCCGTGTTACTTCCGGTTGGTCAATCAGGAAGTTATGAGGATGTGCAAAGAAATAGTGTGTTGAGTTCTCAGTCTCAGGAGTCACCGCCTGGCGACCGCGGAACTCCAGTGCATTCACGCGCCGGCCCGTATCCCGTGCTTCGATGCCCTGGCCTGCCGGTACCATGCCAGAATCCATCAACAAGATTCCTGGAGCGATGAAGTCATAAATCATCCATCGGTCCACTAATTTCCCCTCATAAGCGCCGAATATCTTTGAATACTCAGGCGGCTGGGTGTTGAATACCCACTTGGTCGTGCGCACACCACGTTCAAGTCGCTCCACGCTTGGCAGCACAGCAGCGTAGTCAGGTGACCCCCCCAAAGTGGTTGGATGCAAGTATGGCAGGTGCGTGAAGTCCAGCAGGTTGTCGCATAGCAGTAGGTAATTGACATCGTAGTGGATGTGTCCACCCGTGCTGGCCCAAGCAGGATCATCTAGGTAGTGGGTGTCACTGATAAGGGACTCATCAGCGAGAGCGGGGTCTCCCATCCAGACCCAAATCCATCGGTGTCGCTCCACCACAGGAAAGTTGCGAACCTTGAATTTTGGTGGCACTTTGGCCTGCGATGGAATCTCTATGCAGGTGCCGGTGGCATCGAACTTAAGTCCGTGATAACTGCAACGGATGCAATTGTCCTCGCGCCGCCCCATGGATAAGGGCGCGCCACGGTGGCAGCAACGGTCTTCAAAAACGACAACTTTACCGTTGGTCTCACGCCAAAGGACAAGTGGCACTGAAATGACAGTACGGGCAAGAAAACCATCTGCCGAAACTTCGTTATCCCAGCCAGCAACGTACCAACAATTTTTAATGAACATATTTTCAAAATTCCGCAGAAGGAGTAACAGCAAGGCGGTGTGCCGAAAGGTCTTGCGTTCGCACGCCATGGGAGGCAAGCCCTTGCGGCATCGTTTGACCCCGAATCAGGCTGGCGGACAACTGAGCGAGTGCTGGAGCAGTCTGGATTCCATATCCACCCTGTCCTGCAAGCCAGAAGAAGTTGGGGATCTGGGTGTCAAACCCGGCAACGGGTGTTCGGTCAGAGGCGAATGTGCGCAAGCCCGCCCAGCGACCTGTGATGCGCTTCGGACGCAGCAAGGTCAACCGCTCCAGACGGTCCAACAAAACTGCCACGTCAAACTCATCCGGTTGTGCATCGCATGCCGGGGACGGTATTTCGTCGGCTGGCGATGCCAGAAATCGCCCCGCGTCGGGCTTGAAGTAGAGCTGTTCACCGATCTCAACTGCAAGTGGCCAATGTTTACAGTTCCAAGATTGATGATCGTCAAACACGAGCGCAGTGCGGCGCAGCGGCGTCAAACCGATGGGTTCGACCCCACAGCGTACTGCCACATCGTCGGCCCAGGCCCCTGCCGCGTTGACCAAAAGATTGGCGCTGCAGTAACCTGCACAGGTTTGCAGTGTCCATCTGGAGTTCGCATATTGGGCTGATTCCAATTGTGCATTGCAGATCACGGTCGCACCGCGTTGCCGTGCGCTACGCAGATAGCCTTGGTGCAGAGAATGTACATCGATGTCACAGGCGTCGGGCTCAAACAGGCCCGCCTGTGCCGCCTCGCGACGCAAGGCGGGCAATTGTTCAAGCAGGGCTTTGCCCTCCATCCAGCGCAGTTCAGGCGCGCGTCGCACAACCTCAGTGTGCACGACATGCAACTGCTCAAGACGGTCGGCTGCGGCGAAGAAGAGTGTGCCACGCGGCGTCAGCAGCGGATGATCGGCAAAGCCACCTCCAGGTGAGTCAAAGAAGGTGCGGCTCGCACGAGACAATGCCCGCACCACGTCGTTGCCGTAAACCTCGCTGAACAGAGCGGCTGAGCGACCAGTCGTGTGATAGCCTGGTTGTGACTCCGTTTCCAGCAACAACACACGTAGATCAGGAGTCAGTTCAAAGGCCAGAGATGCACCAGCCATTCCTGCACCAACGATCACGACATCAAAGGAGCCCAGATTGATGTGCTCCGCATTTGGAGATGAGAACATTGCGTTAGACATTCCCTATGTGCTCAACTTTTTTGTCTTTTTTTGAATTGGAAGAGGGCTTCCCATTTCAAGCATCGGTGCAGTAAGCGTCAGCTTACTGGCAGGCGGATTTTCTAAATACAGCGCTCGATACCAGATGGCCGACAATAGCTCTGCGGCTTCCTGTGGTGACTTCAACAGCTTTCGCAAATCGCTGTTTCGATGCACGTAGACTTCGCTGATTAAGCCATCTACCATTGACCCGAGTGAATAGGCGACACTGAGGCTGAAATTCTCAGACAACTGGCCTGCTGGCACCCCACGGGCGATACTCTTGGCAATGCGCCGCGTCCAGTTGGCATTGTGAATATTCCATAGCGCACGAAATTCAGGTACTTGATCTGCCACTTGGACAAGACAACGCATTAATCCCGGATGTTCTTCATACGCCTTGGCCCAGATCAGAGTGGGGATAAAGATGACATCAAAACGGTCTTCAGGCTCAGGGTGCTGTGTTGCCGCCAGTTCCGCTAGGTAGTCACTCAAAACTTCCCTAGTGACGGTTTCAAGATCCGGAAAGTAGTGATAGAAAAGGCCTGCCGCAACCCCGGCCTCGGTGGCCACATCGGTTACTTTCATTGCGTGATAGCCCACTCGCTCGAGCACACTGCGAGCAGCAACTTTGATCAGTTCGCGGCGTTTTTGTCCGCGTGCGCTGACGGGCTCGGCGATGGGGTCTGGTACAGGATTTGAAACAACTCGGGGCTTTGTTTTTGATGGAGGGGTCGTCATGACTTTTTACTCCTGTTCGTCAAAAAAATAGATAGTTATGGAGTTGGCGTTGGCTCGTCGACTTAGCTTCAATGCGAAGTCTAACCCAAATTGAATTCAAATTCAATTACAATGAATGCCCATCTTTGCCCGAGTTAACCGACATGAAAAGCTGTCTGGAATAACTACTGCACCATGATGAGCAGAAGGAATCTCGATGCGCGTATTTGCCGCTTCTCTGTCATGTGAAACCAATACCTTCTCGCCAATCCCGACCGGTCTGGCGGCGTTTCACGAGCGAACCTACCTCGCGGGCGGAACGCACCCTGACCAAATGACGCACTGTAGTGGCCCGCTTTGGGTTGCTCGACAACGCTGCCCAGAATGGGGGTGGGAACTTGTAGAAGGTCTGGTCGCTTCAGCCATGCCCGGTGGTAAAGCCACACGAGCGGCCTATGAGTCACTGCGAGATGAACTACTGTGCGACCTACAGGCAGCTTTGCCCGTCAACATGGTGCTGTTGGGACTGCACGGTGCAATGGTGGCCGATGGCTATGATGACTGCGAGGGTGATCTGCTAGGCCGGGTGCGAAGTCTTGTAGGGGCTGACGCCGTGATCGGCGCCACCCTCGACCCGCATTGTCACTTGAGCGGTCAAATGCTGGCGCACGCCGATGTTCTTGTTTGCTTCAAGGAATACCCGCACACAGACGTTCTGGAACGAGCGCAGGAACTAATGGAGCTTTGTCGAAAAAAAGTCCAGGGTGAGGCGCAGCCCGTGGCCAGCATCATCGACTGCCAGATGATCGCTGTATTGCATACCAGTCGCGACCCAGTGCGAGGTTTTATCAATCGCATCCAGGCATTGGAGGGTAGAGAAGGCATTCTGTCCATATCGATCGTCCATGGTTTTCCGTGGGGTGATGTAGCGGATATGGGGACCAAGGTCCTTGTCTACAGCGATGGCAACCAGAAAAATGCCGATTCGGTAGCACTTACTTTGGCTAATGAATTGACCGGGATGCGTGATCAATTGCGACTTCAGTATCCCAGCGTCGATGCCGCGCTTGAAGAGGCCCTGGCATACAACTCGAAACCCGTTGTGCTTGCCGACTCGGCAGATAACGCAGGAGGCGGCGCCCCGGGAGATTCAACCTTTATCCTGCGCCGTGTGCTAGAACAGGGGCATGACTCCGTCGCCATTGGACCTCTTTATGACCCGATGGCCGTCCGTCTTGCATTTGAGGCGGGAGTTGGGGCTCGATTGCCGATGCGCATTGGCGGTAAAGTGGGGCCGGTCTCGGGAGACCCGGTAGATGCAATGTGTACC
>CAIQBN010000605.1 GCA_903870065.1 uncultured beta proteobacterium | reverse complement strand
TGTCTTTGCGCCGCCAGTGCTCAAAGTAGCCACTGGCGCTGACTTGCAGGACCTCGCACGACAGCATGATCGGCCAAACCTTCTTGTGTTTTGCAATCCAGGCGTACTTCACAGTGATTCCCGAGCGAAGTACGCCGTCGCTTTTTTTAGGATGTCGCGCTCCATCGTCACTCGGGCCAGTTGTGCACGCAGGCGCGCCAGTTCCATTTGCTCAGGTGAGACGGGTTTGTCACCTGCACCTTTGAGTTGTCCTTTGTTGCTCAGGCGCACCCAGTTGTCCAGCTTCTGGTTCGGTATGCCCAGCACCTTGGCCGTCACAGCGGCGGCCTGACCACCTTTGACCAGACGCACTGCCTCCAGCTTGAATTCCAGCGTGTATTTGCCTCGCGCTTGTCCATCGATTCTTTTGCTCATTTCGGTCTCTCCAATGTCTGAAATTTTCCATCAGCTATGGAGTCCGGTTTTCGAGGGCAAGATCAGTGTGCATAGTCTCCATGGATGTTTATCCTAGTATGAACAGCGGGATGCGTCTCCCAGACGCCAAAATTGCACCGAGAGCTTACAAAAATTTTTTATGCTTCGATAAAAATATAAAAAACAAGCTATCTACACAAGCTGTAACCAAGATTCGCTTTGATGCGGGAGCACCAGCCAGGCACTAAAACACTCGAATATCATCTTTGCCAGACTTAAAATCTGTGCGATAAAAAAACTACGCATGAGTAAAATTATTATTGATAAATAGAGATTTGTATGGCATAGTGATGCTCCCAACTTCGAGGGCTCCTATCATGCGTATTGTTTCTCCACTTCGTTTTTTCCCGCCGACCCTGATTGCTCTGGCTGCGCACGCTGCCATTGCCCAATCGGCGCCGCCCACCACCACCACTGCGGATGCAGAGGTGAGCGAGCTAAAATCGGTCATGGTCACCGCGCAACGGCGCAATGAGCGCATTCAGGATGTGCCGATCACAATGTCGGCCTTCACCGGTGACACGCTCAAGCAACTTGGCGCAACCAAGCTTGAGGATGTGGCTAGTTCGGTGTCTAATGTCTCAATGTTCAAGATGGCATCAGGTCAGCCTACGTGGGTTATCCGAGGTGTCGGGCTCACCGATTTCAGCCCTAACAACACGCCTACTGCAGCTGTTTACCAGGACGATGTTTACCTGACCTCAACCACGATGAGTCAGCTGTCTATGTTTGACATTCAGCGCGTTGAGGTTCTCAAAGGGCCGCAAGGTGGCATGTATGGACGCAATGCCAGCGGAGGTGCCGTGAAGGTCATGAGCGTCAGGCCTGAATTCGGCATCGAAGAAAGAACCCTCTCGATGGGTGTCGACAATTGGAAGCGTGCGACTGTCGGTGGCAGCTTGTCGACCACTTTGAAGCCCGACGTCTTGGCCACTCGGATTGCATTCAACGCGACAAAGGGCATCGGCAGCAACGCGGGCCCCTACGAGTTGGTCAACTATGACCGCAATTACGGCTCTCCGGATAGTCTCGCTGTACGCGTGTCAAACACTTTGAAGTTGTCGCCGGAAAATTCCCTCACACTTATCGTGGACGCGGCCCGCGACAAAGGTGAAACCCCGCGTCTGACGGCTTTGGGTGTCTATACGGTCCCACCGCCGCTTAGTCAAACAGTTTGCGCCCCGCTTAACGCGGGACAAATTGACAACGTCAACTGTGCGTCGTACGCCCAATTAACCCAGATATTTGCAAAAGGCAGCAGCGACCAAAGTCCATCCCGTGCCACCCCGGGTGAGTCCTCATTGTCTGACCCATTTGGCCAATTCGACGTCAATAACACGGGGGTCACGCTCCAAGGGCAGTTCAAGCTTGGCGGGCTTGATTTGGTGAGCGTTACCAACCTGCGAAATCTTGATTACGGACGCTCCCTTGATGGTGATGCCTCAAAGGGCGAGTATGCGCACCAGGTTGCGATGACGAACTTCTCGGTTGGTTCACAAGAATTGCGATTGCAGCAAAACCAAGGCGACTTCAAGTGGTCCACCGGCCTGAGTTATGCCCAGGACGACATGCATGAGGATCGCACATTTTTGTTCCGTGACGCCATATTCAGACGCGCTGGCTTCGCTTCCTACGGCGTTCTCAATCCGTCAGAATTAATTGCCACCTTGCGCTATGACCAGTTTACCAAGTCCACATCGGCATTTGGTCAATTCGACTGGGGTTTTGCGCCGCGTTGGAATCTTGGGGCATCGTTGCGCTACACCGATGAGACGAAAACCTACCGCAACGGTGGATTTGGCTTTGATCAGCACAGTGGTCCGATTGCAGCCGCTGTGCTACCAATTGCCAATAACACCTTACAGGCGGACTACCAACTCCAAAACCATTGGTCTGGAGGCGCCAACCTGCGCTGGCAACCAGATCGGCAAACGACGGTATATGGTTCGCTGCAACGTGGCTTCAAGGTTGGAGGATTCTTTGGTGGCTTCCCGCTCAATGGCACCGCTGCCATACTTCCCTACAAGGAAGAAATCAACGACGCGTTTGAGCTTGGCATCAAGTGGGCAGCGTCCAACCGCAAGTTTGGTGCAAATGCGGCGGTTTTTCAATACAACTACCAGGATGCACAGGCATTCACTACTGTCTTCAGCAGTCTGCTCAACGGCCCTGTCACACGCTTGGATAACATC
>CAIQBN010000604.1 GCA_903870065.1 uncultured beta proteobacterium | reverse complement strand
CCAAACAGCCGCATTGAAGTGCTGCAAAACTGGCTGGCCGATGCACCGAATGTGGGATGCAGTATTAACGTAGCAGGCGGCAAACTTGCCGGGCGTACCGTCTTTGTCTACGCTGGCAATATGGGTGTGGCCCAAGGCATGGGTGTGCTGCATGAATTGGCGGAGCGACTGCGCAGCAGAACTGACATTGGCATCTTGTTCGTAGGGCGCGGCAGCGATGCACAGCGCCTGCGTTTGGATGCCGATAAGCGTGGATTGGACAACGTAGTATTCCATGACGAAATTGACCCTACAGAAATCCCTGGCCTTTACGCCCAGTGCCACATTGGCATAGTTGCCCTAGACCCCCGGCACAAAACGCACAACATTCCAGGCAAGTTTTTGTCGTACATGCAAGCTGGCTTGCCAGTGCTGGCAAGCATCAACCCCGGCAACGATCTGGAAGGGATGATTCTGCGTGAGGCCGTAGGCCGGGTTTGCACTGATCAGTCTGTGGAGAATTTGCAACGGCTGGCGTTGGAGTTGGTGGAAGAAGTGGCAACTGGCTCCGTGGCTGCTGGCAATGCGGCAGTTGCAGAGCGCTGCAAGGCGCTTTCTGCAAAGCTGTTTTCACCCGAAACGGCGGTTAGGCAGATTGTGGCGGCATTGAAGAAATAGGCTTTTAGCGCAGGCCTGGCATGCGCGATTAGCTCTCATATTTATAGCAATTCAGAATCCAATAACTACTGATGACAAACAAGCCTTCGATTCTTTTAACCGGCGGTGCTGGCTACATTGGCAGCCACACCTTTGTCGCTTTGATTGAAGCTGGTTTCACACCGATCATTCTTGACGACTTCTCCAACAGCAAGCCTGCGGTTTTGGAGCGCTTGCAGCGTATCACTGGCCAGCCGGTGAAATGCCAGCAAGGCAGTGTGGCGGATGTGGAATTGGTTCAGGGCCTGATTCATCGCCACCAAATTGCCACCGTCATTCACTTTGCTGGCTTCAAGGCCGTGGGCGAGAGTGTGGCACAGCCACTTAAATACTTTGAGAACAATCTGGGCGGCATGATGGCGCTGCTGAATGCCATGCAGAGCACCACGTGCCGCACGCTGGTTTTTTCAAGCAGCGCCACGGTATATGGCGACCCGGCCAGTGTGCCCATAACTGAAGATTTTCCCCGCAGCCACACCAACCCTTATGGCCACACCAAGCTGGTGTGTGAAGACATGCTTGCCGCCATGCGAGTTGCCAACCCGGCTTGGCGCACTGGGGTGTTGCGCTACTTCAACCCCGTGGGCGCCCACCCCAGTGGTTTGATTGGCGAAGACCCCGCTGGTCCACCCAACAATTTGATGCCGTACGTCGCACAGGTGGCGGTGGGAAAACGCCCGTTTTTAAACGTGTACGGTAATGACTACGCCACGCCAGACGGCACTGGCGTGCGTGATTACATCCACGTGCAAGACTTGGCCCAAGCTCATGTGGCGGCAGTGCAAACCTTGCTGCACGGCGCAGACAGCTTTGCCGTAAATGTAGGCACCGGGCAAGGGCACAGCGTTTTGGAGGTTGTGCGCGCTTTTGAGCAAGCCAGCGGCAAACCCGTGCCCTACCAAATTGCGCCGCGCCGTGCCGGTGACGTGGCGCAATGCTATGCGGACGCAACACTTGCACAAGATCTTCTGGGCTGGCGTGCCAAGCAGACGCTGGCTAACATGTGTGAGGATTCCTGGCGCTGGCAAAGCAACAACCCGGATGGGTTCGTTTAACGCGTGCGTTCCCAAGGCCAGATTTCCACTCCATAGCGGTTTTGATTCCTTTTCACCATCACTGTGAACAAGTCATCAGTCAACTCATTGACGAAGTAAGAGCAGTTCAAAGGGCTCGCAGCGTCTCCCTCGTAGGCCAGACACGCATGCTGCTCCATCAGGTGCGCTGTAAGCAATGGATGGCTCATTTTTGGGTGGAAATACGGGT
>CAIQBN010000603.1 GCA_903870065.1 uncultured beta proteobacterium | reverse complement strand
TGGCCGCTGGAAGCAGCGTTTCAGCAACTACTGCAAAGCTCTGCAGACGCTGGCCGAGGGAGTGGAACTTGCGCAACAACGCCCGCTTACCAAACTGGAACAACAAGGTCTGATTCAGGGTTTCGAATTCACCCATGAACTGGCGTGGAACGTGCTGAAAGACTATCTGGATGCACAAGGTTTTGTAGGCCTGGTCGGATCCAAAAATGCCACCCGCCAAGCCTTTAAAGATGCTCTCATTCAGGATGGAGATGCATGGATGGACATGATCAAGGCGCGCAACCTGACATCGCACACCTATAACACTGACATCGCATCGAGCATTGCCGCCGACATCTTGGCCCGTTTTTATCCAGCCTTTGCAACCATGGCGAACACCTTTACCGTCATCAGCGCCCAAGCCGATCCCGACGCATGAAATACGGACTACCAGAGGGCACGGTAGATCAAATTTGCACGGTGCTGGCGCGGCACCCTGCCGTGGAGCGGGCGGTACTGTACGGCTCTCGCGCCAAGGGCAATTACAAACCAGGCTCTGACATTGACCTGACCCTGTACGGCACGGGCCTCACGTCTGCGATGTGCGCCACCATCGCTGACGCTCTGGACGATTTATTGTTGCCCTACAGCATTGATCTGTCGGTTTTTTCCGATCTTAAGCACGCTGAGCTGGAAGTCCACATTCAACGGGTGGGGGTGGTGTTCTACGAGCGGGAACGTCGCGGGGCATAGTTTCCCCGCGCCCCACCACCCAATGTCATCTTTGTAGCATCACAGACATCCCTCACCCTAGAAGGCGAACCCTATCGCCCCTTGCCGTGTCCCACATCCGACAAACACCGGCCAAAAACAGCCATTTTCAGCTGGCATGGATTTAGCTATGGAACCCTTATGCGGCCATTGTCGGACGCGAAAAGGGTTTCCATGCAAGCAAGCGCGCAAGCGGGGTCCATGCCGGCCAAAACCTATGTCAGCATCGGCCAGATCAAGCCACTGGGCGCCAAACTGGTTGTGCCGGACGCCGGTGGCGGTTGCGACACCCAAGGCGCAGAGGGCATGGCCAGCTGCGGCTCCTCCGACAGTCCGGACGACATGCCCCAGGCGATCTGGGACAAGGTCAAAAACCACCCCTGCTATTCCGAAGAAGCTCACCACCACTTCGCCCGCATGCACGTGGCAGTAGCCCCGGCCTGCAACATCCAGTGCAATTACTGCAACCGCAAGTACGACTGCAGCAACGAGTCCCGCCCTGGCGTAGTCTCGCAAAAGCTCACGCCCGAGCAGGCCGTGCGCAAGGTCGTTGCGGTGGCCAGTGAGATTCCACAAATGACGGTGCTGGGCATTGCCGGCCCCGGTGATGCGTTGGCCAATCCGGCCAAAACCTTTGACACCTTTCGCATGCTGCAGGAGCAAGCACCCGACCTCAAGCTGTGCATCTCCACCAATGGCCTGGCCCTGCCGGATCTGGTGGATGAGATCTGCAAATACAACGTGGACCACGTCACCATCACCATCAATATGGTGGACCCGGCCGTGGGTGAAAAGATTTACCCCTGGATCTTCTGGAACCACAAGCGCGTGACAGGTTATGAGGCCGCCAAGATTTTGCACGAACGCCAGATGCTGGGCCTGGAGATGCTGACTGCGCGCGGCGTGTTAACCAAGATCAACTCGGTGCTGATTCCCGGCATCAACGACGAGCACTTGATCGAAGTGAACCGCGAGGTCAAAAAGCGCGGCGCCTTCCTGCACAACATCATGCCGTTGATCTCCGAGGCCGAGCACGGCACGGTGTTCGGTCTGACGGGGCAACGCGGCCCCACCGCCTCAGAACTGAAGGCCGTGCAGGACGCCTGCATGGGCGGTGCCAATCTGATGCGCCACTGCCGCCAGTGCCGCGCCGACGCGGTGGGCCTGCTGGGAGAAGACCGCAGCGAGGAATTCACGCTGGACAAGCTGGAGCAAATGGACGTGGTCTACGACCTGGACAAGCGCAAGTCCTACCAGGCGAAAGTCGAAGTGGAGCGCGCTGCCCAGCAGTCCGCCAAGCACCAGGCATTGGCAGCAGCCATCGCACGCAATGTGGCCGACGACCTGACCGTAATGGTGGCCGTTGCCACCAAGGGGGGCGGGCGCGTCAACGAGCATTTTGGCCACGTGACCGAATTCCAAGTGTTTGAAGTGTCGGCGACCAAAGCACTGTTCGTCGGCCACCGCCGGGTCGACCAGTATTGCCAGGGCGGAGCCGGTGATGATGAACAGTTACCCTCTGTGGTGCGCGCCATCAACGACTGCCACGCCGTGCTGGTGGCGAAGATTGGCGCCTGCCCCAAGGACGAGCTGATCGCCGCCGGCGTCGAACCGGTGGACCAGTATGTAGGCGAGTTCATTGAGAAAGCCGCGCTGGACTGGTTCAATGATTACCGTGAGCGCATTGCCAGTGGCGCGGTGGTGCACCAGCCCCGGGGCGATGCCCAAATTCGCCAGGGCGCCTTTACCAATCTGGCTGGCGACATTGCGCTGGCTGCCTGAATTCCCCGCTATCCCCCATAACCCAACCGACCAACAGGAGCGTCACCATGGCCCACAAAATCATCATTTCGACCTGCACCGCATGCTCGGCCTGCGAGCCGGAATGCCCCAATGTTGCCATCCGCGAGAAGAACGGCACGTACGTTATCGACGCCAAGAAGTGCACCGATTGCGACGGTCACTTTGATACGCCCCAATGCGTGGCAGTTTGCCCGGTGGACGGTTGCATCGTGAAGGTCTGATCATCATGCTGCCCAACGTTACCATCACACCCGCCGCGGCCAAGTTCATCAACCGCATCGTTCGCTTCTCGGGACTGCCCGCCGGCGCCGGCCTGCGCCTGTCGGTCACGCCGGGCGGTTGCTCAGGCTACGCCTCCGAGTTCAGCGCGGAGGCAGCTCCCCAGGGCGGCGAGCAATTGTTGGAAACCGGTGGTGTGCGCCTGTTTCTGGCCGCTGAGAGCCGGCTGATGCTCAACGGCATCACCATCGATTTTGTCGAAACCGCCACTACGTCGGGGCTGTCGTTCATCGACCCCAACAAGGAGGCTTGCGCCTGCAGCAGCGCAGAGACTGCGCCCAAGGTCGGCGTGACCAAAATCGAAATCAGCTCCATAGGGCGGGGCCGACCGGCTGCTCCTGTGGTGGCGCACTGACAGAAGGATGGCGCCATGCCTGCGGACAGTCTCCGATTTGCCAATGACTTGGCGGCATTTGCCGACGGCGCCATTGGCGGGGGGCTGAGTCCGCAAGTCCATGCGCTGCTTACCCAAGCCGGAGAGTTGCGCCACCTGCCGCAACAGGCCCTGCCTTTGCTGGAGCAGGCCCGT
>CAIQBN010000602.1 GCA_903870065.1 uncultured beta proteobacterium | reverse complement strand
GCTGGTAGCGCAATACACCACGCAATTGCAGCCAACTAAGCTTTTGTTACAGGCCAAGCTAGCAGAGTTGTTTGAGCAAGAGCTGGAGGCGCGTGAAAGGCTGGCGCGGCGGGGGGTGTTGTTGGAAGGGGGCGAGGATGAGTGAGTTGCCTGACGGTTGGGAACTCATTTCACTGGGCACACTGATCGAATTGAACCCTAAAACAAACGACGTTGAGGGCTGCACTGAAGTTGGCTTTGTGCCAATGACTTTGCTTGGAAAGAGCTGGCTCGATGTGCCGGGTTTTGAGTTGCGACAGTGGGCTTCCGTTAAAAAGGGATATACCCATTTTCGAGATGGTGACGTACTGTTGGCGAAAATCACGCCCTGTTTTGAAAATGGAAAGGCAGGACTCCTAAAAGGTTTGCCTAATGGAATTGGCTCTGGAAGTACGGAATACTTCGTTTGCCGCACCAGTCCAAATACGTTAGATGCCCGCTACCTGTTGGGGTATTTGAAAACTGATGACTTTGTGCGTACTGGTGCAATGTCTATGACGGGATCTGTCGGCCACAAACGCGTTCCCAAAGAGTACTTGCTGGGGCGACGAATCCCGCTTCCCCCTCGCAGCGAACAAACCCGTATCGCCAACCAACTCAACACCCTGCTCGCCCGCGTCCAAGCCTGCAACGACCGCTTCGACGCCATCCCTGCATTGCTCAAGCGGTTTCGGCAGACGGTGTTGGATGCGGCGTTGAACGGCGCATTCTTGGAAGGCGCAGCGGTTGCCGAATCGGAGTTGCCAAAGGTTTCAATTTCAACAATTGCATCAGTTGGCACCGGGTCAACGCCTCTGCGCTCCAACAGCCAGTTTTTTGCCAGCAGTGGAACACCATGGATCACAAGTTCAGCCACGTCCGCCGCTGTTATTACCGGTGCAAACGAGTTCGTCACTCCTGCGGCCATTTCCGCGCACCGGCTCAAGCTCTTTCCCAAAGGGACTCTGCTGGTGGCCATGTATGGCGAAGGAAAAACTCGCGGGCAAGTTGCAGAGCTAGGCATAGTGGCCACTATTAACCAAGCGTGTGCGGCTGTCGTAGTGAATGAAAGCAAAGCGGTCCGCGCCTACGTCAAGCTGGCGTTGCAGGCGAACTACCTCAACATGCGTGAGCTGGCAGAGGGTGGCAATCAGCCGAACCTGAACTTGTCAAAGGTGAAGGAGTTTGAAATTCCCCTTCCATCGTTGGCAGAACAAACCGAAATCGTCCGCCGCGTAGAAGCCCTGTTCGCCCTGGCCGACCACATCGAAGCCCGCTGCACCGCCGCCCGCACCCAAGCCCAGCGCCTGACCCCGCTGGTACTAGCCAAAGCCTTTCGCGGCGAACTGGTGCCGCAAGACCCCAACGACGAACCCGCCAGCGCACTGCTGGCACGCATCGCGTCGTCAAACATCGCTGTGGTTGAGAAAAATAAGCGAAAAGTGCCTGTTGCTCGCAAGGAACGTGCGTTAACAGCTATTAATTTATGAGCGATCGCAGAGGTTGGTGATTCGGGTGGGTGGCGACGGCAGGTTTGCAATCCGCTTGGGAACATGATCAACGAGTGATTTCAATTCACAAATTGCAAAGGGACAGGGAATGACAATACTTCAAGAAATTCTTAAATGGGCAACTGGCCTTCCAACTTGGCAGCAGGATGCAATCTCAAGACTTATTGCCAAAGGGGCGTTGGATACAGCTGATGTAGATGACCTCTATGCGCTTCTGAAACTTGCACATGGAATTCCCGACCCCAAAGGACGCGTTGCAAAGCCGGTGGACCCTAGCAGCATTCCCATCCCACCAGATGGATCGTCATCGGTACAGATTACTTCTATGCGGGATCTAAAACACGTCAATGCGTTAGCCGAAGAGCAGACTGTCCCTATCGCTGCAACGGGACTTACGGCCATATACGGCGGAAATGGCACTGGCAAGTCTGGATATTCCCGTGTGCTTAAGCGCGCCTGCAGGGCGCGAGACCAGAGCGAACGGATTCGCCCGAATGCGGCTCTCCCACCCGGCAAAGCCGGGACTGCATCAGCCACCTTCGACCTGCTAATAAATGGCACCGCCTCATCCGTAGAGTGGATCGACAAACAAGCAGCTCCAGACGTACTGAGCGCAATAGCCATATTCGACTCGTTATGTGCACGCGCATATATCGATAAGGACGATGACTTTTCGTATGTTCCTTATGGCTTGGACGTTCTCGAAGGATTGGCAAAGACGTTCAATCAACTGAAAAACATGGTGGACGCGGAATCGGCAAAATCAATTCCGAATACGCTCCCGTATGCCAGTCTTTCGGCCACAAGCACGGCCGTCGGCAAGCTCCTATCTAGCTTGAACGCAAAGACAAAAGCATCAGATGTCGAAGTCATGTGCGCCATCACGCAGGACGAGACGGCACGGTTAGCTGCTCTTGAAAAAGGACTCAAGGAAGGGAATCCTAAGGAAAAAGCGCAGTTACTCAGACTTCGTCGTAATCGGTTTGCCAAGCTTAACGAACGCTGCAAAGAGAAACTGGGGTTGCTTTCAGATGCCGCACTCAACGAGCTTAGAGCGCTAGTCGATGCATCTCGGGCTGCAAAGGCTGCGGCAGATTTAGCCGCAGCGCAATTTAAGGCTACACCGGGCCTCCTTCCAGGAACTGGCGGAGATGCATGGCAGGAACTGTTCGCTGCCGCTCGGAAGTTCGCAACCGAATCTCACGCAGCACACAAGTTCCCAAACCTAGGGCCTGACGCTTCCTGCCCGCTTTGCCAACAGCCGCTGTCTACAGGGGCTGATCGGCTCGTAGCTTTCGAGCAATTCATTCAGGGTGAAGCCGAGGCGCTGGCACGGGAGAAGCGAAGGGTCGCAAAGGTGAGTTACGAAGCGGTTGTAGCCGCAGATCTGAATATCCACTTCGATGTTGATTTAAAGACGGAACTTGGCGCCATCAATCCAACACTTCCAGCGAAGTGTGAGCTCCTGCAAGCTACTCTTCTTGAACGTCGCACAAAAGCAAAGGACGCGTGCGCGGTTGACGGCGACTGGAACTCAATCAATGCTGTTTCAGACGAGGTTTGCCAAGCGCTATCCACAATTGAGGAGCAATTGCGACAGGAGATAGATGTCCTTGACAAAGCAACTGACGAAGAGCAATTAGCCGCACTTTCTGGTGAATTTAGAGAGCTTGACGCTCGTCGCCAGCTTGTTGCAATAAAGTCTGCCGTATTGGATGCCATCATACGGATCGGCATTCAAGCCAAACTGAACGCATGCATTCCGGCACTCCGGACAAATGCCATATCGGTCAAGTCGACGGAATTGGTCGACAAGGTAGTTTCCAAAGGACTTGCGGATGCCTTAAATGCCGAGTTCCAACTTCTCCATGTACAACATCTCAACGTAACGCTGAAGTCATCGACCGTGAAAGGCAAGACTTTGCATAAACTGATGATTCAAATGCCTGGGTGTTTTGAGCCCAGAGAAATACTGAGTGAAGGTGAGCAGAGGGCTATCGCGATTGGATCGTTACTTGCAGAGGTAAACATCAGTGGATCTACTGGTGGTGTGGTATTCGATGATCCAGTGTCATCACTGGATCACGTTCGTCGCGAATTAGTCGCACGTCGACTTGCATCTGAAGCGTTGAAGCGCCAAGTAATCATTTTTACTCACGACCTGTATTTCCTCTCACTTCTCCAGCATGAGGCTGGACAGGTTGGCGCGCCAATGCAGTCAAGTAGTCTGCGGCGCACAATCAAGGGATTCGGGGTTGCATCGGACTCGCTGCCGTTCGATGGTGCTGGAGCCAAGGCCCGCATTGGCTTGCTGAAAAATATGCAAGTTGACGCTGCAAAGTTTCACAAGGAAAACGATGAAGAGGGCTATGCACAGCGTGCCAGGCAGACATACCAGCGGCTGCGTGACGCTTGGGAGCGAACCATTGAAGAAGTGCTGCTCAACGGTGTCGTGTGGCGATTCAAACCGGGGATTTCAACGCAGAGCCTGCGTGAAGTTGCGGTGGAAGACAACGACTATGCAGCAATTCAAAACGGAATGGGTAAGTGCTCCAAATACGCGCACGACGGCGCTGCTCAAGCTCAGGTTGCTCTCCCGCTCCCACAGGAGTTGTATGACGACATAGTGACTCTCGAAACGTGGAGGAAGTCAATCGAAGACAGACGCGCGAAGCTTCGTCAGGCACGACCGAAATAGAACAAATTTTTGCCACTGCCTAGCAGCGAATATGGAGCAAACCGGCCCGAAGAGAAATTGCAGCGCCATCCGAAAAACTGTTTGGATCGGCACTCGACGAAGTGAATAGGAAGCGCTACACCACCAACCGCGAATGCCCAATCCCGCCGCCCTTCTCCACCCGGATCTGCGCGGGAATGCGCTCTTTCAGCGCCTCCACGTGGCTGATGATGCCAATCATCTTGCCGCTGGCGTTGAGGGAGTCCAGCGCCGTCAACGCAATCTCCAGCGTGTCGCCGTCCAGCGAGCCAAAGCCTTCATCGAGGAAGAGCGAATCGATGGATGTTTTGTTGCTCACCAAATCTGACAACGCCAAGGCCAGGGCCAGGCTAACCAGAAAGCCTTCGCCACCCGACAGGGTGCGCGTGTCGCGCGTGGCATCGCCCTGCCACGCATCCACAATGTCCAGTTCCAGTTCGCCCGTGGGTTTGCGGCGTAGCAGGTAGCGGCCATGCAGGCGGGCCAGGTGGCGGTTGGCAAGCTGCAGCAAATGGTCCAGCGTGAGGCCTTGGGCAAACTTGCGGAACTTGTCGCCTTTGGCGGAACCGATCAAGCTGTCCAGCCGCTGCCAGATATCGGACTCCACGGTTTGGTCG
>CAIQBN010000601.1 GCA_903870065.1 uncultured beta proteobacterium | reverse complement strand
GTCTACCGACAAGACGGAATCCACGAATCGAACTGCTTGATGAAAGCGGGGTTGGCGGCCAAAAATTTTCGTCCGAAGTAGGCATGCAAGGGGTTGTCGGTTGCAACAACCGTGCGGTAGCTCTTGGGGTCGACCCCCTGCTCCTTCATAGCCGATGCGATGGCAAGGTTGCCGCCCAAAATCGCATCGGCGCGGCCCCGCACCAAACCGGTCAGCAGCAGCTCGTCTGTCAGCGGCTTGAATACAACGTTGTAATTCTCTGCCTCCAGCATCTTCAAACGGTTCGACCCAAAGTGGGCCCCCACCTTGGCAGTGGTTTTGAAGGTTGGAGACAGTGGGTCCAGCTTGCTGTTGATAGGCAGATACCAGACCCATTTTTGATCAGCGATCACAGCGGACGCATCTGCCCAAACCAGCCTCTCGGGCTTGATCGTTGCGGGGAAAAAGCCGTCGACTTCTCCCCATTCGGCCATTTTTTGCGCCCGCTCCCAGGGATAGACCTGTATTGCATAGGCTCGCCCCATTTTCCGCATGACGCAGCTTATGACCTGCACGGCCACGCCATCAAAAGTCTTGTCCGCCAGGTACGTCCCGTAGGGGGCCTGATCATGGGTTGCCAAGCGAACGGGTTCAGCGGCCGCGCTGTGGGACGCCAGCAGACATGTGAAAGCGCCACAAAGCATGCGTTTGAGATCGCATTTGCGTAGGACCCTCTCGATGACAGCCATCGTGCTCTCCTGCTCCGAGGTATGACGGCTGGATTTTGCCGTCTCAAGCGTGCGACTGTACCAGTCTACTTCAGACTGTTCAGAAAGAAGGCCGCGCCTTTTTAAGCCTGGTGACCGGCGCGATGGATGCGTTCTGGGAATGGACACCTGCGTGCAAAGGTGTTGCCCCGTCTGTATCATCCGTCAGCCCCTCTGCAGCCCAATCACCACTTTCGTTGTTCTGAAAATGTCCACTCTTGCCGCACACCTGCACCACTGGCTGGGGATCCGTTGCATGCCGATATGGCTGTTGCTGTTCGGCACTGCGGCACTGGCGCAAACGCAGCCAGAGCAGCAGCGCGTGGCAAGCGCTTCTGGCTTGGCGGCCGGACAGTCCATCAAAGACTGCGCCGACTGCCCTGAGTTGGTGGTCATTCCCGCAGGCATCTTCACCATGGGCAGCAGCGCACAAGAGCAGGCACTGGCCAACGCAGCGGGCATATCGCCCGCACAGACCAGCCGAGAAAGCCCGCAACACCGTGTGAACATCAAGCGCTTTGCCGCTGGCAAATACGCCGTCACCAAGGGCGAGTTCGCCCGGTTCGTGCGAGCCCAGGGCTACCAGACCGATGCCGAGCGGAGCGAAGGCTGCACAGCGTGGACCGGCACCGAATGGAAGATGGACAAGGCCTACAACTGGCGCGCCGCAGTTTTTGCCCAGGGCGACGACCACCCGGTGGTGTGTGTGAGCTGGAACGACGCCCAGGCCTACGCCCAATGGGTCAGCCAGGTCAGCGGCAAGCCCTACCGCCTGCTCAGCGAGGCCGAACGTGAATATGCCGCGCGCGGCGGCACCCAAACCACCTTCTGGTGGGGCGACAGCATCACCACCAGCCAGGCCAACTATGAAGGCAATTACAGTTACAACGACAGCCCCAAAGGCACCTACCGCAAAACCACTGTACCGGTTGGCAGCTTCAGCCCCAACCCGTTTGGCCTGTACAACGTGCATGGCAACGTGTGGGAGTGGACCGAGGACTGTTTACATGACAGCTACGACGATGCTCCCTCGGACGGCAGTGCCTGGACGATCGGCTGCAGTGGCAGTTTTCGGATGCTGCGTGGCGGCAGCTGGGTCAACGGTCCCGCGAGCTTGCGCTCTGCCAACCGATTCAGGGTCTCCCCTGAGGGCCGCATCAACTTCAGCGGCTTTCGTGTAGCCAGAAGCCTTTAATAACCGCTAGCCCCCATGGATATTGGATTAGTAGCTACACTAAATATAGCAGTCTTCACGAGTCAGACTTGTACCGCGTAGCACGCTTCGCATAAAAAGTGCCATCCAGAATGGCGAGGGCCGTTGGGAGGTGTGGGGTCTACGCCGGGCTAGTCGACCAACAGCGCCACCAGCACGTCAGCGGCGCGTTCACACTGCACGCGGTTGACATCCAAATGCGTCACCGCACGCACCGTGCGGGGCCCAAAGGCATTAACCAGCACGCCCTGCTCCCGCGCACGTGCGCAGAGGGCAGGCGCATCCAGCTGCATGGTCGCGGGCAGGTGGAAAACGACGATGTTCGTTTGGACTGTTGCCAGATCCAGCTCAACCGGCGCACCTGAACCAAGGCGCTCAGCAAAGGCGTAAGCGTTGGCATGGTCTTCAGGCAAGCGTGCCAGGTGGTGATCCAGGGCATGCAGGGCAGCGGCACTGAAGATGCCGTTCTGGCGCATGGCCCCACCCATGCGCAAGCGGTGCCGGTGAGCGGCAGCAATCAACGCCTTTGACCCGGCCAGCAGCGACCCACCCGGTGCGCCCAGCCCCTTGCTGAACGCCACCGCCACCAGATCAAATGGCGCGGCCAGAGTGGCCAGCGCCACACCTGTGGCGGCACTGGCGTTCCATAGTCGCGCGCCGTCCAGAAAGGTCGCCAGCCCCAACTCCCGCGCCACGGCGCAGATGCGCAGGACTTCATCCTGGGGCACGACCACGCCACCGGCCCGGTTGTGCGTGTTCTCGACCTCGACCAGCGTGGTGGTCGGGAAGATCGCAAAATTGCGCGGCTTGGTCGCCGCTCGCAGTTCATCGGCGGTGAACACCCCGCGCTGCCCAATCTCATGAATCTGCACACCGGCGTTTGCAGCGGCGCCGCCCGCTTCATGCCAGGCGGCATGCGATTCAACTGACGTCACCACCTCATCGCCCGGCCGCGTCAAGGTGCGTAAAGCCACCTGATTGGCCATGGTGCCGCTTGGCAGCCATAGCGCAGCCTCCTTGCCCAGCATGTCGGCCATGCGCGCCTGCAGGCGATTGGTGCTGGGGTCTTCGCCATACTGGTCGTCACCCACTTCAGCCGCAGCCATCGCCGCACGCATGGCATTGGTAGGGCGGGTTACGGTGTCGGAGCGGAGGTCAATGGGGGTACTCATGGTCAGCTTGTTTGTGCCTGGAGTTGAAAACGCTGATTGTGCGTGTTCTTGAGCGCGCGCACGTCGAGGACGGGTCCCGCATCAATCGTGCAGGCACCAGCTGCTGTATTTCGCGCCAGAGACTATTCGGGCGCTGAATTACAAT
>CAIQBN010000600.1 GCA_903870065.1 uncultured beta proteobacterium | reverse complement strand
TGTGCGCTTGTTGGGGCGCTGGACAGCCGAACACCTTGCCGGCGCGTCGCATTGGCGTGATCTGCAGGCCGCATTGGCAGCCCTGCCTGGTGAAGTGCACCGTTGTCAATGGGATCTGCTGCCACTGCGCCGCCTGGACCACACCGGCGCGCAGTTGCTGTGGAATTTTTGGAAGCGCACGTGGCCAGAAAACCTTGCCGCTTCACCCGGCCAACGCGCGACACTGGAGCGGGTGGCCCGGTTTTCGACCCCGCTGCCGCCGCGCGGCAAACCCACCGTGTGGGCTCAGCTGCTGCGCCTGGGTGCCTGGGTGATCCGCCGCGAAGAGCACCTGCTGGGTGCGTTGCGGCTAATCGGTCAACTGTTGCTGGACCTGTGGCAACTGCTGCGCGCACCGCGCAATGGGCCGTGGCGCGATATTTCCGGCAACCTGTACCGCATTGGCGCCACCGCCATGCCGATCACGGCGCTGGTGGGGTTTTTGATCGGGGTGGTGCTGGCTTATTTGATGTCGCAGCAATTGCGCCAGTTTGGTGCCGACGCTTTTATTGTCAATCTGCTGGGCATTGCGCTGATCCGCGAGCTCGGCCCGGTGCTCGCCGCCATTTTGGTTGCGGGACGCTCGGGTTCAGCCATCACAGCCCAAATCGGTGTGATGCGGGTGACCGAAGAACTCGATGCCATGAAAGTGATGGGCGTGGCGCAGGGTTTTCGGCTGGTGATGCCACGGGCTGTGGCCATGGCGCTGGCGATGCCATTGCTGGCGGTGTGGACCACATTGGCAGCGCTGTTGGGCGGCATTTTGGCGGCAGACCTGGTCATGGGTTTGTCTCCCGGCTATTTTGCAAACGCGTTGGCCCGTGCCGTGGCCGTGTCCAACCTGTGGCTGGCCATGGGCAAGTCACTGGTGTTCGGGCTCATGATCGCCTTGATAGCCTGCCACTACGGATTGCGCATTCAGCCCAATACCCAGAGTCTGGGTGAGGGAACCACCTCTTCGGTGGTCACCAGCATCACTATGGTCATTCTGGTGGATGCGGTGTTTGCGGTGGTGTTCAAGGAAATTGGCATATGAACGCGGTGGAAATCGGCGGTCTGTGGTCGGTGTTTCGCAGCGGTGGCATGGAAGCGGTCATTCACAAGGATCTGGATCTGACTATCCGTCGTGGTGAACTGTTATCACTGGTTGGGGGGTCAGGCAGCGGCAAGACGGTGCTGTTACGCCAAATACTGGGGCTGACCCAGCCCTTGCGCGGCAGCGTGACCGTGCTCGGTAAACCAGCGATGCAACTCACGCACCGGGGTGCTGCCAGCCGGGTTGGCATGTTGTTTCAGCATGGGGCACTCTATTCGGCATTCACGGTGTTCGAGAACATCGCTTTTCCACTGCGCGAATTGAAAAACCTGCCGGATGATCTGGTGCGCGATGCCGTCATGGTCAAGCTGCAAATGGTTGGCCTTGATCCGGCACAGGCGCACAAAATGCCGGCCGACCTGTCGGGCGGCATGATCAAGCGTGTGGCGCTGGCGCGGGCGCTGATCATGGATCCGCCCCTGTTGCTGCTGGACGAACCCACTGCCGGGCTGGACCCGGATCGCTCGGATGCTTTTTGTGATCTGGTGCGCTCGCTGCACCGCGAATTGGATCTGACGGTTGTGATGGTGACCCACGACCTCGATACCATCTACGACATCAGCACACGCGTGGCGGTGCTGGCGGACAAGCGCGTCATTGTGAACGCACCGCCGCGTGACGTGATTGCCTTTGATCACCCGTTTGTGCGGGAGTTTTTTTTGGGCGGACGGGGTCGGCGCGCCATGGGGTTGCTGAGTCCGTCCGTGCAAGCGGGGTAGAAAGAAGACACTATGGAAAACAAGTCACACGCCATTGCCGCCGGTGCCTTTGTCATTTTGGTACTGGCCTTGCTGGTCGGGCTGGCTGCCTGGCTGACCCGCGACACGGGCGACTACCGCTTGCTGGAAATTTCCAGCCACGAGGGCGTCACGGGTTTGCAGGTGCAAGCCGGCGTGCGTTACAAGGGTGTCGTGGTAGGGCGGGTGCGGGCGATTGCACTGGACCCGGCTGAAGTGGGAAACGTGCTCATTCGTATTGCAGTGAACAAGGCAGCGCCCATTACCAAGTCCACCTTTGCAGCGCTGGGTTTTCAGGGCGTCACCGGGCTGGCATTTATTCAGCTCGATGATTCAGGCGCGTCGACCGAGGCGCTGGTGGCATCGGGCGATGCATTGCCGCGTATTCCGATGCGCGCCAACCTTATGTCGCGCTTGTCGGATCGGGGTGCTGACCTGTTGGGCCAGCTCGATGGCGCCACCGCGCGTGTCAATGCCTTGCTGGTCGACGCCAACCAGAAGAAATTGATGGACGCGGTGGAACAGTTGGGTCAGGCTGCGGCCAGCATCCGCCAGCTCGCCCAACATGCCGATCAGGCCAATTTGCCGGCGCTTGCGCAAGAAGCCGATGCGACGCTGAAGAGCTTGCGGGCCGCCTCGAACCGGCTGGGCCAGACGGCTGACGGGGTGGATGCGTCGGTCACCGCGTTGCGCACACTGTCCAAGCGGGCCAGTGACCCCGGTGGCACGCTGGACCAAATTGCCCAGGGCGGCGATGTGCTGCTGGCAACCGGGCAAACGCTCAATACAACACTGATGCCGCGTCTGAACCGCACCGCCGATGATGCGGCGCGAACCCTGCGCAGCGTGGGGCGCGCAGTGGAGGCCGTTGGTGACAACCCGCAGTCCCTGTTACTAGGCAATGGCCCGGCCCGGCCCGGCCCGGGTGAGCCCGAATTTGTCGCTCCAAACCCACGATGAGGACCTCTATGTCCAGCCAACTTATTTTCGGTCGATCGGTTCGCAGCATCGTTCGGTCGGTGCAAAATGCTATTAAAAATATAGCTTTTGGTGCCCATTCCACGAGGGCTGGAGTGCTTTTTTGTCTTGCGGTTTTGGGTTTGACGGCCTGTGCAGGCCTGCAGCCCCCAAGCCGACCTGTGGTGTATGACTTTGGGCCCGGCTTGGTGGCGGGCGCGGACGGCGAACGCTTGGCGCAGCTGCCGCCCTTGGTGCTGGCTGAAGTGGAGTCAACCGTGGCGCTGGACAGCACCGCCCTGTGGTACCGGCTGGCCTATAGCGATGCACAGCAATTGCGCGCCTACAGCCTGGCGCGCTGGAGCATGACACCGGCCCAACTGGTGCGCCAACGCCTGCGCGAACAAATCGGGCAGCGTCGCACGGTGTTGCAGGCGGCACTGGGCATTGGCCCCAGCGCCTCGGCAATGACCCTGCACATTGAGCTCGACGAATTCAGTCAGCTGTTCGACAGCCCGCAGCGCAGCGCGGGGCTGGTGCGCATGCGCGCGACCTTGGGAAAAATTAGTGGCGGTATTGAGCGCCTGGTGGCACAGCGCAATTTCGCAGTGCAGCGCCCCAGCAGCAGTGCCGATGCCGGCGGTGGTGTGCATGCTCTGAGTCTGGCGACCGATGCCGCCATTCAAGAAATTGACAC
>CAIQBN010000599.1 GCA_903870065.1 uncultured beta proteobacterium | reverse complement strand
GGATGGTTTGTGGCGCTATCTTCAGAATGGTGGTCGGATGTTGTACTTAGGGGGCAATGGCTTTTACTGGCGCACCGCTTGTGACGAAGAAGCGGATGTGATTGAGGTCAGGCGCGCCGAAGATGGAACGCGGCCCAGCATTGCCCCCCCGGGGGAATATTACAGTGCATTCACCGGGGAATACGGCGGCATTTGGCGGCGGCTGGGCCGCCCACCTCAACAAATTGTTGGCATTGGCATGGCGGCACAGGGATTTGAGCGCGCGTCGTACTACCGGAAATGTGACGATGCGCAGGCGGTGGAGATGGCCTTTGTATTTGATGGAGTGAGCGCAGAGACCTTTGGTCACAGTGGTTGGTGGGGCGGTGGTGCTTCGGGGTGGGAAATTGATCGCTGCGATGCCGATTTGGGAACCCCGGTGAACACGTGGTGGTTGGCTCGCTCTGAGGGACACGCTGAAAGCATGCTGCGAACCAAAGAAGAATTGCTATCCTACGTGCTGCCGTTTAAGGACGCGAAAGCACGGTCAGACGTGGCTTTGGTTCCGGTTGGTCGGGGTGACGTTTTTGCAGTGGGCAGCATGACCTGGATAGGTTCTTTGCAAGGACCGGACACCAAAACCACGGATGTGGCGAAAATAACGTCCAATGTCATCCGACGTTTCCTGGACCCGGCTCCATTGCCGCGTAAACACCTCACCGAATAATGAAACAACAAAATGTCTCCCGTTCTATGGCCGGGCCACCTACAGTGACTTGGGGGTCGCACCATGGCCAGTGAACGCATTACTGCCAAACGTGCGGCACTCCGCCAGCGCATCATTGCTGTGGCGCTTGAGGCCTTTGCCGCCCACGGCTTTGAGGCCACGACCACGGTCGAAATCGCCGATACGCTTCAAATGACGGGCCCGTCGCTGTACCACTATTTCGGCACGAAAGAGGAATTGCTTTATGCCTGCATGGATTTCATCTTGGAGCAACTCCACACTGACCTCAGTGCGGCAGCCGCAAGCAAGGGTACTGCGCAGGAGCGCATGGTGCGCGTTGTGCGGGCCCAACTCAAGGTCGAGTTAGGCGCTGGCGGAGCGGCATCTTTGGTCAACGCCCACTTATATGGTCCAAACTATCTGACCCAGGTGTTGTTGCCGGAGCGCAGCGAGGCCTTGCGCGAGCGCCAGCGTGCCTTAGTGAAGGTGTTCCGGGACCTCATCAGTGAAGGCGAGGCCAGCGGTGAGTTCGTCGTTGCAGACACCCGCATTGCAGCCTTCAATGTCCTGGCTGTAATTCAGTATTCCAGTGTCTGGTACCGTCCACGCAAGGGTTTACGGCTTTCCGAACTGATGGATTTGCAGGTGTCCGCCGCTTTGCAACTCCTTGGCATACCGTCAAAGCCCGCTAATGTGCCGACGCAAAGTGGGCGAAAATGAGTTTCGGTTTCCTGATCTACCCCGGCGTTGAAGAGCTTGACTTCCAAGGGCCGTGGGAGATGGTGGGAATGTGGCACAAGTATGCCAATGGTCCGGCGCCATGCCTTGTCGCCCGCAACCTTGATCCAGTGCGTTGCGCACATGGCATGAGGGTGCTACCTGACTCCGATTTCGCGAGTGTAGGCCAGCTCAGTCATTTGCTGATACCGGGCGGCTTTGCCGCGTTTGACGAAATGAACCAATCCGATATCTGTGACTTCGTTCGTGGACACTCGCTGGCTGGTACAACGTTGATGTCGGTGTGCTCTGGCAGCTTCATCTTGCTTGGTTCGAATGTGCTTACAGGTCGACGCGCATGCACCAACTGGAAGGTCATAGGAAAGTTGCGCGAAGCCGGGATCGAAGTCGTCAAAGAACGTTACACGCGCGATGGGCCGGTCTGGACATCCGCTGGCGTCTCGGCCGGTATCGACATGCTGCTTGCGTACATTGCCGTTACGCAGGGTGAGGACGTGGCATCTACAGTTCAGTTGCACGCAGAGTATTTCCCGGAAGGCCGGGTCTACCGTAATAGTCGCGGGGAGCAACCTGTGCCGTCTTATGTTACGCAAGCCTAATGCAATGGTGACCGATCGTCAGCGAGTGCCAGCAGTTACCGCGTGGGCCGACCAACTGGCCTACTCACGCGCCGTCAAAGTCGGTAAACAAGTGTTCATAGCAGGCACTTTACCGGTGGATGCACAAGGAAAGCTCGTGGGCGGTGATGATGCCTACATGCAAACACGTCAAGTCCTGAAGCTCATTCTGGGGGCGTTAGATGAAGTTGGAGCACGTGCCGGTGATGTAGTACGTTTGCGTATCTATCTGAGGGATTACGCTGACTTTCCCGCAATTGCAAGGGCTCAACATGAGGTGTTTGAGGCTGTCCAGCCGACCTGCACCTTCGTTCAGACCGGTTTTGTCAGCCCTGAATTCAGGGTGCAAATGGACGCGGACGCCATCCTCGAATTTCACTCTTCTGGGGCAACTGATCTTGCCCCCGTTTCCCGGACTCCTTAACCGTCCATTTATGCGGACTTCTTGTCTTGCTGCTGGGCCGCTATCCAGCGTTGCCCAAACGTCATCGGACTGACGTAGTCCAAGGTTGAGTGCAATCTCTTATGGTTGTAGAAGTTTAGCCAATCGATGACTTCATCCATGGCCTCGCGCCGGGTGGCGAACTTTCTGCCGTACAACCTGCCAACCTTCAACCGACCCCATAGACTCTCAGTGGGCGCGTTGTCCCAGCAATTGCCTTTGCGGCTCATGGATGATTTCATCTCAAAACGTTTCAGCTCGCCCTGAAACTCATGACTGCAATACTGGCTGCCACGGTCTGAGTGAAAGATCAGGCCAGGCTCTGGTCGGCGCCGAAACCACGCCATTCGCAGCGCATCCGTCACTGCATTGGTCTGCATGTTGTCGCGCATGCTCCAGCCCACCACCTGACGGCTGAACAGGTCGATCACGCCTGTCAGGTACAACCAGCCTTCGTCGGTGGCGATGTAGGTGATGTCACTTGTCCAGACCTGGTTGGGTGCTTCGGGCGTGAAGTTACGATCCAACAGGTTCTGCGCGATGGGCAGGTTGTGTTTGCTGTCGGTGGTGACAACAAATTTCCTTTTGCCCCTGGCCTTGATGCCATGCAGCTTCATCAGCTTTCGCACACGCTCTTTGCCCACGCGGATGCCGCGTGCCAGCAGTTCCTTCCACATCTTTGGCCAGCCGTATTCCTGTTTGACCTCCGCATGGATGGCCAGGATGTGTACCAGCAGGGCTTCGTCGCTGATGCGCTTGCTGGCTCCCGGTTTGCTGGGTTTGGGGGTGTCTTTGCGCCGCCAGTGCTCAAAGTAGCCACTGGCGCTGACTTGCAGGACCTCGCACGACAGCGTGATCGGCCAAACCTTCTTGTGTTTTGCAATCCAGGCGTACTTCACAGCGATTCCCGAGCGAAGTACGCCGTCGCTTTTTTTAGGATGTCGCGCTCCATCGTCACGCGGGACAGTTGTGCACGCAGGCGCGCCAGTTCCATTTGCTCAG
>CAIQBN010000598.1 GCA_903870065.1 uncultured beta proteobacterium | reverse complement strand
CGCTACCTGATTGCCATGTCTGATGTGAACTTGCAAAGCATTCAGCAACTGGGAGCCTCTCGTTTCACGCCAATGATCGCCACGCAGGTCGTTCCCATGGTCAACTCAAGCATACCCGTGGTGCGGGCCTACCGAAACGCTCTTGGACGCCTGTTTGATGAACCGCCAACGCCTTTGAGTCTGGCTGGCTATATTGCGGCGCGCTACACCTTTGAAGTCCTGCAAGGGATAGACGCTTCCGTCAGCCGCAGCAATGCGCTCACTGCGTTTGCCCGCAGGCAACCGGTCGACCTGGGTGGATTTCGCATTACACCTGACAACAAAGGGCTGGGAGCGGCATTTGTCACCCAAAGCATGGTCGCGGCCGATGGCCGCCTGGTCGGTTGAAACACGCGCCACTGATAAAGCCGGTGGCCGACCGCCGGTGCTATGCTCTGGCGGTCGCTCCGACTTCTGGAACAAACCAATTAATGCACATGGGAAATCGCCTGGCCGCAGTGGACTTGGGGTCCAATAGCTTTCGTCTGGAAATCGGGCGCATTGAACACGGTGCGTTCCAGCGCACCGAGTATTTAAAAGAAACCGTACGACAGGGTGGCGGCCTGGATGCCGACCGCAACCTCACCGCGCAGGCCATGCAAAGTGGCTGGGACTGCCTGGCAAGGTTCGGTGAACGGCTGGCCGGCTTCCAGCCCGGCGAGGTACGCGCTGTTGCAACCCAAACACTGCGGGAAGCACGCAACCGCGATATTTTTTTGCAACGGGCCAACACAATTCTGGGCTTTCCGATCAACGTCATATCCGGCCGAGAAGAAGCGCGCTTGATTTACCAGGGCGTCGCCCACATGCTGCCGCAGTCCGATGAGCGACGCGTCGTCATCGACATTGGCGGACGTTCTACTGAGCTCATTCTGGGCACTGGCCAGCAACCGTTTGTCATGGAATCCTTCCGGGTTGGCAGCATTGCGTGGTCCAGCCGTTACTTCCCCGATGGCCATTTCACCAAAAAATCATTCGCTATTGCCGAAATTGCGGCCAAAGCGGTGCTGGACGAAGCGCTTGACGCCTACCATCCCAGTCTGTGGGATACGGCCTATGGGTCTGCCGGAACAGTCGGCGCCATCGCCGATGTTCTGGTCGCGAATGGTTGGCCGGCTGACACGGTCACCCAAGACGGTCTGGACTGGTTGCTCGACAAGCTGCTAACGGCCCAAAGCGCTGACAAAATCAAGCTGCCGGGCATGCGCGAAGACCGTAAGGCCATCATTGGCGGCGGTGTCAGTATCGTTCGCGCAATTTTCAGCCTGTTGGGAATTGACACACTGCACCAGGCAGCCGGTGGTTTACGCCACGGCCTCATTTGCGACTTACTGGGCGCAGCCCGCAGCGAGGATAACTTGCGTGAGAAGACCGTGCAGCGACTGGCCGGCAAATTTGGGGTCGACACAACGCACGGTGCCCGGGTGGGAAAGGTGGCGATCGTACTTTTCAATCAGCTTGTGGCTTCACCCGCAGCGGCGTCTGTGCCTGATGCAGGTCGTCACGTGCGCAAACTCAATTGGGCCGCCCAATTGCATGAAATCGGCAGCCACATTTCGCACAGCGACTACCACAAGCATGGTGCCTACATATTGGACCACGCCGACGCAATGGGTTTTTCGCTTTCCGAAATGCACCGTCTGAGCCTGCTGGTACTGGGGCACCGCGGCAAACTGCGCAAAGTCGAAATGGCACTGGATGACCCAGACCTGGTGGCGCAACTGATCGCGCTGCGCCTGGCCGTCATCTTGAGCCATGCACGCCGCGACCCCGACCTGGCAGACATGACCTTGAACCGGACCGACACTGCCGGGCGCAGTATGCAGCTGCATTGCCGCAGCGGCTGGGCAGACGCGTTTCCGCAATCTGCCTACTTGTTGCGTGAAGAAGCCCAGGCATGGCAACGCACGCCCTGGTCGTTGGAAGTCATTGGCTGCTAGGCGCAAGTGTGACCGTGGCAACGCCTGCCTGGCTCGGCCGACCAGCACGGTCTGTGCAAGCCTGGCTGCTGGAGTGGTGGCAGTTGGGGCATCTGGGAGCGGTGTTGCTGGTGCTTGCCTTGACACCTTCCAGCTATGGGCGAAACCGTCGCCCGGTGCTGGCCCGGCACATATTCCGCAATACCGCGCCAATTCTGCTCGGTTTCTCCATTGTCAGCGCTCTGGTCACCGTGGTGATGACACGCATCGTGTTGGTCACCGCCATGACCTATGGCTTGTCGCAATACGCCTTGCAGGTGGTGATACGGGTACTGGTGCTGGAACTGATTCCCCTCGCGGGAGCACTGTTCGTTGCTCTGCGCTGCACTATTCCTGACGGTGCGGAACTGGCAACCCGGAGCGCCGACTCGCTCACTCCAAAAGGACTGCAAACCTTGCTAACCGATGCGACTCCACGCGTGGTTGCGGGTGTGTTTGCCGGCATCACGCTGGTCTCACTGAGCGGCTTGCTGGTGTTGGTCGTGGCATACCTGACGGGCTTCGGGCTGACCCTCTCCGGGCTTGCGGGCTATTCACGGATGTTCGGGCAAGTCTTTAGCCCCACCGTCACGCTCATATATGTTCTCAAAACACTGCTGTTTTGCCTCACAGTGTCACTCATACCCATGGCATCTGCCCTACTCGACCGCCAAACCATGACCGCCAGCAACCTGCGCACCAGTGCTGAGATGCGTGGATTGGTGCGCATGTTCAGCGTTGTTTTGCTAATCGAAGTGGTCTCGCTCATCGGCAATTATTCTTGACCTCCGAAACACAACCCAAAATGAACCCGCCGCCAGCCCCCCTGCCCGTTGCGGATGCCAGCCTGGAGTGGAAGGCGCGTTTGCTCATTCTTTTCACGGTGCTCCTGTTGTGTGGCTCGGGTTTGTTTGTGTTGTACGCCCGCGGCGTGTTTGACCCGACCCAGCGCCTGATACTCATGGCGGATGACTCGGAAGGCGTCTCAATTGGCATGGACTTGAGCTTTTCAGGTTTTCCCATTGGGCGGGTGAGCCGCATTGAACTGGCCGAAACCGGGAAGGTTCGCATCGTGGTGGATGTGGCTGCAAAGGACGCACATTGGTTGCGCAGCAGCAGCGTCTTTACCCTGGTGCGTGGCGTGGTTGGCAGCCCCACTATCCGCGCCTATACCGGCGTGCTGGACGATCCTGCTTTGCCAGACGGAGCGGTGCGCACCGTGCTGCAGGGAGACCTGAGTGCGGAAATACCCAAAGTCATTACCGCACCCCGGGAATTACTGGAAAATCTGGGCGCGCTAACCAAGACAGATGGACCCCTGGGTGCGAGTCTGTCCAATCTGCAAACGCTGAGCGGACGGCTCAACGGCACAGGCGGCGCGCTCGGCGTCTTACTGGGCAGTGAGCAGGACGCGAGAAGGGTCGTTGCCTTGATCGAGCACAGCAACAGGTTGCTGTCCCGACTGGACCGAATTGCGGTACAGGCCGACATCCAGGTATTTGGTGACCAAGGTGTCGTACCACAAACCCGCGCCTCGGTTGTGCAACTCAACACACTGCTGGGCGAATCCCGCGAAAGCCTCAAGAAAGTCGACTCAATCCTGAAGGACGCACAAACCATCAGTACCAACGCCCGAAGCGCCACCGTTGACCTGGCCGAATTACGTGCCGAAGTGGAAGCCAACTTGCGCAAACTTGATGCCCTGGTTAGCGAAATCAACCGCAAGTGGCCGTTTGCCCGCAACACGGACATTCAATTGCCATGAACACTTTGCCAGTACATACCCCGTCACTTCATTGCAAAGTAGCGACCGCCCGCAAAACGGTGGCGTTGGCCATATTGACGACCCTCGCCGCATGCGCTGGCACCCCCAGGGTCCCGGACTGGCAAATACAAGCCAAATCAGCCATGGACCGCTCGGTAGTGGCATACCTTGAGGGCAATGAACGGATTGAAGCTGCAGAACTGATGCTGGCACGCCGACAAATTGCCAGCACGGGCCGTACGGATCTGTTGGCAGCGGCGGAACTACTGCATTGCGCGACGCGTGTTGCGAGTCTGGTTTTCGAGCCCTGTGCCCGCTTTGAAGCGCTGCGCCTGGATGCCACGCAAGACCAACATGTTTATGCCAACTACTTGCGCGGCCAGATCATTGCCGGAGACATAGCGCAACTGCCGCCCGCCCAGCGTATCGCAACAATGCACACTGCATCTGACCCAAGCGCCCTGCGCGGCATCGACGATCCTCTCTCCCTTTTGGTTGCAGCGGGTGTCCTGCTGCAAACCGGAAAAGCCAATCCAGCCGTCATTGCACAAGCCGTCGACACCGCCTCAGCCCAGGGTTGGCGCAGGCCCCTGTTGGCATGGTTAACAGTGCAAGAACACCATGCAAGGACCGCGGGCCAAACCGATCTGGCTGATCGACTGCTGCGGCGCAAGGCGGTGGCAGCGGGAGAAAGTCACCCGCGCCATAACCAGGAAAATTCTGTTCAATAACCCAGGTTAATCTGGAACACCGCGGTTGTGCCGCTGGTCTCATTGCCCACCACCAAAAGTGGCTTGCTATTGGGCGAGTCGCTGGCCTTGATGATCGCGAGGCCTTCGGACCCACGATCGCCCGCGATGCCATCGCGGGTGTTGAGATAGCTGACAAAGCTAACCGAAAGCGGATTGGTCACGTCATATACCATCACACCTCCAACCCGCTCCAGGCCGATAAATGCATAGGATTTGCTGCCGAACTTGGCAATGGCGACTCCCTCTGGCTCAGGTCCTTTGGAAGTGCTGCGACTGTCCAGCGTGTTGTTGTCATGGCTGGCATTGAAAACCACGTTTGACAAGGCTTTTGTGCGCTGCTCCAGGTCGTCACCCGAATCAAACACGCGGCTTACATCACTGGTCCAAATGCTGAAAGATCGGGCCCCAAAGCTATACAACTCAGTACACAGACCGGCAGCGTTTTTGCCGGTGGTGGTGCCGTTGGGTGTGGTGGTGATGCGCAGACGCCCCAGGTTGCTGTCCAGAATCTGATTGGCGGCGTCAGTGAACACAGTTGGATCAAGCCCCAGCGCGCAATGCGCACGCACCCGTGTTTCTTCATTGAAGCCAGGCCAGTCCGCACGTGTGTCGCCCTCGTTGGCCGTGATCAAGTAGGTCTTACCGTTCACGGTGTAGCTCGCAATGGCGTCTGGCAAGTACATTCCCTTGACTGGAACCGGCCCAATCTTGATGATCGGTGTGCCGCTGTTGCTGTTGGCGATGCCGTCTTCGTCACTGACATCCATGCCCATGCCAGCCAGGTTGTGGTCTTTGAAACCCAACGGCTTGATGGACACGACCGTCTTGGTGGCAATGTCAATGGTGGCAATCGCGTTGTTTTCTTGCAGCGTAACGTACGCGGTCGCACTATCCGCTGAGATGGTGATGTACTCAGGCTCCAGGTCCTGCGCCACGCTAGCGCCGGGTCCGAAGATCCGAACACCTGCTGCGCGCAAGGAGGACAACTGGCTGTTGAATCCGGAAAACCCGGCGGTACTGACATTGCGGACCAAACTGGTAGCAGTCGCGGTAGGGCTCAAGCCTGAGACAGAAATGATGCTGACTGAACCTTCCGGGTCCACCGAATCAGACAACCCATAACTGTTGGGTTCGCCCTCATTGGCTACCAACAGATGTTTGCCGTCTGGCGTGAACGCGAGCATGTCTGGAAGCGCGCCCACGGTATTGGTCCCGAGCAGGACAAGGTCGCTCGCTCGTAGCCAAGCCACAACTCCGTTGCTGGTTTTGGGACTAGCTTCAACGGCAAGCGCGACGATGCCGTTGAACACGGCCACGCTGTTGATTCCGGCCAACCCTGTCCCTATCGAACTGGTGGAAATCGAGCTGACCAGTGTGGGCTTGCTGGGGTCGGCCAGATTCAGTACATCAACTGATGCATTGGCACCATTGATGACGAACAATCGTTTGCTCAGGGGGTCGTACGCCGTGATTTCCGCGGATGACAGGCCACCGCTATGAACAAAGCCACCAATCTTGACCAGCGCTAAGCTGACCGGAGTGGGTTCGGTTGCTACCACCGGCTCGTCACTGCCACCACAAGCTGCCAAGACCGCGGTCACTGCGAAAGTCGCGATACAAACGCGGGAAGTATTCATGTTAGGGAGGAGCGTCATAGGAGAGTCTGTCGACAAGTTGGTTCAAAGCGCTTGTTTGTACACACGAAGCGTGTCAATCC
This sequence comes from uncultured beta proteobacterium, assembly GCA_903870065.1. Taxonomy (GTDB): domain Bacteria; phylum Pseudomonadota; class Gammaproteobacteria; order Burkholderiales; family Burkholderiaceae_C; genus Allorhodoferax. The sequence continues at coordinate 9,648 of CAIQBN010000598.1, read as the reverse complement.
TGTGACATTAACAATCCAGACCCATTGTCCCAGCCACAAAATGACAGGGGTGATCGTCGGGCGCATGTTAAATGGCAGGTCGACTAAGAACCGCGCGTGAAGTCAATCAGTCTGTGCCGATTTAGACCATCTACCTCGCGCACATCAACGAAACGTGTTTAGCCCCAGCGAATCGTTGCAGCCCCAAAACCAACCCATGTTGCGCCAACAATACGCCACGGCCCCATTCGCTCCTTCAAAAGCCAGGCCCCCAATAGCGCAGCAAATACGACTGACACTTCTCGCAACGCTGCGACCGACGGAATGGAAGTTTGCGTCATCGCCCACAAAACGATGCCATAAGAAGACATGCTCATAGCGGCCCCAAACAGGGCCATGCGCCAACTCTGCAAAACGTGCCGTACCACCGCGGCCAAGCTACGACGCCAACTGATGACGGCCAGAATTCCCCACGAGTTGAACAAGAACAGCCACAAGGTGTATGAAACCGAATTGCCCGAAAGGCGAACACCGACGCCGTCGAGCATCGTATACAACGCGATGATTGCCGCATTAAGCACGCAAAAATACAGACCTCGACGGTTGACCACTTGCCAAGGTCTGCCGACCCAGGCAGGAAGCCCAATACCAAGTCCAATCATTGCAACACCTACAAGTTGAACCGTTGACATCACTTCGCCAAAGAACGGCGCTACCAACGCTACCAGCATGGGCGCCATGCCACGCATGAGTGGATACGCTAGCGACAGATCCACATGGCGATAGGCTTCAGTCAAGGTCAAAAAGTACGCGACATGGACCACCAGAGTCGCCGCAAGCCAGGGATAACAGTTGGAATCCGGCAGCGGAAAAAATGGTAACAAGCAGGCTGCAATCACGCTACAACCCATTGAAAATGCAACGGTATCGAGTTGCCCATCGCAACTTCGTTTAACCAGAAAATTCCACCCTGCATGCATCAGGGCCGAGAGCACTATCAGCCCGGCGACAAAAGCAGACATCAGGCCGGCCAGGGCAACGAGTAGGTCTTGACGTTGGTGAAGCTCTTCATGGCTTCAAGCACACCCTCCTTGTATCCGAGGCCTGAATCCTTGATGCCTCCAAATGGCGTTAACTCCAATCGATAGCCAGGCACTTCCCGCACGTTCACGCTACCTACATGGAGATCGCTCACCAGTCGGGTGATGACATCGAGCCGGTTGGTACATACCGACGACGACAATCCGTAGGCAGTCCCATTGACGATGCGAATCGCCTCCGCCAAATTGTGGAATCTGATCACAGGAGTGACAGGTCCAAATGTTTCTTCACGCACTACTTCCATGTCGGTCTGAACATGGTCCAACACGGTGGGAGAATACAGTGCGCCCACCCGTTCATTTCCCACCAAAAGCTTCGCACCCTGCCGCACCGCGTCATTCACACGCGCTTCAAACAAACGAGCGGCCGCTTCGTCAATGACAGTGCCCATATCCATATCGGGATCGGCAGGGTTGCCATACCGCCAGGCCGCGGTTTTTTCCAGCAGCTTCTCAACGAAATCGTCGGCAACCGCAGCGTGAACCAATACACGCTTGACGGCAGTGCAGCGTTGGCCGGAATTTTTGTATGAACCGGCAACCGCCAACGAGGACGCCTCCTCCAGATCGGCATCGTCCATCACAATTATCGGGTCATTGCCGCCCAGTTCGAGCACCATGCGGCGATAACCCGCAGTGCGTGCAATGTGTTTGCCAATCTCCACCCCACCCGTAAAAGTCACCAAGTCAACGCTTGGATTGGTCAGCAATTCCAATGCAATTTCGGATGGATCGCCCGTGACTACCTGAAACATCTCGGGCGGAAGACCGGCTTCATACAAAATATCAGCAAACATCAGTGCCGACAGCGGCACTTTTTCCGATGGCTTTAGCACCATGCGATTGTTGGTGGCAATTGCAGGAACGACTTTGTGGGCAACCTGGTTCATCGGATGGTTGAACGGCGTAATGGCGCTGATGACGCCCAACAGTGGATCGCGCTGGGTATAAACCCGACGTTGACGGCCATGCGGCGTGATGTCACAAGAAAAGATCTGCCCGTCATCCTGCAACGCTGCGTTGGCACCAAAGACCAGTACGTCGCGAACGCGGCCCGCTTCATACAAGCTATCTTTTTTGCACAAACCAGACTCCAACGTGATCAGGTCACTGATGCGGTCTGCCTGCGCAACCACAATCGCCGCAGCTTTGTGCAACACGTTGGAGCGTTGGTAGCGGCTCAACTGTGGGCGGTAGGAGTGCGCAATTTCAAAGGCCCGCCGTACATCGTCGATTCCCGCTTTGGGAACGGTGCCGATGCACTCACCGCTATAGGGGTTTTGAATCTCAATGACACGATCACGGAAGACGCGTTGGCCGCCGATGCGCAGGGCTTCAGAGTAAAAATTCATAGGGTACCGTTTGAGGGGTTTGACAAAATGGCTTTCAATCGCCTACGACTCGCTTCAACGTGCAACTTGAGTACGCGCAAGGCCTTGCGCTTATCACCTTCAACCAGGGCCGCATATAAATTTTTGTGATCAACCACCGACTGGCGCAAGGTCGATGCGTCCGCAGTGCTGGCATGCGCCTGCTGGCGAAACAGGGAAAGCTCGTTGACCAGTCGTCGATAGGTCTGCAACAAAGTCGCGTTGCCCGCCAGTTCGGCGAGCCGTTCATGAAATTGGATATTCAGTGTGTGGCACCCGGAAAAGTCGGCCCTGGCTGCAAGCTTTTCTGCCGTGTTCAGCAATTCAGGCACACCTGAATTGGTCAGATCCTGCGGCGCCCTGGCGAGTCTGGAGACGATGAGCTTTTCAAGCGCAGTACGCACTTCAAAAATGTTGTCTGCTTCCTCTGGTGTGATGATCCGTACGAACACGCCGCGGTTCTTTTCAACCCGTACGAGACCCTTCTCCTCGAGCGAGCGGAAGGCCTCACGGATTGGCCCACGCGACACCCCAAGCTGGGTCGCAAGTGACGCCTCACGCAGCGGATCGCCGGGCGCAAATACCCCTCCACGCAACATGCGTTCGAGTTCCTCCTGAACCAGCGAGGGCATGGAATGGTGTTTTAGAACACCCAGAGTGTGAGCAAATGTCATGAAATTTTCACCATGCATTAATGGATCTGCAACATTTCCAAAAGATCGTAGATTGTCAACAATCTGACACATTTGAATTTTAAGCTTGCGAACATTGCAATCCGATGACAGTGAAGGAAAACAATGACGCATGCAGTGGTCACCCGCAAACTTAGCAAGTCTTTTGCCTGTTGCAAGGCGCTGGACCAGATTTCTATCGAGGTTTCAGAAGGCGAAATGGTCGCCCTGCTTGGCGCATCCGGATCCGGAAAGTCCACACTGCTTAGGCATATTCCTGGCTTTGTTACCTCCGACAGCGGTGAAATCGAGGTCCTTGGGCAGACCGTGCAAAGCGATGGCAAGCTCAGTCCACGCATTCAACAAGTGCGCAATCGCATCGGTTTCGTTTTCCAGCAATTCAATTTGGTGAATCGTTTACCTGTCATCACCAATGTGCTGATCGGTCAGCTCTTTCATACCCCGTGGTGGCGCAGCTTGTTCATGCGCTTCAGTGTCGAGCAGCGACAAAAAGCACTTGAGGCACTGGCCTCTGTCGGGATCGAGCAAACAGCCTGGCAACGTGCGTCCACGCTCTCTGGCGGGCAACAGCAACGCGCGGCGCTCGCGCGATGTCTGGTGCAGGGCGCCCGATTGATTCTTGCCGATGAACCCATTGCGTCACTGGATCCTGAATCATCGCGCAAAGTGATGGAGTTGCTCAAAGAGATGAACCAGAAGTACCGGTGCACAGTGTTGGTATCGCTTCACCAGGTCGAATTTGCAGTGCGTTATTGCCCACGCACGATTGCGCTCCATGCCGGCCGAGTGGTGTACGACGGCCCGTCGTCTGCCCTCACGCCCGAACTGCTGGCGGAGTTGTACGGCAGCAGTGCGCATGAGCTATTTGCCTCGCATGGCGCAAGCGATCTGCGCCCCCAAACAGTTTCCCTCTCACTTGGCGCTACTGCGCTTGCCTGACTCTTCGCGTCTTAAACCTGAAAAATGGAAATCACATGATCAATAAAGCAAAAATCATTTTGGCCGCCATGGCCATCGCTGCGACTGGCATTGCCAAGTCTGCAGATATCAAGGAACTCAACTTCGGCATCATCGCCACCGAGAAGGCTGGCGCGCTAAAGCAGATGTGGGAGCCGTTTCTCGACGACATGAGCAAATCCGCTGGCCTCAAAGTCAACGGATTCTATGCAACGGACTACGCAGGCATCATTGAAGCCCAGCGATTTAACAAAGTGCACATTGCCTGGTATGGAAACAAATCTGCGATCGATGCGGTCGACCGCTCCAATGGCGAAGTGTTTGCGCAGTTTGTTGACCTTGACGGCACTCCAGGCTACTACTCGTATCTGATCACACACAAAGACTCCGCGATCAAAACGCTCGATCAGGTCTTGAAGAGCGGCAAAGACTTCTCGTTCGGAATTGGTGACCCATCTTCTACCTCAGGCACCTTGGTTCCCAGCTACTATGTGTTCACCCTCAATAACCTTGACCCCAAGACGCACTTCAAGGTCATGCGTTCGTCCAACCACGAGGGTAACTTCCTTGCCGTGCTCAACAAGCAGGTCGATCTCGCCACCAGTAACAGCGAGATGACCGCAAAGATGAAGGAAAAATCACCCGAGAAGCTGGAACAAATCCGAATTCTCTGGACTTCTCCTCTCATTCCACGCGATCCGCTGGTGTGGCGCAAAGACCTGCCACCTGATGTCAAGAAGAAAGTTCAGGACTTTGTGACTGGTTATGGCAAAGACGAGCGTGAGAAGGAAATTCTGAAGAACATGTATCGCCTGGCTGGCTTCAAAGCCTCAACCGATGCGCAACTCATTCCTATCCGTCAACTTGAACTTTTCAAGGACCGCAAAAAGGCCGAAGCCGATGAAAACATGAACGCCGCCGACAAAAAAGCCAAGCTCGACGAGATCGATGCCAAGCTGGCCGTGCTGGCCAAGCTGAAATAGGCATCTGACACAATCGAACGCCTTGCCATGACCATCAAGCCCACCATCAAAGACATACCCATCGCCCCGCCTGCCACCAGCCTTGGCACGCAGCTGACCTGGGGGATATTGCTGATGCTACTGATCTGGTCATGGCAGGGTGCCGATATGCGCCCCTTGGCGCTGATTGAGGATTCGGCCAACATGGCAATTTTTGGCAAGGAGTTTTTCCCGCCAAACTTCCACGAGTGGCGCATTTACCTGAGTGAAATGGTCATCACCATTCACATAGCCATTTGGGGCACTGTTTTGGCAATTGTCTGTGCCATACCGTTCGGTCTGCTCTGCGCTGAAAACATTGCGCCCGCTTGGGTCTATCAGCCCATGCGCCGATTGATGGATTCCTTTCGGGCTATCAATGAAATGGTGTTTGCCATGCTGTTCATCGTCGCTGTGGGCCTGGGGCCTTTTGCCGGCGTGATGGCACTATGGATACATACGACCGGTGTATTGGCAAAACTGTTTGCTGAGGCGGTGGAGGCGATAGATCCGCGCCCCGTCGAAGGCGTGCGTGCCACAGGTGCCAACGCGCTGGAAGAAGTCCTCTATGGCGTCATCCCCCAGGTGCTCCCATTGTGGATTTCCTATTCCCTCTACCGGTTTGAGTCGAATGTCCGGTCAGCCTCTGTTGTTGGCATGGTTGGCGCGGGCGGCATTGGCGTTGTACTGCACGAGTCAATCCGTGGCTTTGACTATGCAGAGACGTCTGCAATCCTTTTTATCATCATCGTTTCCGTCACTCTGATCGATGTCATCTCGGCCCGCGTGCGGCGCTGGAGCATCTGACTTTTTCATTGGCTTCGCATGAAATACCTTGAACTCAATGGCGTCAGCTACCGCTGGCCTCAGCAACCCGTCGTCGTTGTCTGCATCGATGGCGGCGACCCTGCCTACATCGAGCAGGGTTTGAAGGACGGAATAATTCCCAACATTGCGCGCTTCATGCGTGAAGGATTCTCTGCTGTCGCAGACGGTACGGTGCCCAGCTTCACCTGCCCCAACAATATGTCACTCATTACCGGCGCGCCGCCTGCAGTGCACGGCATCTCCGGCAACTATTACCTCAACGAGCTTGGTGACGCCGTGGTCATGACCGGCCCCGAACTGTTGCGCAGCCGTACGATACTCGCTACCTTTGCGGATGCCGGTGCACGTGTGGTCTCCATCACTGCCAAGGACAAACTGCGCAAACAACTGGGAAAAGATCTGGACCTAACACGGGGCAACATCAGTTTTTCTTCTGAGTTTGCCAGCCAATGTACCTTATCCGAGAACGGAATTGACAACGTGCTGGAGCTTGTGGGCATGCCCCAGCCCGACATGTATTCGATGGATTTATCGCTCTTCGTGCTGGAAGCTGGAATCAAACTGCTGGCGCGTGACAAACCCGACCTGCTCTTTCTGTCACTGACCGACTATATCCAGCATAAGCACTCCCCCGGCGACGCAGTAGCGAACACCTTTTACCAGCGTCTTGATGACGCATTTGGCCGGCTTTCAGCACTGGGTGCAACGGTGGCGCTGACTGCAGACCATGGTATGAACGACAAATCGAACGCCGATGGCAGACCCAAGGTCATCTACCTTCAAGACATCCTTGACCAGGCATTTGGTACCGGCGCCACCAAGGTGATTTGCCCCATAACCGATGCATTTGTGCGCCACCATGGCGCGCTGGGCGGATTTGTGAGAGTCTGGATTCGTGACGCCCTGGTTACGCCGGAAGCCATCATCGCAATCGCGCGGAACATTCCCGGCGTGGCCCTTGCTTTGAGCCGTGAAGAGGTCTGCCGTCAATTTGAATTGCCTGCAGACCGTGAAGGCGATGTGGCGGTCATTGGTGACTCTGGCACGGTCATTGGTGGCAGTGTGTCTGAACATGATCTTTCCAACCTCGCCGATGCCCGCCTACGCAGCCACGGCGCAGTAGCGGAAGCCCGTGTGCCCTTCATTCTCAATCGGCCCCTTAACGCCGACTACGCCCAACGCGCAACAAGCACCACGCTGAAAAGTCACCAAATCTTCGACTACGCCATCAATGGTACGGGGTTTGCTGCATGAGTCTTCCTGCCTCGGGAAGGGTGGCCATCTTCACCGAGCCGAACGCGCCATTCCAGGTGGAGTCCTATCCATTGCGCGAACCCTCCTCCAACGAAGCGCTGGTCCGCGTGAGCATGTCCACCATTTGTCGCTCTGACATCCATTCCTACCAGGGTCATCGACCGAGCCCCTGCCCGGGATTGCTGGGCCATGAAATCGTCGGTCGCATCGTCGCCCTGGGCAATGAACTAACTCACGACATGCGGGGTGACACGCTTTCAATAGGTGACCGCATAACATGGAGTGAATTCTTCATTCCGGGCGGTAACTACTTCACGGATGTGCTGGACTTGCCACAGAAGTCACCCGGTGTCGAGAAGTACGGCCACATGGCTGCTACCACCCCACCCCATCACCATGGCGGTTTTGCCGATTATTGCTACGTTCTGCCCAAGTCGTGGATCCTGCGGTTACCCGATGGTTTGACCGATGCCGAGGCAACTCCGATCAACTGTGGCGTTGCCACGATGGTCGCGGTGACAGAGGCAGCCAACATCCGGTTAGGCAGCACCTTGGTGATTCAGGGCATGGGCCTGCTAGGCTTATACGGTGCCGCACTGGCCAAATCACGCGGAGCGCGCTATGTCATTGGCCTGGATGTGCATGGTGCGCGACGTGAGCTGTCTCATCGCTTCGGTGTGGATCTGGCACTCGACCCAACCATGAACAAAGCCCAATTGCTTGAGGCAATCAATGCGCATTGCCAACCCGAAGGCCCCGACGCAGTAATCGAAGTCTGTGGCGTAGCAGATGCCATTGCCTTGGGTCTGGACATCGTTCGCATTGGCGGCACTTATGTCATCGCCGGAATGGTTAGCCCTGGCGCCCATGTCACGATTGATGCGAACCGCATTGTGCGCAAGATGCTAAACCTGCGGGGCGTACACAACTACCACCCCCGACACTTGGTAGAGGCCCTGGATTTCGTAATGACAAACAAGGCACGGTACCCGTTTTCCGAACTGGTAGACGCGTGTTACCCCCTGGATCAAGTCACCCAGGCGATGGCGGATGCTTCGTCGCAACGCGTGCTTCGCGCAGCCATTGTCCCTTAGAGAGATACGACATGACTACACCGATTCTGCTAACTCCAGGTCCACTCACGACAAGCCTTCAAACCAAGCAGGCGATGCTCGTTGACTGGGGATCCTGGGATCAAACGTTCAACCAGCTTACCGCCTCGGTTTGCCAGGACATCACGCAAATTGCAAACGGACAGGACACGCATGTTTGTATCCCGCTGCAGGGCAGCGGCACCTTTGCCGTTGAAGCGGCATTGGGTACCCTGGTATGTCCAAGGGGCAAGGTATTGGTCCCCAACAATGGGGCTTACTGCCAGCGAATTGTTCGTATCCTGGACTATTTGAAACGACCGGTCGTGGTGCTGGACCATCGCGAAGACGAACCCGCCAATCCTGAGCGCATCGAGGCGGCACTAGCCGCCGACGCCACCATTACCCATGTGGCGCTAGTCCATTGCGAGACCGGTACCGGTATCTTGAACCCCTTGCAAGAAATCGCGCAACGAGTAGCTCATCACGGACGCCACCTGATCGTGGACGCAATGAGCTCGTTTGCGGCACTGCCTATTGATCTGACCAACACCCCCATCGACGCACTCATTGCCGCGTCTGGCAAATGCCTTGAAGGAGTGCCGGGTATGGGCTTCGTGATCACTCGCAAGGACCGAATGGAGGCAGCGTCCGGCAATTGCCACTCCCTTGCATTGGATCTGCACGAGCAATGGGCGTATATGCTCAAGACGGGTCAATGGCGCTTTACGCCACCCACCCACGTCGTTGCAGCCTTGCGTTCGGCCCTTGATCAGTTCCTTGCGGAGGGCGGTACAGCGGCACGCGGTGCGCGCTATCTGCGCAATTGCACGACATTGGTAGAGGGCATGCGTGAACTGGGTTTGCGTACATTCCTGCCCGACGCAATGCAAGCTCCTATCATCGTGACATTCCATGCGCCAGATCACCCGGCATTTGAATTCGCAACGCTGTACCAGGGTGTCCGGGACAGGGGCTTTATTCTCTATCCCGGAAAGCTCACGCAAATCGAAACCTTTCGTGTGGGTTGCATCGGTGCCATCGGCGCGCAAGAGGTTTCGCGTGCCGTCGATGCGATTGCCCAGACCCTCCATGAGATGGGCATTCACCTCCAATCGTCCCTTTCCAACAGGGTCTGACCATGAACAATGCGACTATCCATAAACAGTCAACACTCGACCTTCTCGCGGCGATTTACGATGGTCGCGCCACAGGTCAATACGGCCTGACGCTCGTCAATCAGCGGGCACATGCCGTGCAATCCGGCTTCCATGCACGCGCACAAGGCCTTCCGGCATCCATTGTGGTTGCCGCGCTGTTACACGACATCGGCCACATGGTGCATGACCTCGGCAACCATCCTGCAGCGGTGGGTG
>CAIQBN010000597.1 GCA_903870065.1 uncultured beta proteobacterium | reverse complement strand
CAGCATTGCCTGGGGTTTGGTTGAACTGCTGGCCCTCCAACGCTCCCGGTTCCAGGCCTGGCGTCTGCGTGTCTGAGCGCTGAACCCAACGCGGGTGGCGATCGCCGGGATAGCCCCGCAGTGGGCGGCCATGCACTTGCTATTGTATTGATAGCTAATAACCCTTGTTCTACGAATACGAAGGGACTTCCCACTACCTGGTAACGGCATCAAGTGCCAAGATTGGATTTTGGAAAGTCAATCTGAAACCTTTAGAAGGAGAAGTCCCATGAGCGAGATTACACGAGTTGGCGTAGATTTAGCGAAATCTGTGATCCAAGTAAACGCGGTTGATGCTGGCGGCAAACTGGTCACCAACCGGCAACTGAGTCGCGACAAGTTTCTGCCTTGGTGCGCACAGCTACCTGCGGGATGTTCGGTAGCGATGGAAGCCTGTGGTGGTTCCCATCATTGGGCCCGCAAACTTATTGCTTTGGGGCTAAACGTAAAAATCATCGCAGCCCACTTGGTGGTGCCCTATCGGCTCCAGGGCAAACGTGGCAAGAATGACGCCAATGATGCGGCGGCTGTTTGCGAAGCGGCATTCAGACCGGCCATGCACTTTGTACCCGTCAAAACCACGACTCAGCAAGGCATATTGAGCGTACACAGATTGCGCGAGGGATTGAAAGAAGAGCGCACCGCGAGCATCAATCGCATCAGGGGCATGTTGGCTGAGTTCGGTCTGGTGGCGCCAAAGAGCCCGGAGAAGTTGCGTGAGAAGTTGACCGACATGCTGGAGGATGCCAGCAATGATCTATCCGGGTTGGCGCGACTAGTCGTTCAAGAAGCCTATGACCATTGGAGAGATATCGAAAAGCGCATCGAATGGTGCAACGAGCGGATCGGTGCGCATGTGAAGGATGACGCGCAGGCGAAGGCTGTCAAAGAGCTTATTGGAGTAGGCCCGGTGACGGCCTCTGACGTAGTGGCCACGGTCGGTGACTTTCATTAGTTCAAAAATGGCGCGCAGTTTGGGGCCTGGTTGGGGTTGACGCCAAGGCAAAACTCCAGCGGGGGTAAGAACAGTTTGGGCGGCATTACCAAGCGCGGCGACATGTACCTGCGCATGTTGTTGATACAGGGTGCCAAGTCAGCTGTAATGACGGCGCACATGCGCAGTGACACCATCTCAAAGTGGCTGCATCAACTGCGTGAAAAGTCGGGTTGGCAAAAGGCGGCCGTGGCAATGGCCAACAAGAATGCACGCATTCTTTGGGCAATGATGGCCAAAGGGAAAAGCTTTGATCCCCGACATCTGAGCGTCAAGCCAACTGGCCAAGTTGTAACGATGGCGTAGTTGATTCAAAGAGTTCATTTCTGCAAGACGTGAAATTGAAGATGCAGTAAACAGGTCAGACCGGCGGCGGGCAAGCTCGATCATGCGGTGGGGAGTGCATTAGCATCGACCCGAAATTCAAATGGAGACCCTGCCGAGCGAATGAAAGGGACATCCCCATCTCGATTTGACCACCATGCGGGTGGGCGACGGTAATCAAGTGCAATGATGGGGTTCTCTACTCTCATCAACTGACTCGAAAGGGGATGCTCGTGAATATCGTAACTGTTGGAATCGATCTCGCCAAAAATGTCTTTGCTGTCCATGGTGTCAACGAAGCCGGGAAGCCTGCGCTAGTTCGCCCCGATGTCAAGCGTGCCAAGTTGCTTGAACTCATCGCCAAATTGCCCCCATGCTTGATCGGGATGGAGGCTTGCTCTGGCGCGACCACTGGGCACGCGAATTCCAGAAGTTCGGCCACACCGTTCGCATCATGGCGCCGAAATTCGTGGTTCCGTACCGCATGGGCGGTAAGCATGGCAAGAATGACGCGGCTGACGCAGCGGCTATCTGCGAAGCAGT
>CAIQBN010000596.1 GCA_903870065.1 uncultured beta proteobacterium | reverse complement strand
GCCCTGCCCTACAACTTTGTGGTCGGCTCAGAAGGCAACCCAGGTTACACGGCGCGTGTGGCAGCCCTCGAATCGGCATTCAAGGCCCACTGGATGGCCAATTGCCCGGACTTTCAGGATCGATTCAACTACGGCGCGTGTGAGCCCGGCAAAGCCAACCCGACCCTGGCGACCAACTGGGTGGCCCAAAATTTTGGCTGCCTGGCGCTCACCATTGAAATGCCGTTCAAAGACAACGCCGAGCACCCTGATGCGCTGACCGGCTGGAGCGGTGCCCGGTCCATGCGGCTGGGAGCCAGTGTGCTACAGCCTTTGCTGGCCATGGTTTGAATGCCGCATCGCTATAAATAATATAGCTATCAACGTTTATTTGACGAGGTCTAAAGGTCAATTTGACGTGTAAGTCACTGTCATTGTTGTGAGGCAAGTTCAGGTTCACCAACTCTTGCACCACATCCGCTGTCAGCGCGATCAACGCGTTGTGCGCACCCAGGCGAAGCCCCAAAACACGCTCCTGGTCTCGCGCGCTCAGTCTTTCAACCAGCCGTTGATTTCATCAATCGCCTGGGATTTCGTGCCGCCGGACAGGGCGTGCAGGCGCACGCGGGAAATCAAATAGATCAGGCGTGCCTGCGCAAGGTCGCGCTGCGCGGCCACCCGTTGTTGCTCGGCATGCAGCGTATCGGTCAAGGTTCGACTGCCCGCCTCGAACGAGCGGCGGTTTGACAGGGCCACTTGCTCGGTTGAGCGCACGGCTTGTTCGAGCGCCCTGACTTTGAGGACGCCTTCTGTCACACCCCTGAATTCGCGGTGCACCCGAATGTCGATGTCGCGCCGCATGGCCTCCAGTGCCTGACTGGCACGCTCTTGCTCAGCCAGTGTCTGGCGAATGGTGGAGCTGACATAACCTCCGCTGTAGATCGGGATCGTGAGCTGTACACCCATCGAGCGGTTGGTGTAGCTTGAATTGACGTTGGTGACGTTTTCGCTTTCACTGCGGGACCACTGGGCGATGGCATCCACTGTGGGGTAATGGCCGGCCCGCGCTTTGTCAACCTCAAAACCGGCGGACTCGAGCTGGGCTTTCAGGGACTGGATTTCCGGGCTGTTTGCTTCTGCCCGCTCGATCCATTCTTCCACCCGCTCGGGTGTCGGATTGGTCAAAGGCATCTTGGCCGGGTCTACCAATGACAGGCGGTCAACCGGTTGTCCAATCATCATTTGAAGCTGGCGACGGGTGAAGGCGATGTTTTGTTGCGCTTCCAGTTCATGCGCGACGTTCAAATCCAGTGCGGCCTGCGCTTCGTCGATATCGGTGCGTGTGCCGGCTCCGCCAGCAAAGCGCTTGCGGGCGGCGTCGAGTTGTGCGGTGTAGGCTGTCTTTTGCGATAAAACCAGGGTCAACTGTTCGTTGGCCTGCAGGGCCTCGAAATAGGCGCCGCTGACGCGCACTGCCAGGTTTTGCAGTTCGCGCTCGAGCACGGCGTTGGCATCATCGACCTGGGCCTGTGCTTGTTGGTAATCGGCAAACTGGTATTTGCGAAACAGCGGCTGGCGCACGGTGAGGGTGGTATTGCCGCTGCCATAACTGGAGTTGGTGGTGGCGGCTTCTCCGAGAAAGTTGGGCGCTGTGTTTTCCAGCTCATTGCGGTTGCGCGAGGCACTCAAGGAAACGTTCGGCATCAGTTGGGATCGCGCTTGCGGCACCCGCTCCTGACGCGCTTCGGTGGCAGCGCGCACGGCGCGAATCGAGGAATCTTGCTCCAGCGCGGCCTGATAGGCCTGCGACAGGTTAATCGACCAGGCCGGAGCGCAGGCCAGTGTGGCCGCCATCGCCGCCGCGGTCAGCAGCAAAGTGCGCCCCCGGCCCGTTTGAAAATACTGTTTCACTGCATTACTCCTCTGTCATGGATGCTGCCACCCGCTTGGTCAGGGGGTGCAGCAAATAGGTCAGCAAGGAGCGCTCGCCGGTGCGGAAGACCACTTCGACGGGCATGCCTGGCTGCATTTGGCGCTTGCCCAGCGTCTTCAAGCCGTCGGGTGTGACTGAGACGCGTGCCAAAAAGTACGCAATGCCACTTTGTGGCTCGGTCAATACGTCGGCGGAAACGGAGACCACTTGACCCGTGACGACCAGTTGGGGCGAGTGGGCAAATGCAGAGAAACGCACGTCCACCGGCATGCCGGCATGCATACGGTCGATCAGTTGTGGGGGAATCCGGGTCTCAAGCATCAAGGCGTGATTCGCAGGCACGATGTCCATCAATTTTTGTCCCGGTCCAATGACTGCGCCTACAGTTTGCGCGGCCAGCGCGACAACCTGACCGGCAGCCGGAGAACGGATTTCTGTGCGACCCAAATCATCTTGCAGGGCGCGAAACTTTTCATAGTCTCCCTGCACCTCGCGGGTGACCTCGGCCATTTGTGACTCTACTTCCTTGCGGTATTCCTGTTGCCTGGAAATGGCGCGCTGGCGCAGTTCGGAGACGGCACGCCGGGTACGCACCATGTTGCCCTGTAACTCCGCGATGGAGGAGCTGGACTCGGAAACAAAGCGTTCAAGTTCGAGCTGACGATTGCGCGGCGCGTATCCTTCCTTGACCAAGCCTCTGGTTTGGTTCAGTTCCTCCGTCAGCAGCGCAAGCTGGCTTTTGCGGTTGATCAGCATGGCTTCAAATGCAGTGGACAAGCCCTCCTGGCCCTGGATATTTTCTTCGAATGACTGCAATTCGGCGCGCAATGCACCTTGCCGGGACTGCAATAGCTGTTCCTGGTTCAGCATGTGCGAGCGGATCAAGGGGTCCTGGGCGGCCGCCAGCAAGTCCGGGTGAAACTGGATTGCACTGCGCCCGGCCTGCTCCGTCAGCAGGCGGCCCTGCATGGCGCGCAAGCCCAAATAGCGTTGGCGGATAGCCTCGAAATTGGCCTTGGCTGCGGCATCGTCCATCTTGACCAGCAGTTGGCCTTCCTTAACGACGTCGCCCTCGCCGACCAAAACTTCCTTGAGAATGCCGCCCGTGAGGTGCTGCACCGGCTTGCGTTTGGTGTCAATGGCCACCTGCCCCTGGCTGGGGACTCCTTCATCCAGTGGTGCAAACGCTGCCCAGAGCAGAAATACGCCAACTCCGATACCCAGCGACCACAGGCCAATGCGGCTGGAGCGGCCCTGCTTATGGTTTCCTGCCAATGCGATGTCGGTGTTGCCAGTGGGGGATTGCGCTTCGGAAGGTTTGAGTTGTTTCAAGATGTCTGGTGTTGCCATGGCGGCCTCAATTGAAAAATTGTTAATTGTGCGGACGGTGTCAGGCGGGCTGCGGTGACGCAATTGGTTGCGTAGCAGGCGGCGGCGCCCCGGGTGCGCGTAGCGCTGCGATGACCGCGTCCCTGGGGCCGTTGGCGATGATTTCACCGTCACGCAAAATCATCAGACGGTCGGCAACTGCGATTGCGCCTGGGCGGTGGGTGATTAGCAATACGGTTTTGCCTTTGGCCTTGAGGTCCGACACGGTTCTAAGCAGGGCGGTTTCACCTGCGTCGTCCAAATTGGCGTTGGGTTCGTCCAGCACGATCAGTGCCGGGTCGCCATAGATCGCGCGCGCCAGTCCGATACGTTGACGCTGACCGCCAGACAACAGCCCGCCGGCCTCACCGATCGGGGTGTCGTAACCTTTGGGGAAGCGCAGAATCATCTCGTGCAGTGCGGCGGAGCGGGCTGCCTCAATCACCTTGGCTGAGTCAACTTGCCCCAGGCGTGCAATATTCTCGGCAATGGAGCCTTCAAACAACTCCACATCCTGTGGCAAATAGCCCAAGTGGGTGCCGAGCTCGACGCGGTTCCAACTGCCAATGGGTAACCCGTCGAGCAACACATCACCCGCTACATCGGGCCAGATACCAACGATGACACGCGCCAGCGTGGACTTGCCTGAGCCTGATGGCCCCAACACCGCAACAACCGTCCCAGCAG
>CAIQBN010000595.1 GCA_903870065.1 uncultured beta proteobacterium | reverse complement strand
TGGTTCCGCCACCGACTTCCAGTCCCAGACCCCAGCCGCGCGAAGGAAAGGGTGTGCTGTCAAAGTTGCGCAGCGTGACGGCATAGTTGCCGCTGACGGCCTGGACCACCGACTCGGGTGTGCTGTCGGTGCTGGCGCTATTGGCTCTGTCATATTGAACGTAGACCGATCGGTCGGCACGGTCCTGGCTCTGGATTCGGCCTGCCCGCAACCGTTGGCTATTGGTGTCCGTGCTGGCGGACTGCTGGTTTTGCAGCTGGGCCGCTGCGATCCAGCGCCAGTGGTCCGCATCGGGTCTGGAGGTGAGTTCCGTGCCGAGGGCGCGTGTCTCACTGTCCAGAGCCAGTTTGGAGACGGCGCGCCAACCAATGCCTGGAATCCGGTGGTGCGTGTGCTCGGCAGACAGGCGTGGCCCGGCGTCGGTGCTGATGCCCACACCAAACACCAGCTTCTGAAGTTGTGCTTCCCGCACTTCCACCACCACCGGTGCGGCGACAGGATCACTTGCCGTGGTCAGGGCCACATAGGCGGAATCAAAAAATCCGCTGTCAACCAGGCGCTGCTGTGCGTCTACCAGATTGGTTTGCGTATAGGGTGTGCCGGGCTCCAATCGGGCCAAACGGGTAACGAGTTCCGTGTCATAGCGCTGCAAACCGGTGATGACAAGGCCGCCCAAACGGTAGGCTGGACCGGATTCAAGCGTGATGCTGAGTCTGGCAAGGTGGTCTTTGGTGTCAATATCGGCGCTGGAACTGGCGACCTGGCCGCTGGGGAAGTTCTGCGTGACGAGTTGACGCAAGGCCTGCAGTTTGGCGGTGTCCCAGTCTGCCTGCGAGAAATGCATGCCGGTGCGCAAGGGCCAGCTGTCCTGAATGCGCTGGCGTTGCGACGCATAGGCATCATCCTCAGCGATAGGGCCCCGGAAGGCAATTTGCACATCGTTCACCAGCGTCGGGGAGCCGGGGTTAACGGTCAAGGCCAATACCGGTGGCGTGATTTGCCCGCCGGTCTGGCGCGCTATCTGAACGTTGGCGGAGAAATATCCCAGGGTAGCGACCAGGTCGCGGGTGTCGCGCACCGCATCGGCCATCAGGCGCTCCAGTTCGCTTGCACTCAAGTCGTTTTGTTCCCGGTACCGCAACAAATCCAGGTGCCGCTCCAGCAGCTTGCGAATAGTGTCGGGGGCTTCAATAGCCAACGTAAAAGCTGCCGCAATGGTCTGCTCCGGAGCTTGTTCCTGTTCCTGCTGCTGTGCCTGCGCCCTGGGGCATATCAACCCACCGGCGAGTAAAAAAATGATCCAAAACCGCAGCATGGGCCAGACTATAGGGTGCTGAACACCATGGCAATTAGGACAAGAAATCCGTGACTCCTTGCCTAGCCCAGGGAATGGCGCGCCGCGCACCGTCGGCTTCTGCCGAGAGCTTGGTCAACATCCAAGTCCGTTCGGTGGTGATTTTCAATTTTTTCATACGGCGTCGTGCTCGAGGCAAAGTGTAGAGTGAAAGGTCCGACTATGAAGATGGCCATAACGCGGTAAGCTCGCGCCTGGGCCGCTAAGAACAGTATGTTGCGGGCACGCCTGCGATTTGCAAGCACAGGCGTGGGGCATTTGCGTTGCTGCCGACCCTTTCAGGAGACTGCACATGAAGCACCACCAGCGGATGAGATTTTCCTTGGCACAGCCAACCGCCGGGCACGCATGACTGGCACCACACTGCGCGGTCTGCTACTGGCCTATCTATTCGCCCCCCTTATGGCGGGCGCCGTACCGCCCATGGTAGTGAAGGGCTGGAATTATTCCATGGCCTTGCGCACAGACGGCCAGGTCTTTGTGTGGGGTGAAGACACTTCCGGCCAACTCGGGCTGGGGCGCGCCGCCATGGCAACCGAGCCCCAGATCGTTCCCGGACTCAATCTTGGAGCCGCACCGTCTGGCGCCCAACTCGCTGGCGGCGACACCCACACGCTGGCTCTCAAATCAGACGGCACGGTGTGGGCCTGGGGAGGAAATTACGCCGGGCAGCTCGGTGACGGCAGTACTGCAGGCCAGAGCGCACCGGTTCGCAGCAGCGCTCTGGGCGATGCGGTCACCGTAGCCGCGGCCGGTACCCGCTCGGCCGCGGTCAAGTCGGACGGCACAGTCTGGGTTTGGGGTGGCAATTTCGACGGCTATTTGGGCGATTTTCCACTTGGCGCGCGACCTGTTCCTGCACAGGTTGCAGGTCTGTCTGACATCACGTCCGTGGCCGCAGGTTACCAGCACACATTGGCACGGCGTCGCGATGGTACGGTATGGGCATGGGGTGCCAACTTTGCCGGTCAATTGGGCACCGGCTCACGGGGCGACGCCACCACGCCAGTTCGGGTGCCCGGATTGGATCAAGTCACCGCCGTGGCCGCCGGCTA
>CAIQBN010000594.1 GCA_903870065.1 uncultured beta proteobacterium | reverse complement strand
GACTGTTCAAGAGTGAGCCATCTTCAATGCGGCGCATTTCAAAGTGCTCGGGGCCGGGGCCATGCAGGGCCGATCTTCGGTAGACCACCGCCTTGCCCGAGGCGGCAAAGCACCAGGCAAAAGTAGCTTGACTTCCTTCAAATCGGCGAAGTGAGCGATTCGGTCCCATGACAACCAGGGTCAGCGGTATTGGGTACGAGGTACAGCAGCTCGGGAACAGTGCAAGCCATCCGGCGTAGCGGCCATCCGAAGTCACCCCCGGCGCCGAGAACGCCACTTGTTCCGGCAAAGTGGGTGCAACTTCCGTTCCAGCCGGCGTGCGCAAAACCAATGATCTAGCGTCAGGGGCGATCTCAGCCCCAAAATACAAAGATTGTGCAACCGCTGCGCCGCTTGCGAAGGCCAGCAAAACGAGAGTGCGCTGCATTCGATGCCAACTCATTTTTGCTGAAGGGCGCGACGTGCAGCGGGCCACAGCCTTGTAATTAGCAACGCGACCACCAGGCCCCATAGCGCACTGTTGGCTAGTAGGAGTAGCCACTGCGTCAACGGTGAAGGGTGGTAGCCAATGGACCTTGCTGCTTGCGCCAGAGCCGGGACCGGAAACCAGAGAACTTCAACAGCTGCCGAAGCAATATGCCTACCAAGCCATGAGACCTCCCGGCCGTCAAAGGCATCACTTGATGCGGAAAACGACCACGCAAAAGCCGAAATGGCGGCTGCAAAGTGGATGCTAGAGCAGGTGAGAAACAGTGGAGTTCGGTGCAGCATTGCTGCGAAGCCTAACGTAAAAGTCACCGGCGACCAAGGATTGGCCGAATCGTCGGGCAACGGTACCGCCAATAGATAGGTGGGGGAATTGCCCCAAAGGATTTGGGTGACTTGCCCCATTTGTTTGGGGTTTACCTCTTTTTAAACCGCTAAGTCATTGATTTAATTGAAAAATCTACTTGGCACGGTGTGTGCTTAAAGCTTACTGTCGCAGCGGCTGGTCCGTGACGATTTTGAAACCCACTATCCACTACTCACTACCCTCTGGAGAATACTCATGATGAATTCCATTTCCAAACGCATGATTGGCTTTGCATTGTTTGCCGCTGCAAGCGGTTCGCTCCTGGTTGCGCCACAAACGGCAATGGCCGGCAACACCGTCAGCTTGGGCAAGGGCGTCAAATGTTATTGGGTGTTAGTGTCGTCAACCCCCGCGACCGGCAGCAATGTTTATACGCAGGTGTGCCGCAAAGGCGTCTGATTTGCGGATGCGAACGCGTCCCGGTGGCGGAGTCAAGGTCTGCGTCTTCGTGTCGGCGGTCTTGACGGGCATGTGCGCGTTTGCCCAAGAAATCGACGCCACTCAAGTCAGCTCCGATGTCGGCTACGGTTACGAGTCGCAAACATCACCACTGATCCGGCTTTCACCACAAGGTGAGCTGATCAGCCTGGACGGCGTGCAGCGCCAGGGTGGACCCAGTTTTTACCTGGGACTGCAAACCTTCACGAATTGGAAGTTAGGAGAAAGCTGGGGATTGACCCTGGCTGCCGATTTCAACCAGAAGAAGTCGCCATCCGCGTCTGACCTTGATTTTGGAATCCTGTCGATCCAGCCATCCCTTCACCGCACGTTAGGTTCGGAAAGCGTGGGCTTGGGTGCCAATTTGCAGCGCATCGATATTGCAGGGCAGGTCTTTCGGGAGGTTCGCGGTGCCCAAGTGACCTGGACCCATTCTGAAACCAGCGGAAATCTCTGGATGGCCATTGCCGACTTGTCCAGCAACAAGCACCGGGAGGATTCTTCGGACCTCGATTCGTCCACCACATCGCTTACGCTTCAACGCCACGTGGCGCAGCCGATTGCGGGCCTGGAGGGACTCGACATTACTGCGTTTGTGTCCCGTGAGCGCAATGAAAGAGGGATCACGGAACTGTCGTACAGCAGTGCCATGGTGTCGAGCAGTGTTCAATGGCGCTGGCAGGACCTCACCTTGTCGACCGGCATATCCCTGCAACAACTGCGATTTGACGACACTGCATTTCCAGATGAGCCGCAACGCGTGGACCGGGCTGTGGGCCTGGAGATTTCCGCCCAGCATGAAATCTCCAGCCGGACAACACTGCGCGTTGAATTCAGCGAGGTTCGCAACGTCTCCTCGCTTGCCCTGTACGACAACACGTTTCAACAGTTCGCGGTCAAGCTGCATACCACCTGGTAGGCGCGGTCTGGCCTGATCACATGCACCCGCTGAATCGGTGACAACTGGATGCAATTTCAGACTTGCATGGGGGAAATAACCCAAAAATGCGTGAAGGAAGTGGGCGCCTTGCCGCATTTCAATTGAGTCACTGAATGTAAGTTGTTGATTTATAAAGACTTAATGATGTGGCACAAGCCTTGCAAAAGGAGAACGACCTCAATGTTGGGGCTGCAACAAGGAAACACTATGACCCAATCTTCCCGCAAATTGCTCGCAACGCTCGCTGTACTTGCTACCGTCAGCAGCGCATTTTTTGTCTCCCCCGTTCAAGCCAAGAGCGCAAAGTGCTCCGCACTTCCCGTGGCCGGTCAGCCTGGGCACTACATTGTGGTTTGCTCCAGAGTTCGTCCGTAATCAAAAACTGTGTGAGTCGGTGGCGCGATCTTTGCAGTCACCACGCTCCCTGATGGAGGCCATCTCCGACCCCGATCCGGCTCCATTTGCTGGCGCGCACGCCGGCCACTGAAGGAGAGGACGGGGACCCCCACTACCATTGCAAAGCACATGACAAGGCTTGCAATGCCCCGCGCATTGCCGGGCGCTGCAAGAATGCAAGGTGGCAGGCAGCGATGGGAGCTTCAAAGGGGAAGATGGTTCGTACCTCTAACGTCCAGTTTCTATGCTGACAGATCGAATCACGGGAATTTCGTGTGAACTTTCATCGCCGCCATCGACAAGGTCTGCGCCGCGCCCTGCTGCACACATGCCTACCTGCCCGGGCAGCGCAACTACGTCACGATTGGCACTACGGCTTTGACCGCACCGACATCCCAGGCGGCCTTGCGTGGCAATTTTTGGCGCGGATGCGTAAAGCAGTGTGTGGGTGGCTATCGGGCAGATCTCTTAGAAGGCCACCATCCAACGCAAGTTGAAGGTGCTGTCGCGGGGCAGTTGGACACCATTTGGGACGGTCCGCAGCGGTTTCATCCATTCCAATGCAACACTTGACCCGCGCAGGGCACCAGATTGAATATGCGCCGCCACACCCACTCCCATGTCCAAATGGCCACCGCCATTGTTGGCTGGTAAGTCAGCGGGGGACGTGGCCAAACCGGGTGTTTCGTGTTTCCCGTGAATGCTTTCCTGGTAGGTATATGACCCTCGAAATGACGCAGTCAACCAACCGTTCAATGGCCGTTGAAACCAAGCGGTGGCTTGCCAAGCATCGCCCAGTGCGAAGCCTTGTTTGTTATTGGATTGCAGTCGCTGTGTTGTGTTGACCTGTCCACCCAAGGCCCAAGCTCCGGCCTTGCGCAGGTATGTCATGCCTGCCATCAGATCCCAGGTGCCGCTGCTGAGTTGCATGCCGTAGTGGGCGTAGCCGGCTTCTAGTTGGTGGGTACGTCGCAACACAATGCCACTGTCTCCGGTTGGCGCGCTGAGGCCAACCGACAACAAGACGCTCTCTGTAGCGCCTACTTTCAATGCCATGATGATGTGTGCTGATGTATCACCAATTCCGCCGGTTTCGTGTGTGCCTGTGTGCGTTGTTGTTCCGCTGGGCACTGAGGGCGCCCCATCCAACAGTCGCGTCTGCATGCCCATATCCACATACTGTGGCATCAGCATCAAGTTGACGCCGTCCGTCAGGCCAATCATCACATCCAGCATGTGCATGTGCATGCGCATTTCCATGGGTCTGCTGTAGCATAGTTGGGGAGCGCAGCCTAGCGTGACCGTCTGCACGTCGTTGAGCTGGGAATGCCCATTTCGCATTGGGCCACGGTCCAGTACAGTCATGGCGCGATAACCGAGCATCCATTCGCCCGCCCCAACCAGAGGGTGGGCAAACATGACGCCGGCGGGGGGCAGCGCTGACCCTGCGTGGTGGGAGTGCGGGTGCGTGTCGCCTACCACGTCTGCTGGCACACGTGCTTGGACTGAAGAATCAGTGATCTGGCGACTAGCGTCCAGATCAAACTTCACTGCGAAATTGGCGACTTGATAGGACAAGTCCGCAAAGCTACCTGCCTTGCCGTTGCCCGACTTAAGCGAACCCGACTGGCGCGTGTAGTCCACCCCCGCCTCAAGCGTGATTCCGCGTGCCAATTGTTTGGATACACTGATGCCTATATTGGTGCTGCCAAAGCCGGCGAGACGTTGATCGTTGGAAAAGAAGGCCGGTAATTTCGCGGCATCAAATGGCACAATTGTGAAGTCGCCGTCCGGAGATACCGTAAGTTTGCGGAAGGCTTGCTGTGACACTAAATAGCTGCTGTAAAAACTGGCTGCATCTTGTGTGTAGTAGCGTAAGCGCGGGGTAACTGTCCAACCGCCGTCCAGCGGCTGAGTCCACTGCAGGTCATAGCTGTTGGCCGCAATGCCCCAATCGTCGGTGAAGCGACGCATACCCAATCGAAGAGAAGCATCCAATGGAGAAATGTGCTGTATCAAACGGGTGCCTAGGCTCCACTGCCTCCGTTGCGAAGGTCTTTGTTCCAACAAGGCCTGGGCATCGCTGGACAGTTGTACAGCCCCTCCCGCCAGGGCGGCAGGATCGGCGAAAAGGACCGTCATCACTTTGTAGGGATTTCCCAAGTAACCTGCGGCCCGCGAAAAACTCAGATTGGACTCCAGCAAAGAAGTCGGACCTAACACTTGTACCCAACCCAAAGAAGCTGTCCAATCATTTCGGGCACCTTTCAGGGTCTGCAGGCCAGCGACTGTTTCCACCTGATCTAGGTACGCGGTTTTGGTAATGTAGGGTGCCGCGTCATGGTCCAGCACGGCCTGCGTCTCGCTGCGGGTGTAACTGAACGCGGTGGTCAAGTTGGTCAGGTCGTTGTTGACATTCCAGCGGCGTGCGAAGTTGATGAAAGTCGCCGTATAGTCCCGCTCATGCGACATTCCGGTGCCGACCGATATGGTGCCATTGGTCAGCCTGCGACTGAGCTTCATGTCTACCTGTCGGCGGGTCTCCGGAGATGCGCTGGACAGTGTGTGAACCACAGAATCGGATCCAATGGGCTGGTATTGTCGATTCAGCTGTACCCGCCCATTGATCATGGGCGATGCGCCCACGACGACGAGTTTGCCAGCGGCACCGGTTTGGATCGGCCGATTGCCACTCAAACTGGTGGGCGCTGTGGTGATGGGCGTCGCACCCGACCAAGTGTCTTGCGCCAGGTTGAGCTGAAGCGTGTCATTGGTGTGGAGCACAAACTGCGCAGCCCCACGTAGACTATCGACATGAAGTGGGGCAAATCGATTGGGAGCGTTCTGCGTGGGTGATCGGTCGCCTTCGACATAGCGACCGTACTGCAATGAGAATGTATTAGGGTCGTCGGACGCGTGCGCAGGGATGGTGGGAAGCCCGGGTAGCAGCATCGCTGCAGCAGTGAGCGCCTGCAACGTATGGCAGGGTCGAGTCGCGGCATTGATCCGTTCAGACATTCCTAGGCAAGAGCAATGTGGTTCACGCGCGCAACAACTTGGGCAGTAGCGTACTAATAGCAGCCGCAGCCACCGCCTTCGGCGGTACCTTCGGCGCCGGCTGCCTCCCGGCTGACTTGCACATGGGCCCGCAAGGCACTTTGCGTGGGGGTCGCATCGGTCGCCATGTGTGCCTTGGCCAGAGTGCCGCGTTCCCAAGGGGCCACCGTGGCGCATCCGCTGACAAAGCAGCCAACACACAGGCCTGCGGTCAGCCAGAAGCAGGCCCTACAGCCTAGTCTCTGGGTGTTACTCATACTGGAACACGGCAAAATCAGTTCCCGTATGAATGGTTCCGGTGGCATCCATGCAGTGTACGGTCAATAAATAGGTGATTTCGCCGAAGCCGGACTTATTCATCAGCACCTGGTAAAGGCCATTGCCCCCCTTGACGACAACCGGCGGGCTCGGTGCAGCATCTCCCCCAACGGGGTCAGTGGTATTTGTTGCCAGAACGCCTTTGTGGGCTTGTACGCTGATCAGTGGGCCGTTGGACGTTTGAGACTGTACTTGCAGGTAAAGGTGGTCAGTTTCAGTGCCACCGTCGGTTGAGCATACGACCCCAATGTAGTGCGTCTTGTCAGCTGCTGCACCCATGGGAATAACAAAGGAGTGCCCGTAAGCCTGCCCGGCCAGAAGAGTCACTACGGCCATCGCAAGGCGCCTGAAGCTGCCTGTGGGCAGGTTCCGCGCAAAGCTTCTATGCGATGTTATTCTCATGTTTGTCTTCCAGATTGCAACGCCTTGGCGTACGTTAGACCGACGTTGGTCACAGGTAGCCTGGAATGGGCAAATTCGCATCCACATCTTCCGCGGAAGGTGTGAGAGTTACGGAATACCCCGTGCCGCAGTTCGCGGGCAGTGGGTTCTTGCTGGTATCACGGTTAATCGTCAAAGAAGCGGGCGATCCAATGCCGTCAATGGCAGGATCAGAAAACTTGGTTGTGACGGCAGGGATCCAGAGATTCTTTGCGCCATTCTTTTGGCAAATATCAGCGACGGCAATCTGCACAACCAACTTGGTAATGCAGGAGCCTGTGCCAAAAGAGACTCCCCCGGTGCGAAAGGGTATTAGCCCGTGCAGATTTGGATCTAACGATCCCTCAGTGCTACTAAAGCCAATTACATTGCCGGTCGCGTTGGTTTTCTCAGACTGCTTCGTGAATATGCTGTTGTTCTGAATCAACTGCGGCAGGTTTGCAAAAGTCGTGACCGACAGGACGTTGTCCATAGTGCCGGTGAGTGTGCCTGTCACGGTCAGTTTCGGGTTCACCGTCGGGAAGACCACGCTTTGTGCGATCACAGGCAGCTTGGAGCCGTCTGCCAAGGTGCAACCGTGCCCTATGACCAAGTTGTTGTAGGTGGTGGTGCCCTCCGTTGCCTGCACCTGAACGGTTGTGTGTGCAACCGCGCTCTGGGATAGCGCGCCACTTGCGATAGCGACACAAGTGGCGACGAGGGCTTTGAATTTCAGCGATTGCATTGATTTTTCCTAAATTTGACTGAGAAGAACTAGACCGAAGGCAGTCGGCATAGACCGAAACTGGGGTAAGCAGAGTCTAAAGTCGCATTCGCCCTTACAGGTGCGGCAAATTGTCGCGGCAGGTCCGTGCACTGAGGCGTCTCAGGGAGCTTTGTGGTCAGGCATTGACCAGCCGCCCACTTCTCCATTGATGCTCATCCAAATGCAAGGCAAATCAATTTCAGCCAACCAAAGAGGACCATCGTGTTCTTTCAGCATGGCAATGGTGGCCAGACTGCCTGCCACCACGCACATGGGTGCTTGGACGGTCACCGCGGCAATCGCCCGCACCGGCCACCCCGTGCGAGGATTTAAGATGTGGCCGTACCGAACACCACCAACCACGATGCACCGCTCGTAGTCGCCGCTACTGGCAACAGCACCAGAGGCAAGTGCCAGCGTTGTCATCAGCATGTTCGGGTTCCTTGGATGGCGGATACCAATCTGCCAAGGAGAGCCGTCAGGCTGCGGTCCTATGACCGTCAGATCGCCCCCGAGATTGACATAGCCGTGCCTTATATCAACAGCTCTGCATAGACTGCCTGCGCGGTCCGCAGCGTATTCCTTCACAATGCCACCTAGATCAATTTCCTGCCCTGCAGACGCAAAGCGCAGGTAAGGCGCACGCCAAGACAATTTATTCCAACCCACATGCACAAGCAATTGGTCGATAGCTGCCTGCTCTGGCAGGCAACCAATGTGAAAGTTCCAAGCGCGCCGCAAGATGCCGGAGGTCACGTCAAACAAGCCACCGCTTTGGTCAAAGCATGCCTGAGCGTAGTTCAACAGGCTAGCGGTTTCGTCATCCACCTCAATAGCACCTCCCTGGGCTGCAACGCGATTGATGGCCGAAAGCTCGCTCGTCTCCAGGTAGCGGGAGTATCGGCTTTCAAGTCGTTTTACGTCCTGCCTAACCTGCGCGAACGCGACTCCCGCGTGCGTCACGTCGCGTGCGAAAATCTCTACTTCGCATAATGTGCCCATTGCGTGAAATTGGTCCTTAAATCGCTGCATAGTGCAGTCATCCTACTTTCTATTGCATGCCCTTTGGACGCAATCTCTTGATCCATGGTCTGACCGTTCTTGCACTACTTGCAATTGTCAGTGCCGGAGCACGGTTGGCCCGAGACCCAGCAAATACTGCTCCCCGGGTGGTGGAACAAGCCGCCGCGTGTGACTTAGGTACTCAAAGCTGCGAGGTACTTCTGGAGCAGGGCCAGAGCCTGTCACTCACCGTGACGCCGCGACACGCTGTATCGGGCCGACCGATGCATTTGTCGCTGACCGCACGCGGGATTGAGCTTGACCAGGCAGAGCTTGAATTCGAGGGTCTAGAGATGAGTATGGGGGTCTTTCGAATGGCACTGTCCCCGGACTCTGGTGGTCAGTTTTATGGTCAGACCGTACTACCTGTCTGTGTCAGCGGTGCCATGCAGTGGCGTCTTAACCTCCTTGTGGTGAGCGCCGGTGTGCGTCGCACGGTGCCCTTCTTGCTGGTCACGACAGGCGCCAAGGTCTGAGCAAGCCGCGGCCTTTATTCCCGTGTCGGGCGCTTACCTAATTTGCGCTGCAAGGTTCGGCGGTGCATCTGCAAGACACGCGCAGTCTGCGAGATATTGCCGTCGTTTTCGCTCAATATGCGCTGGATGTGCTCCCACTCCAATCGATTGACGGACAGCGGACGCGCCTCAAGTGCAGGCTCAATGCGGGGCTTGCCGGCGGCATCAAATGCTGAGACGATGGCATCTACTTCAATCGGTTTTGCTAGGTAATGCACTGCACCAAGCTTGACCGCGTCCACCGCTGTAGCAATGCTGGCATATCCGGTCAGTACGACGATGCGGCATGCTGGTGAAATGTCGAGCAGCGGGGCGATCAGTGACAGCCCCGATACGCCACCGATGTTGAGGTCCAGTACCGCTCGGGCTGGTGCCTGGCAGCGTGCGGCCGCAAGTGTTTCGGCATGGTCCGCGCACTCGATTGGGTTCAAACCTCGGCGGCGCAGCGCCCGTGCCAGTACGCCACGGAACGTGGCGTCATCATCGATTAGCAAGACGCTGTCACTCATGTTCAACACGCCCTAGCGCAGGCAGTACAACCCTTGCAATTGCGCCTTGCAGCGTATCGTTTTTCAACTCCAAATGTCCTCCCACTCGCTCTACCGCAGCAAGCGTCAAGATGAGCCCCACCCCATGGCCGTTGCGCTTGGCCGTTGAAGGTTGGTTGCCTGCGTGATCCATCGCCTGCGGCGAAAAACCTGGTCCATTGTCTTTGATGGTGATGGCGATGCTGGCTGGATCCCACGACATGCTCAGCTTTACAGGCGGGCCGGCGCGGTGGGCGTTGTCCAGCAGGTTCATTAGCCCCTGGTCGAGGGTCGGGTCGGCGACCATGGTTGGCGCATTCCCCAAACTATCAGCAATGATCAGGGTCGCGTCCGTTGCTTTGCGTTGCCGTTGCCAATGCATGAAGAGGGCGCGTATCCATTCATCGCAGGCTACCTGCTCTGCGTCTTGCGCGCGCGCCACCTGGGCCGTTTCAGTCAAGCCGGAAAGAACGCTTTTGCAATAAGTAATTTGTGCGCGCATCAATTGGAGGTCCGATAGATTTTGTGCATCCAGATTGCCGCCATGTTGTAATTCGTCCACAAGCACGGCGAGTGTAGCCAAAGGTGTCCCCAATTCGTGCGCTGCGCCAGCTGCCAGTGCGCCCAATGCAAAAACCTGTTCGTCCCGCAAAGATTGCTCTCGCATGCGGGCCAATTCAGCATTGCGGCGACGCAAGGTGTTGGACATCATCCATACCAGCCAAGACACGGTCCCGACGGTAGTCACAAACGTGACCCACATTCCAGAGAGATGCAGTTGTGATGCCCTTGCGGGTTCATCAAGAACCAGTGGTATGAATTCCACCATGAGCAAGGAATAGGATGCCACCGCCAGAGCAGAAATCCCAGCAAGCATTTTCATCGGGAGTGTGAGTGCCGCGACCGCAACGGGAGGTAGCAGCAAAAAGACTAGTGGATTCGTTGCCCCGCCGCTGAAAAAGAGCAAGCCAGCCAGAGCGATGAGATCAACCGCCAGCTGTTCAGCAATCTCCCATGGGCCAGTACTTGACGAGATGCTCGTTTTCTTTTGACTCCAGCAATTCCATACCGAGACCGTAACCAGGATTGCCAACATCGGGACGGTTTGGGGTTCAATGCGCAAGAGTGCCGGCAACAGGGCGATGGCCACGAATGCCAGAAATATCAAACACCATCGGGCCAACACCATACGGCGCAACACGAAGCGGACCTGCGATTCATCAAGATAATTGGAGACCATGGCGTCAGGCTTGTGGCCGGAATATTGGGACCGTCGTACTGTAAACCGCTTGGCGACTTTCCATCGGGATCGAAAGGTCGAATGGATGCTCCCATCAACCGGACGCGCAATTCAGTCTCGAGGCACCTGGCGTCGAATCGGGCGTATCACAATAGGTGGCGAGGGATCGCGACGTCAGGATGTTGCCACGTATTGGGTGGCGGTTACTATTCCCCGCTCTACAACCCGAGCCACCCTGAGTGCACCCTACCAACCACAGCGAAGCACTTCGATATCTGGCATAAACTCGCCAGGTTGGAGCGGCTCGCCGGGCAGATTCCGAGTTCGTTCGGCATACCGCCGAGTTGTGGAAACGACAAGATTCAAAATAGACCATTCAAAATAGTCCAAAATGAATCCAATAGATGTCGACAGATGATTGGGTGCCAAGCCATGCGCATGTTTCGCCTTTGCATTTTTGCCGGTCTTTGCATCGCTGGAGCCATGTTGCACGCCCGCACCATTACCGTTGCGGCAGACCCTTGGTGTCCTTTCAACTGCATCCCGGGCAGTTCAAGGCAGGGCTATATGATCGACCTGCTGGCCAAAATACTGGCGCCGCACGGATACGCGGTGAAGTACATTGCTCTGCCTTGGTCACGCGCTATTCGAAGTGCTGAACACGGGGACATAGACGGCGTGGTCGCTGCCGGAGAAGAGGATGGAGCCCGCTTGCTGTTGCACAAAACGCCGATGGGCGTCTCCATGCAGGCGTTCGAATAAGCATCCAACTACAGACGATCAGCTCGATCCGTATAAGGTTTTTCGGGTCACCCACCCCTTTCATCCGCTCTATGGACAAGAGTTTGCTCTGATTGAACGGCGTAGCGCTT
>CAIQBN010000593.1 GCA_903870065.1 uncultured beta proteobacterium | reverse complement strand
CAATCAGACCTTCAAACATTTGCGCCTTGCTGGCGAAATGCCGGTACAACGCGGCCTCGCTCACGCAAAGCCGGGCGGCCAAAGCCGCTGTGGTGATACGCTCGCCACCGGGCTGCTCCAGCATGGTGGCCAAAGCCTGCAGGATCTGGATTCGACGTTCACCGGGCTTGGGCCGCTTGCGAACCACTGCCGTGCCATCAAATTTTTCTAGTACCTGTGGCTGAATTTCAGAAGACGCGGTAGAGAGATTGGATTCGTCTGGCATAGCGCAAATCGATGGTGATCAAAGATTCTCGCACAGCGCTTGCATAGGCACAGACCTATCGAAACCAGTCGTGCTCTTGATGTCTTTGTTGAACTTACACCACGCTCTTCAGGCCTAAACGCCAGCGCACATCCTTACGGCTGGCCAGAGGGCGGTCCAACTCGCGTGCCAATCGAATCACTCTACCAACCAGCGCAACATTTGTCGCTATTTGCGTCCGCGCTGGGTCGAACCAAAGATTATCTTCCAATCCTACCCGTACCCCATCGGCCAATAACATCCCCAAACCGTTGGCCCCCAATTGGGAGCGCCCAAGACCGGCAAGCGAAACCACGCTATTGATCGGGAGTGCGTTCAAAATGGCTGCCAGCGACAGGGGGTCAGGTTGGGCTCCTGCAATATTGCCAAGTAAAACGTTGAAATAGAACGGCGGTGTTATCAGGCCCTCCTTCCACAACACCTGAGCAAAGTTGACCATGCCAAGATCAAACACCTCAAGTTCCGGTCGAACTCCACATTCTTGCATGCGTTGAGCCAATCGTCGTATAGTGTCGGGCGTATTGACACTCGCTGAATGCAAAAAATTGAGCGAACTCAGTGTCAAGCTGGCCATATCCGGGCGAGCAGAACCGTCAAGCGACAAGACCTGAGCTCTACTTTCAAAGTCCACTGCATGGCGGCCGGTGGTGGTTGTACACAACACAGCGTCTGCACCCCCTGGCAATTGGCGAATGGCCTCAATCAAACGCCCATAGCGGTCAGGGTCGCTGGATTGCATTCCACTTTCATCACGTGCATGCAAGTGCAACATCTGCACCCCTTGCGCTAGGCATTGCGCCACGTCATCCACAATTTCAGAATGACTCAGGGGAACATGTGGACTCATGGTCCGCGTCGATATCGCCCCAGTACAAGCCAAATTGATGATGACTGGCTCACCTACTTTCATTGATATCTATTCCTCTTTGTCGGTCCAAACACCATGTTTAATCAGCGAGTCAATGGCTAGATTGGACATTGGCCAATCACGCAAACGCTTATCTACCCGCTGAATTTCGGCCAAGTAGCGTAATTCAGATTTACCTTGGCCCAAAAACGATGCAATTGCCGATAAAACAAAGTGTAACCCCAAGGCGCCCAACGTGGCCGAGCTACCTGTAAAACGCCCATTGACCTCAAAGGCCAATATATCCCCGTCTAAGGTCTCACCCAGTTGAATATTGAAAGGTCCCCGCCATCCCACGGCGCCCAACGCCACTGCGTAAGACTGCAGAATGCGTTCGGCTTCCAGGGAACGAAATAACTGCACACGCTCGGACCTACCCAACTTGCTCTCACTGTGGTGGGTGCAAAAGAGTTCCGCAACTTTACTGCATGGGCCGATACAACCATGCAGACCAATATATTCGATATTAGGCAGTGACCAACCGATCGGCACCTCTTCCTTGCATCATGCCTCGAATGGACACCAAGTCGGGACGCGTACCGAGCCACGGCTGAAAACAATAGCCGGGCCATGCAAAGGCCACAATCAACTCAGCATCTGAACCGACCAATACAACGCCTCTCGACCCGTTGCCCGAACGAGGTTTAGCAACCAAAGGCCAACCCTGCTGCTCTGCTAGCGTCCGAACTGCTTCCATACCATCCAAGTCCCTGAGCGTTTCAACAAACGCCAGTCCGTGCCGTTTGGCGAATTGACGGGTCAACCACTTATCGCGCAGAATTTCAGCGATTGCTACATTACCCACCATCGCTTTGCCGAAAAAATCAGATGTCTCTGCGGCCCAGCACGCCAAAAAAACCATATCGTCATCGCGACCCGGAATGATCAGATCCGGCGCTTCGCGCGCCACAACGTTTTCAAAGCAATTGCTAAAGCCATCAACTTCCTCGAGAGTGGCGGACAGATAAACCCGGTCGCACAAAAAGTTGCTGACAGCATCCGCTTGTGAATTCAGGCCAACGACAAAGTAGTCATCGCGCACTTGCGCTAGGCCGTCAAGAATATTCTGACCAATAAGACTGCCAACGCTAGTGACGAGCAAGCGCCGCCGCCGATGGCTAGTGACCACCACTTGCCTCCAATGCCGATTTTTCAACCTTGCGGGCAGGATTTCCAACATAGACCCCATCTGCCTCCGTGTCCGTCACAACAACGGCACCCGCGCCGATAAAGCTACGCTCAGCAATGATCAGCCCATCTCTCAGCACAGCGCCAACACCAACAAATGACTGCTCTCCAATAAGGACATTGCCGCCCAGTGTGACGCCTGCCGCCACAAAGACATGATCTGCCACGTGACAATGGTGCGAAATATGCGACCCACTGCGGATAATCACGTTGTCGCCGATGCGGGCAAATGGCTGGATGATTGACCCTTCATAGACCAAACAATTCTGACCTACTGTCAGGTCGGGCCAAACAATGGCGCGACTGGAAATGTAAGTTACAAATTCGTAACCTTGCTTTCGGGCAGTTTCATAGCGCTGCCGACGTAAACCATTGATCGCCCGGTAACCCAAAGGGATCATGAGACGAACCGAACCGGGTGGATAGTGCTTTGCCAGTTCCTCAAAAGGAACCACCGGCAGCCCGTGGTGGAGTGTAGTCTTCAAAAAGGCACGATCCACGGTGAATGCGACCACTTCAAAGCTACTGTCCACGGTCAGGCAATACCACGCCAAGCTTGAAAAACGCTCAGCACCAAATACCACTAATTTATTCAATCTCACCCAATTGACTCCTCATTCAAGCTTGTGTCGCACCGTCGTTGACAGACTCTTTTCGCTCTTTGTGGATCTAAATGACGCTCTCGACATTCCCGAGACTGACATCTAATGCAACATCCAACGCGTCGCTTACAGATAAACATTGCATTGGCGACATTGCGGCAAACCAAGGCAGCCCCAAAGTGTGTTGCGCCAAATGCTCCGTTACGGGTAAACAGTCCTCACCCTCAGGACCACATCGCGTCAACCTTGCAAAAGCGGGATGACAGTGAAGTGGAGGGTAGTACCAACGACGCGTTTGGATACCTGACAACATCAGCGCCGCGGCCACTTCCTGTGCGGGCGATGCCAACATGACAACCAATGCGCCTGGCAATTGATCAGGCCCAAAACCTCGCTGCAATCTACAGCCAGAAATGTTGCTCACCGCCCCAGAGTATTCGCACCAGAGCCTACGTCGATTCGACAATTGCGTCGGTTGCCGAGCCCACTGGGCAAGTGCCACAGCGGCTGCATATTCTGACAACTTGGCATTCGCACCAACGGTTAACACCAAGTCCGCTTCAAAGCCGAAGTTTGACAATTTCCGCGTCCGTGAAGCCATTGCGGCGTCACGTGTTACCAAAGCACCACCTTCGCCTATGCCAAACGGTTTGGTTGCATGAAAGCTGAACGCCACGTGTGTATAGCGGCCGATTTCCTGGTTTCCAAAAGCCGCAGCAGCGTCGATCAAAACAGGAATACCAGTTTCTACGACAAACGCGTCCCAGCCAGCAACATCTACCGGACAACCAAACGCCGCTACAGGAACAACCAGCGATAATTTATGCTTTCGTGACACGGCAAGGGCAGTTTCAGGTGTCAGTTGCCATGTATCGATTGCCACATCAGCGAAAATTGGGACCAACCCACTGCGGAGTACTGCAGTGGCGGTCGCAGGAAAGGTAAAAGCGGGCACCAACACACTGGAGCGCGCAGGCAAGGCTAAAGCGGCCACGCAAAGCTCCAAAGCGGCGGTTCCGCTATTTGTGCTGACAACATGCACGGACTCCGTCACAGTGTCCCACACGCTACTCAGGGATCGTTCAAACTCTTGAACCAAGGGCCCGAAATTAGTGTATTGCAGCGCCGTATCGATCTTGGAAAGCCAAGGCAAGAGTGCCTGCGCGTCTGGCAAATCGGGCACCAAAACAGGAATGCGAATAGGAGGGCGTCCAATTTCAGGCATGAACGTTGTCCTTGAACGGGTTGCCTATCTCAAAATGTTCCGCAGTCAGTCCTTTGCACCAACGTTGCCACATCAACCTTAGTCCAGCCTCCAGACCACGGGCGATCACAACCTCATTACGCCACGTTGAATTCAGCCAGCGCTCGCGCATCGTTCTGCGCAGTTGCGCTAATCCCTGAACATCTCCAGCCCGTTCAATCGCTACCCGCACAAAGTCATCTTCATTCAGCGCAATCCAATCCTCTAATCCCATGCGTCCCAATACGGCGGCACTCTGACAGTGTGCGCGCGACGGTCCGCGCAATGTAACAACAGGGACACCCATCCAAACCGCATGGTTGGTCGTTGTACCGCCAGTGTATGGCCATGTGTCCAACGCTATGTCGACCTCCTTGTGCAGAGCTAGATAAGCTCCAATGGGCAATTTCGGACTAAACGAAAGTCTTTCTTCTCGAATACCGAAATGCGCAAATCGCTCACGCAGCGCGCGGGCAGCACCAGCGTCATCCATGTTGCCTAGAAAAAGACGGGATTCGGGCACAGACAGCAAGACCCGACTCCAGACTTCGATGACACGCTGACCCAATTTATTGGGTCGATTGAAACTGCCGAAGGTCACAAAGCCATTCTTTGAGGCGGGCAATTCGCTCAGTTCGGGGGCCTGCAACGATGGCGCAAAGGCCCCCGTAGATGGCAAACGAGCGAATTTTTCGGTGTAGTAATGTTCGTACAGGCCATGAGGCGCATTGAATCGATCGCAAATCACATAGTCAATCGATGTCAGACCGGTCGTCCCCGGGTAGCCAATCCATGTTGCCTGCACGGGTGCGGGTTTGCGGGCAAAGGCCATAAGTCGGTTGTGTCCTGTGTGGCCAGAGAGATCAATCAGGATGTCGATACCATCCGCTCGAATTCGTTGCGCCAGTTCGTCATCGCTCATCGCCACCACCTTGTGCCACTGGGATGCACAGCGACGTAGGCGAAATGTGACCGCATCCTCCATTTCATAGTTCGAGTAAACCCATAACTCCACAATCGCCGGATCAAGTAGCCCCCACACGGGTTCAATGAAATGTGAAACCGCGTGATTGCGCAGGTCACCAGAAACAAACCCGACCCGCAGACGCCGCTCCGCGTCGCGCGAATTGGTATGCGGCATCCAGCAGGACCGGAGCGGAGTTTCAAAGTAATTGGCAAATGCTACATGCGCGGAAAATACTTCGGGCGTTGCAAGCTTTTCAC
Organism: uncultured beta proteobacterium; assembly: GCA_903870065.1. GTDB lineage: Bacteria > Pseudomonadota > Gammaproteobacteria > Burkholderiales > Burkholderiaceae_C > Allorhodoferax. Next base: position 1,156 of record CAIQBN010000593.1, on the reverse strand, counting down.
TGTGCAGCAGAGAGAAAAGCAGCTGACTATGAAATTCAACATTGCTAGGTTCTTGTGCAAGCGCTTGGCGATAGTGGGCTATTGCTTTGTCCAAGTGGCCCATGTCAAAATAGGCCGTCCCCAAGTTTGCTATGGCCGATGCTAACAACGGCTTGCACTCCAATGCAAGACGATAGTGGGATATCGCTTCATCGAAACGGTATTGGTCTTTCAGTGCAACACCCAGGCAATTGTGACTCTCAGCATCATGAGGATCAATTTCCAGGGCCTGCCGGTAAGAGCTTTCGGCTTCACTAAAGAGTCCCTGTTTCCTAAACGCATTGCCCAAAGTTCGGTGGGCCTCAGAGAATGTGGGCTTGAGTGCTAACACTCTGGTGTAGCAAGCTTGCGCATCAGCAAAATTGCCATGCTTCATCAAAGCATTTCCCAGGTTGTGATGCGCCTCAACATCGTCTGGCGCTAGCTTTGCGGCTTTGCGTTTGCAGACAAGAGATCGGTAAATTTCGCCGTTTTTTTCCAGCACCGAACCCAACACCTTCCACGCGAACGGGTGGTTTGGAAAGTTCCGCGACAATCGGATTGCTTTGGTTTCTGCCGCTTTGAACTTTCCATCAGAATAGAGCTCAAGCAGTTGCTGCATGTCGGCAACACTGGGTGCACTAAGTCGCTTCATACTTGAAAAAAAATGGCAAACTGTCTTCTTCATTTGTGAACACAAGAAGGTTTGCTTGATAGTACCTGAAAGTATGAGCTTAAACGAATTTGTCGAACTAGCGCGAGCGGAAACGACGCAAATTGACTTTGGAGGGCACAACTGACTTATGCCCCTCCTTGATTGCATGCGACTTGATCGAAATATGCCCAGGAAGTCTCCAACATGAATAACTGCTTTTATAAATGTGGTTGCGTCTTGATTTATTTGCTCATTCAGCTAGGGTCTGCCAGCGTAGCCAAAGCCGCATCAGCGAATGCCTCCGAAGCTCAGGCCTCGGGCAGTGAAAGCAGCCTGACGCTACAAACCACTTTGCGCCCCGCGAGCGAGGACGTGGGCAAGGCCATCCGGATTTTTGCCGTGGCATTGGTGCCAACAGGCCAAGGCGTCAGTGTGTTTAGCAAGACATCCACCGGCTGGCAGTTGGTGCAGGGTGACACGGCT
>CAIQBN010000592.1 GCA_903870065.1 uncultured beta proteobacterium | reverse complement strand
TTGCCACCACCATTCCCCAGGCACCTGCTGGCACCATCCATGTCCCCTTGGGGTATGGTTTGCAATGAATTCGCGAGCCGATAGCCGAAGCCAGCGCCACCATGGCGGCAACCGCCGGGAAATCAACAGGGCAGCTCATGCGCTCTGCCACGTCCTGAACATAGGCACCGATGGCTTTCGGCAGCATGGCGATTAAAAACGTCGGAACCGGTGGCAGACTTTCTACCAGGACCTGCGGCTCTGGCAAACAGCCTTCGCTTGACGTTTGACGAAACTCGGGTGACTCAAATCGACGAGCCCGGTCGAGCACAACGTCTTCTGTTAAAGGCGGTTTAATGTGCAGTTGGTTGTAGTCCAGCACAACCCGCTCAATAGTGGCTTGGTCAATGTGTTTGCCTCTAAGGTGGCCCGCGTATTTCAGAATTGCCGCTTCCCGGCCTTCGCCATCGGTGACACGATCAGCCAGCACAAACGTACTACCCATCAACGCCAGTGCAACTGGGCCAAGGCTCGGCCTTGCCACTTTTTTTGCCGCAATCACATCCGGCGCGCCAATCAAAATGGCATCAACATCCACCACTTCGCCATAAAACGAAAACGCCTCCGCTGTTGTCGGCGGTAGGTACAGCGGCTGTTCGCCCTTGTAAACAGAATCATCGAATTTGATCGCATCTGCGCCTAGTTCCGTCAAGGCGACTGCCTGCATGGCATAGCCCAACCTGATGCCTTCATCGCGGTTCACTTGGCGGCTCAATGCCAGCACAACGCGCGCACGGGGATCGCCCGTTGTGCTACTAGCAGTGGTGTAGCCAAAGCCCCTGAAACGCTGCCAGTACGCTCTTGCTTTGACGAAAGTGTTGGCATCTTGGAAGCCGTCGCAGTCAAAGGGCTGGAATGATCTCGGCTGAACCAGTCGGCCAGTTCGCCAGTGCTTTTTTCCGGGATATTTCACCGGGTCACGATGCTCCCCCAACTCAAAAGCGGAACATACATACTGCAGTCCCTTCTCTTCAGCTCGGTCACTCAGTACCGCCATTTCAAATGCATTGAAGTCCGGCGCTTTATTCTGCGCAGGGGTATTGTCAAATTTATTCACGCCCCGTGAGTAATTTACACCAGCGGACAAACCCATATCCGGGCTACCCCCTCTGTAAATCTTGCTTTCGCCACGGCTCGCGCCTTCAATTTGGTTGTTCATTTTGAAATTCTTTCTGATAGCGGCGCCCTGCACAGGCGCCGTTTTTTTTGACTACGCAGTGCCGCGCAAGAAGCTCAGGAGACGTGCCGGCAAGCTGCTGGCACTCTCTGCAAATACTTCGGTCAAGGCTTTGCTTTTAAATACAAAGCATGACGGGCGGTTCATATCGTCGAACTGACCGTTCGTCCCCAGTCCGTTGTCAACACTTGGGTCGATCGACCTTGCCATTTCGCGCAACATCCACAGATGCCTATGCTCTGAACCAAACTCAATGCTGTATTGACGATCGTTTGCGCCCTTCCACGCAGCCTGGATCGCGTAATCATGTATTTTTTTGATCATGATGCTTGCTCCTTCGTGGCGACTTTGCCAGTCCATTCCAGGGTGCGATCAATCTGCTGCGGACCTTGGATCAGCGCAGTGGTGGCATAGAAGTACTGCTTCTCTCCATCCAGCACGATCAGAAAAATCGGGCTGGTCCGACAACGGTTCCCCTCTTTGAAGACGCGGTCCACCCAGTCCATGTGTTCTTTGGATGCGACGCTGGACACCACCTGGTGCAACCGTTCGACCTGTCCTGCTTTGGACCGCAGCGCATCAAACGTTTCAAAAAACTTCACCGGGCACGGGTCTTCGATTCTCACCGGTTTGGGTACCGCATTGCTGGCGCAGGCGCGCAGTGCGCCCTTACCGTCCAAGCCCATGACGATAACGCTGCATTGATCAGGCCCGCAGGGCGGTGGCGCGGTCCAGTGTGATGGCTTACCGTCCAGGCCGGGCGTTGGTTTGAATGTCGTGCATTGACTGATCGCTTTGAACAACAATTGTTTCGCGTTGTGATCGACAAGCCAGGTGAAAGCCGGATTTGCCTTTTGGCTTTTGTCGGCAGCGGGGGGCAGTTCACGCTGAAAATCATTTTTGAGAAGAGGGTGGGTGAGGAGCATATTCATTTTTTTCTTTCGGTTTTGTTAATTTCAGCGACTTCGATGTCGGCCATGATCTTCTGCAGCGTTCGGGCAAACATGATCATCAGTTCAGCCTCAGGCCCGAACTCTTTGCGCATCATGTTTTCCATATAGTCATTGACCTCTACCTGCGTCATATGCGGCGACAGAAAGCACTGAGGTGGTTTCGCGGCTTTCATAGGGCTGCCTTTCCGTTTTTGCATAGACTGGCGGTTGCCACATTGGCGCGCGCAGCGTTGTAGTTGTCCAGGGTGGAGCGCAGCCAGCCGGATGCCCGGCCACCTTCACAAATTTTGAAACAGGGCGGAAATTTGCCCTCGCGGATAAGGGTTTCGATGCGGGTTTTTGACAGGCCGACGACTGACGCAACGTGCATTTTTCGCACGATGGTGTCGGGTGGCGATGTGGATGTGTGGATCGCAGTAGGATCGGGGTCGTAGGGGAGTTTCATAGTGCTTCCTATTGGTTATGGAAGCAGAAATTGTCCCGCCGTGCTATTATTTTCGGGTGTGTGTTCCTGTGTTTAAGTCGCTAGTTTGCTGCGTCGAAGTCGCATCGTTAGACTTCGTATTCGCTTCTGCTTGTCGTCCTTCTCTGATTTCAAGACGCGACGCTCAAAGTCCCAATTTGCAACCGCGCGCGCAATTGGGGTACCGGGCACTTTAGACGCAATTTTGTAGTCAGCGACTATAGTCGCAAG
>CAIQBN010000591.1 GCA_903870065.1 uncultured beta proteobacterium | reverse complement strand
TACCCTGGAGCCTGTTCGCGCAGCAAAAAGGGCTGCACTGAAAGCCGCATCGGCGGGCTCTGGCGGTAGGTAAAGGCGCGCCAAAACCACTCCATGGGACCGTAGCGGAAGTGCGACAAACACCATTGACTGAACACGACTTGCAATGCAAAGACGGCAACCACAAACAATGCCTGCCCGGCCCGCGATATGCCCCAGTGCCCCAATCCGTATCCAAAGAAAAACACAGAACAAACAAGAGACTGAAAAAGGTAATGGGTCAGGGCCATGCGCCCCACCGGCGCGAGCATCCGAACGCGGGACCAAAACGCATTGCCATGCAACATCAATACGACCAAACCGACATAGCCCAAACAGGCCGGCAAATTGCCCAGCATGGCAAGACCCCTGGCCAGCTGAAAACCGTCAAAATCATCTCCTGGAAGGTGTGAAACAGCAATCAGACTGCCAGCCAGTCCAAGCCCAATTCCAAGCGGCAAGCCGACTAGCACCAATTTACGAAACAACGGCAGATGCGCGCCGGTATTGGCCATCACTCCCGAACGCACAAACCAGCTACCGATCAAAAACATGGCCATCAGGACCAATGAAAATCCCGCATCGCCTGCCGCTTTTTGTGGGAAGTTCCTGGCCCGCATGGTGACCGCCTCCAAATAACTTCCGGAGGTGAGGATGCGCACCTCGTTGCGAGTCTCTTCCTCACGCCTCTCAAGGCGTTTGGCGCGCTCTGCTTTTTTTTCGGCCACCTTGTCGGTCGGTGCGCCAGCCGAGATCGACTCTGGCGGCTGTTGGGGCTTGAAGTATTGCGCAGCGCCGGCGACGGTCATCATCAAAAACATAAAAATGTAAATCGTCGCTCCCAATCGCAACTCACGCAACGCGGCTGGCTGGTGGTACTTGGCTGAAAGCCCAGCCAGCAACAGTGCCGCGATCCCCAGACTCGTTACCGGAATGCGCGCCTCCTGCGGACCATTGGGCAAGGTCCAGAGCACTATCGCGCCAATTACTCCCACCAAGCCAGTGACTGCCAGAACACAAGAGAACAAGGGCAGCTTGAAACGACGCAGATTGACCACGTGCTCCGAGCGCAAATAAAGTGACAGCAGCGTCACCAATGCCAGTGCTCCAGCGACACCAAAGAGCGGATCCATCGGCGGCACAAATCCAATGCCAGCAAGCAGCGCCGCGGCAATCAGAACGTGCTTCCACTTGCCATAAAGCAATAACAACAACGCGCAAGCGCCGACTGCGTAGCTGAACAAAATATCGCCCGACCAAAGAAAAATATAGTGTGCAGCACCGAAAACTGCCAATCCAGCAATACGGCGTAAATACTGAGCCAGGAAATTCCGATTCCCCTGCTCCGCTCGCTCCAGCATCACAGCAAACCCCATGCCGAACAACATCGAAAAGATGGTCCAGAACTTTCCCTGCACGAAATAGGCGATGACCCAACTGACAAACCAGTCCAATCCGGTCAACCCCAGCGGCATTCCAAGACCAATGCCACTGCTTGCCCGATTGAAGAACTCGATGTTCATCAAAAATATGCCAAACAAGGCAAACCCGCGCACCACGTCCAAGTCTTCTATGCGTGGCGTCAATGTCTGCGGTGCGGTGACCTGCGCATCGGCAGCGTTTGCAAGATTGTTCACGGGTCAAAACCTTGATAAAAACCCGCACTCTAACGCGTTGCTCGAAAAATCCGACGGCTCATGCGACGCGCTGCACAAAAACGATCCCAGACCGGACCTAGACCGGGTCGACGGCGGGCATTGGCCCAACCGCCTGGGTTCCAATGCAAAACTATGCGCGGAATTTGCTTGCCAGCATCGCGATGCGCTCTCCAAACAGGCGGCCGGTTTCCAGGTCGCCCGCATTCATTTCCTCACCACTGGCATCACCTGGCGTTTGAGCCATCGGCCCGGCGCTGGAGGCGAGGTAGTTGACGTCGCTGCGCTGGGATGCCTTGGTGGTGTTGTAGTGCAAACCGGTGCCCGCCCATAGACCACCATGTTGCATGGCCAGTGTCATAAAGTAGTGCAATGTCGAGTGCTTGTCACCGTTGACATTGGCACTGGCAGTGAAGCCGCCAAATATCTTGTCCTTCCATGCCTGGGTATACCAGGGCTTGCTGCTGGCATCCGCAAACTTCTTGAACTGCCAACTGACGCTGCCCATATAGGTGGGCGATCCAAAAATAATGGCATCGGCCGCCGCCAGGGTCTGCCAGTCTGAGTCCGACAAATTACCTTCTGCGTCAATTGGAACCAACTCGGCGCCTGCGCCCTGCGCGACCGCTTGCGCCAGGCGCAAGGTATGTCCATATCCCGAGTGAAAAACTACCGCTACTTTTGCCATATACATGCTCCTTTTGAACCACTAAAAAATTTAAAAACCGGGCAAGGCCGTGTTCTGCAAAAATTGTCAGGCGCTCAGATCGAACACCAACACTTCGGCATCCTTGCCGTTCGCTATCAGCAACCGGGTTTCGCGTTGCAACAAGGCTGCGTCACCGGCTTCCAGCACCGTACCGTTCACTTCTAGCTGACCTCGCACCAAATGCAGGTAGGCTTTACGATCTGGATTGAGTTCCAGCGCGGCCGACTGCAAACCATCGAACAGCCCGCAATACATCCGCGCATCGGCATGAATTCGAACTGCCCCCTGCGCTCCATCGGGTGATGCCACAAGGCGCAGTACACCGTTCTTTTGCACCGATTCAAACGTCTTTTGCTCATAACTTGGCTCAACGCCAGTCACATCGGGCTCGATCCAGATTTGAAAAAAGTGTGTTGTCTCATTGGGCGCGTGGTTGAACTCACTGTGCTGCACACCACGTCCGGCGCTCATGCGCTGCACGTCGCCGGGAGGAATGCCCTTGACGTTGCCTATGCTGTCTTTGTGTGCCAACTCGCCCGACACCACATAACTGATGATCTCCATATCCCGGTGGCCGTGGGTGCCAAAACCGGTACCCGGTGCAATTCGATCCTCGTTGATCACACGCAGGTTGCCCCAGCCCATGTGCGCCGGATCGTAGTAGCCAGCAAACGAAAAACTGTGATAGGACTTCAACCAGCCATGATCGGCATATCCGCGCTCACCGGACTTGCGAATGGTCAACATCAAAAAACTCCTGTTCAATTGGATTCATCACCTTTCTCGGGGGACTGCTGTTCAGGCCGCGAGAGCTCTGAACTTTAGGCCTTGAAAACGCATTTTCAATCCACCCTGTTTGATGGCATCATTCAAATTGTTTCAACTTAGGAAATCGAATCATGCAAACTGCACGCGATGTGTTAACTCCCGATGCACTGGCCATGCTGCAGGTCATTGCGGCGTCGGGCAGTTTCGCTGCAGCGGCCCGGACCATGGGCATGGTGCCCAGCGCATTGACCTACCGTGTGCGGCAAATTGAGGACGCACTCGACGTTCTGCTGTACGACCGGAGTTCGCGACAGGCCCAGCTAACCGAGGCAGGTGCCGAGTTGCTTCGAGAAGGCGCTCGTTTGCTCGGTGATATTGACGCCGTCGCCAATCGGGTCAAGCGCGTTGCCACCGGCTGGGAGTCTCAATTTACGATTGCCGTGGACACCATCATCTCCAAGGCCACTGTCATGGAGTTGTGCGAAAGCTTCTTCGCACTGGCACCACCCACCCGCATCCGACTGCGCGACGAAACACTTTCTGGCACTTTTGAGGCGCTGACATCCGGTCAGGCGGACCTGGCCATTGGCGTGACCCCAGAAGGCTCCCCTAACGCCGATATCCACAGCAAGCCATTGGGCACCGTGAGCTTCGTCTATGCGGTTGCGCCCCACCACCCGCTGGCCGGTGCAAGCGAACCATTGAGCGACGCGCTCATTCAGGAATACAGGGCCGTGGCGGTCGCAGACTCAGTACAGCGCGGACGTGGCCTCACGTTTGGACTGCTCAGCGGGCAGGATGTATTTACAGTGGGCAGCATGCAGGCCAAGCTTGACGCACAGTTGCGTGGCTTGGGTGGCGGCAATTTGCCGCGGTGCATGGCCGATGCCTATATCGAAGCGGGACGCCTTGTCGTTAAAAAAACTGAACGATCACAACGCCAGGTATCGATTCACTATGCCTGGCGGGGTGGAAAGTCCGGGTCGCTCGGACGTGCTCTGCAGTGGTGGCTGCACCAATTGGAGAGTCCGGCAACCCGATGTGCGTTGCTGGAACAGCACCGGGCTCATTTTTAGCAATTCGGTGAAGCCGGCAGGGGCCGGGTGCGCCACGCGTTTAAACTGGCACCAAACATTCAACTTTTGGAGACTATGCCGATGACCCAATCCAGACACATTGCCATTGTTGGCGCGGGGATGGCTGCAATCACCTGTGCCCGAACGCTCGTGCAGGCGGGCCACCGGGTCACGGTGTTTGAAAAGAGCCACACGGTGGGCGGCCGCATGTCAGCGCGCAACAGCCCATTCGGTACCTTTGACACTGGAGCACAGTACTTCACGGTGCGCGACCCGCGATTTGTAAAGGCACTTCAAACCACGCCCAACGTCTGCAAAGCCTGGAGCGCCAACACCGTCCAAGTTCTTGACGAACATGGCCGCGTCGCCGCTGCGGGATTGCCCGCGCGCGAGCCCCATTGGGTGGCAGTTCCAGGAATGAGCACCCTGATTCGCCGTTGGGCCCAACCCCTGGTTGACGCACTCAGCATCGAAATGCAAACCAGGGTTACCGGCATTGAACGTGATTCACTCAACAAAAGGCAATGGCAGCTGCGCACTGCCGGCGACGGCGATTCAACCCATGTTTACAGCGGCTTCGATGCCGTTGTGCTGGCCACGCCCTCGCCCCAGGCGCAGGCATTGCTGCAAGGCACTGCAGGTGCGGCTGGACTGCTGAAAAAAACCAGTGCCGTCACCGTATCCCCCTGCTGGACGCTCATGCTGGCATTCCCGCAGGCCATGCAACCTGGACTTTCAACCTTGGGGCCACAGTGGAACGCAGCACGCAGCACGCACCACCGAATTGCCTGGTTGACCCGCGAATCCAGCAAGCCGGGTCGTGGCGCAGTCGAACGTTGGACCGTGCAGGCCAGTGCCGCCTGGTCAAAAGAACATCTGCAAGACGAACCTTTGCGTGTACAGGCCAAGCTCATCAAGGCATTTTCGGAGGTCACAGGCATTCATGCTGAACCCGCGCATGCGGAAACCAAACGCTGGGTTTATGCCAAGACTGAACAACCTTTGGGGCAATCCCATCTGTGGGACGCCAAAAGCGGCTTGGGACTTTGTGGCGATTGGTGTCTCGGCCACCGCGTCGAGAATGCCTTTGTTTCCGGTCTGGAGCTGGCACTTTCGATAGCTTGAGCCGGGCCACCACGGGGTAATCTGGCAGTTGCACCATGCCTGCGCCGTATCGGGGGCGTTTTGCCCCATCTCCCACGGGTCCGCTGCATGCCGGCTCGCTGGTGGCGGCCTTGGCCAGTTGGCTTGATGCGCGTGCGCATGGGGGACAGTGGCTGGTCCGTATTGAAGATGTGGACTTGCCGCGCACCGTGACGGGTGCCTCGCAACGCATTCTGGAGCAACTCGCTGCCTGCGGACTCATCCCGGATGAAGTGCCCACCTACCAATCAGCCCGCACCGACCTGTACCAAGCGGCGCTGAACACGCTGGTTGTGCGTGGGCTGGCCTACCCATGCAGTTGCTCACGCAAAGAAATCGAATTGGCTGTGCACCGCCAAAGCGGGTTGCGACCGCGCCATAGCGAATTGGTCTATCCCGGAACTTGCAGAAGTCGCTGGCAAACCGCACGAAGCCCGGGACAAGCGCCGTGCGCATGGCGTCTATTGACGGAACCTTACAAGCAAAATGGTCAACTAGCCCTCGATTTACATAGGAATGCAGCTATAACTTCAATAGCAGAAGGTCCGGTACAGTGGGTCGACCGTCTAGCCGGTTCGCGGCTGCAGGATGTGGCCTCGGACGTAGGCGACTTTGTACTCAAGCGGGCCGACGGCTGCTTCACCTACCAGATGGCTGTGGTGGTCGATGATGCTGCTCAGGGCATAACCGACATCGTGCGCGGCGCAGATTTGATGGACAACACGGCACGCCAAGTCCTGTTGCAGCGCGCACTGGGCTTTCAAACCCCTCGCTATCTGCACACGCCGCTCGTGCTGGATGCAAGCGGTGAAAAACTGTCAAAACAAAACGGCGCTCAGCCGCTGGACACCTCCAGTACAGCGGCGGCGAGCACCGCGCTAGCAGCAGCGGCACAGGCACTGGGACTAACTGCCTTGACAGAAACACAATGCACCCTGGCTTTACAAAGCTGGATGCGGGAATGGAAGGACCTGATTGCCGTGTAAACGCACTCCAGGGTTTTGTAACAGCGACGAAGACCTCACAGCTTGACGTTCAAACGTACGTAGAAAAAAGCCCCGTTGTAGCCAAACGGGCTAATAGGCGGGTACTGGATGATGCCGTTGCCGCTAACAAAAAGGTTACTGGAATCAGGGAATTTGTCCGGTAACACATTGAAAACATTGTTCCCACCGAGGGCAATCTCCACCGTCTTGCTCAACTGCCAGGCCACGTCCAGATCGGTTGTCAGTTTGGCACCGAAATGGCTGCCGTTAAAGTAGTAATAGCTACCAACACGGTTCAGATTGAGTGTGCTGCGCCAGGCCCCGGACTCAAACTGGGTCCACAGCTTGTAACCGTCTGCCGGTTGAGCCGTTTCGATGAATGACTGGGTTGTGTCGTTCAACACGGCCGTCGTCGTTTGCTTGCCAAGAATGGAGGCCAATGGGTAGACATCCGAAATGGTCGTCCGGTCGCGGTGGTACGAAGCGACCATCTTGAGTTTGCTGTGATCCGCAAAACTGTGCTTGTAGTTCAACCGGATGTCGAGGCCCTGCGTCTCAGTGGCAATGGCGTTGGTGAAGTACCGTGCACTTTGCACACCATATTGCTTGAGAATGGCCTTAACCTGAGGCGATACCGTATCAATGATATTGCCCGTCAACATGATGCGATCGTTAATGTCGGCCGAAAAGAGATCTGCGCTGACAGAAAAATCGCTTGTCGGTTGGTACACCACACCGACCGTCTGATGCGTTGATTTTTCCGGACGCAGCGCCTGCGAGCCCAGTGCAATAGACACCGGATGGTTAACGGCAAAGGTTCCCGCTTGCCTGAATGTGGCGTCGGAACTGTTGAGTGTCGAAACGGTCGAGGTGTAATAGGCTTGGGACAGTGAAGGCGCTCGGAATCCAGTGCTGACACTTGTTCTTAGCAACAGGTCTTCATGCGGTCGGTAGGCCATGGCCAGTTTTTTGTCCAGCGTGGAGCCGAAGTCACTGTAATTTTCATAACGAGCCGCGCCCTCGATCGACAGAGCGCGCAAAATATCGTAGCGTGCATCGATGTACAGCGCCTTGTTGCTGCGCGAGGCATCAACTTCGTTTTCCGGCATGAAGCCCGGAAAACCTTGGGCGCCCGCAATGGTGCTGGCAGTACCCAGCACATGGGAAGCCAGTTCGCCACGGCTGATCTGGTAATTTTCATGGCGGATTTCCGCACCGCCTGCGAGGTTGAGGCTTCCGATTTTTTTCACCAGGTCGAGATTGAGGATATTCTGGCTGTAGGACGTTGCTCCGCTGTCAAACGAAGTGGGCGAAGCGTTTCCCAACGAGTCGTTGTGGGTGTTGGAAACATAAAAGTGGTAGTCATTACGGCCATGGGTCAGGCTCACGTCCCATCGCACATTGTCGGCACTGACCCCACGCACACCCGCACTGAGCGAATAGTCGCTGATCTTGGGTTCAATCATCGGCAAAAAGCCGTTCGGGTACAGCACCGGGTTGTTGCGTGCGTCGGTGGGCAAACGGTACAGCGCACCGGCACTGCTGACGCGACGGCCCAGCAAACCATGCGCGTAAAGGGTGAAGGCATCAGCCGGGACTTCCGCATTGACGGCAAGTTGCGCATCTTGCGCATCGGTCTCACCGATTCGATGGTTTATGGCGTTGCCAAAGCGTGAATCGGGTCCTGCCCGGTTGGTGCGACCGCGATCGCGCCCCTCAGCGGTCAAATTCACAAAACCATCGTTTTGCAAGGGCAGTGAATAGAACACGTCTGCCTGACGGACCTCGCCATCGCCTTGTGTTGTACGACCAAAACTCACAGTGGCGCGGCTGTCCCGACCATAGCCCTTGAGAATGATGTTGATGATTCCGGCAATCGCGTCCGAACCATATTGCGCAGCGGCTCCATCGCGCAGCACTTCAATCCGCTCGATGGAGCGCAACGCAATCGTATTGATGTCCACGCCTGAAGTACCGCGGCCCACCGAGATGTTGACGTTGAGCAACGAGCTTTGATGCAGCCGCTTGCCATTGACCAGCACCAATACTTGATCGGGGTTGAGCCCACGCAACATGAAAGGCGGCACATGGTCAGTGCCATCATGCCCGGTTGGCCTTGGAGAATTAAACCCCGGAATGAGCTTCATCAGTGCTTTGCTCAACTCCGTGAAGCCACTGGATTCGAGTTGAGCAGCTGTGATGACGTCAATTGGCACGTCGGCCTCCAGAGCGTCGCGCGCACCACCCCGCGAGCCGACCTCCGCCTTGGCCGGCGTCTCGATGGTCAGGAGTTCGGACAATGACTTTTGGTAATAGTCGTTGGCTTGTTGCAGGGACTTTTCTTGTGCCGACGCCGTTGCTGCAAGTAACAGAGTGGAAACTGCGACGAAACATGCTTTCATGGCTGATCTCCCCGAATTACCGTTGCCAGTGACAGCAGGGGGGCGCCGATCCTGATGTTGGATTTCACAGCCGCGCCGTGATTGATCTTGATCCGCGTGTGCTGCTGAAGGAAGTCAAGCTGGATGATGCCTCCCCGTTCCGCAAAACCCAATGCAGTGCTGATCGTCAGGATGGAGCTTTTTCTGGCGTAGGCAATGGCATCCTGGCGGGCACGCGGGTTCACCAGCGTGACGAACAAAATATCGCTTTGCCCAATATCTTCGACACGGGTGACGTACCGAATTTCTACCGGTTTGCCGTTGATGAGCTTGCCCTTGTACAGTTCATCCAACAAGCTGCCAAAGGGGTTCTCGTCAATGAGGGTGATGACAAAATTTTTCGCGGATCGGTCCGGTAATTCAATGTAGTTTGAGAACCGGCCGAAAAACACAGCCAGCAATTTGTTTTCTTCCTCACTGGCGATTGCCGCTGCTGGCCATACCGCTGCCAGCACGAGCGACCAGATTGCAAATGCATTTTTCATGTGATTTCTCCTATGGACACCCGATTCCTGCCACCATTCTTGGCATGGTACAGGGCAGCATCAACGGTATTCAACAGCGCCTCAGTATTTTCAGTCGAAGGCACGGAAGCGAACACGCCAGCACTCACCGTGACCGTCAAAGTATGGCCGCCACACCCTTGAATGACAGCGCGCTCCACTTCGAGACGCATCCTCTCGGCAATCCTGCGCGTGGTTTCCAAATCGCTGTTGTCACACAGCACTAAAAATTCCTCGCCACCTACACGGGCAACCAGGTCATACTCCCGCGCCGTATGGGCGAGGATGGACGCGACTTCCTTGAGCACCACATCCCCTGCAGGGTGACCAAACTGGTCGTTGACCCGCTTAAAGTGGTCAACATCAAACATCGCCAATCCAAAAGATTCCGACTTTCGGCATGCACGGGTCACCATGGTTTGCATGACTTCCATTGCGTGGCGCCGATTCGCCAAACCCGTCAGCGCATCGGTGGTGGCAAGGCGACTCAGCTGGCCATCGCGCTCCCGAATTTCGGCAATCATGTCGTTGAAATGCAAATACAGGGTTTTGAATTCGTCGTTTTGGATGGTGTCGACACTGACCGAGTAATTCTTGGTCTGGGAAATCCCGCGAATGACGTTGATGATGTGAAAGATCGGTGCTGTAAAAACGCGTTGCAACCGAATGGAAATGAAAAAAATGATGACCAGGGTTGCGATCGAGATCAGGGTCTGCATGACAACAAAATAGGCCAGCTTTTCCTTCAATTCGCGATTGTCAGAAACAATCGTCAGTGATCCAATGGCACGTCCGTCAAAGCGGATCGGCGTTATGGCCGACATATAGTCAAAATTCATCGACTCCAACCCCTGACGCGGGCCCGCCAGTTCAGTGCGATCCGCTTTGGCTTTTTGCGCCAGGTTTGTCAGCTGCGCAGTCAGTGCTGCCGATTCCCCTGCAGGCGAAAGATAGGTGCTAAATTCCTGGCCCGCATCGTCAAAAATGACGGCTGCCAGAATATTCGGATTGGCACGCAAGGAACCCAGAAGACGCGCAGCACTGGCACTGTCGTTAAAAGCCAAGGCGGCGGTCAGGTTCTCACTGGCAATATCCGAAATTTGCTGCAGATGCCGCAGTGATTGAGCACGCTGCGTCAAAAAAGTGAGTGAAAGCGAGATGACTGCCGAAATCGACAGCGCCATAGCAGCGCTAGCGCCAAGCAAAACAATTAGCTTGACGCGTATCGACAAGTCCCTGAACTTTTTCATCCAACCTTTGTCCTAATGCGATCTGTCGGCGCGATGTCAACCGAGGCACCCTGCCCTTTCGGCCCATCCAAGTATCGCACTTTGCATTCGGGCGTATCCGCGCAAAGAAAGTGGCGCGCTGGCGCCGCATGGCGTGAAAGTGGTTATCCGGCTGTTGGTATGCTCTGCCTGTCACCAAAGAAAATCACTCACATGAAAAATCAGTTCATTGCACACTTCATTATCAGCAGCGCGCTCGCAGCCTCCGCCTGGGCCGCCGATGCACCCGCTTCAGCGCCACCATCCAACGGCACCGTCAGTGGTGTCATCCTGGAAATCAAGGAAGTTGACAGTTATTCGTATTTGCGACTGAAAACCAAAGACGGAGAAATATGGGCAGCAGTCACCAAGGCTCCCGTCAAAAAAGGTGCGACGGTTACGATCACCGACGTCATGGTCATGAAGAATTTTGAAAGCAAGTCGCTTAAGAAGACATTTCCATCGATCATTTTTGGCAATGTGGCGGGCAACAGCAAAAGTGCCGCGGATCCGCATGCAAACGCAGTAAAAGTTGTGGATACCACGCCGATCAAAGTGACCAAGGCAACCGGCGCCAATGCACGAACTGTCGCGGAAGTAATCGCCAAGAGCGTCGAGTTCAAGGACCGCTCGGTGCAAATCCGCGGAAAAATCGTCAAATACAGTCCCGGTATCATGGGGAAAAACTGGATCCATCTACGCGATGGAACCGGCTCCGAGTCTGACAACACCAACGATTTGCTGGTCACGACAACGGGGCAGGCAAAACTCGGTGATGTGGTAACCGTCACGGGCACCGTGCGAGTTGACAAAGATTTTGGCGCCGGCTATGTCTACAAGGTCCTGGTCGAAGATGCAACGGTTGCACCTTGAAACGCACCTATAGCGCAAGGTCTTTCGCGTTTTGCTGACGGACCAAAGGGTGATTTGTATTTACGGGTTGCAGTCAATGTAACGCAACACCTGTTCTAGCAGGAGCGCACCTTGTAGTGGCATTTAGGCGCTTCGGATCGTTCAACCCATGCGACGACATGACACAACCTGCAAACACACTCCAAGACGCAAATCGAGACCCGCTCGTGTGCAATGAACCAAACACACCGAGTTTCAAATTGCAGACTAAAGACGCCTTGCTATTGGTCGACGTCCAGATGGACTTCTTGCCGGGTGGCAGTCTGGCCGTGCCCCATGGAGCCGTTCGACGTCCGCTAGTGGCGATGATGACAGGACCACGTTCTAGATTTTTGCGGTTGAGTCAGCCGCTGACGCGTTTTGCACAGCTTTGGTACAGTCGACGATTCCAAAATTGCACCAACAACCGTCGAGTCAGGGACACGAATGAAATCAGGGATTCAGCCCACCAGTCATGAAAAGCGCATGCGTGAAAGTGATGTCATCGTCTCCAAGACCGACACAAAAGGTCGCATTACCTACGGAAACCGGATCTTTGTCGAGTTCTCGGGCTACAGTCTGTTGGAGTTGCTTGGAACCCAGCACAACATCATTCGGCACCCGGACATGCCGCGCGGCGTGTTCAAGTATTTGTGGGACACCATCGCCACCGACAAGGAAGTTTTCGCCTATGTCAAGAACATGGCCAAAGACGGAAGCTTCTATTGGGTTTGGACCAACGTGACGCCAGACCGTGATGCGCAAGGGGTTATCAACGGCTATTTTTCCGTGCGCCGACAACCCAAGCGCGGCGCAGTTGACGCGATGGCGGATGTCTACCGCATCATGCTCGAAGAAGAACGCAAGGCAGGTTCCAGAGACGCCTGCGCTGCGTCGCTTGGCTGGCTGGTCAATGTGCTGAACAGCAAAGGCGTTGGCTACGACGAATTCATTCTTTCGCTTTAAGCATAGGCAACTGCATCAGTGGTGCTTCGCCGATGCCTGGAGCAGCGACTGTGGTAGCGAAAGCCTGGCTTGCTGCTGAGCACTTCAACCGCTGCATTTGGCGCACATGAGCGGCATTTGGCGCCGGTTCAATGGTGTCCCGTCGCAATGCGGTTTTCCTTGAGAACGATGGCCGTCACAGTAGGGACATCACGAACTGACCAAGGAATTTCTACCATGTTGATGCAAGTATTATCCGGTACCCCAAAGTGGGTTTTTGTCGTCTTTGCGGCCCTCTTGTGGCTGGGCGTCCAGCAAATGCGGCCACGCCGCGTGGGACTTTATCGGGCAACCATCGCGCCCTTTGCCTTGATGTGCCTTTCACTCTACGGGGTGACTTCTGCGTTTGGGGAGTTGCCTGTAGCCGTATGGGGCTGGCTTGCCGGTGGCGCAGTCGCGTTCGCCGCTAGCTGGCAATTGCAGTCGCCACACGGCATCCAGTATGACCTGACCAATCGCCGGCTTCACTTACCTGGCAGCGTGGTCCCTCTGGCACTCTTCATGGGAATTTTCTTTACCAAGTACGCCGTCGGTGTGAGTTTAGGCATGCGACCGGACCTGGCCCGAGAGATCAGCTTTGCCATGGCGATCAGCACAATTTATGGCGCATTCAGCGGAATCCTGCTGGCGCGCACCGCAAATTTGTGGCGCATTGCCGCCCAACGCGCCAGCGCACTACAAGCCGCCTAATTCCGACCGACCCTCACTGCAAACCAGTGCCACTGCCTGTCCTAGAATCGTTTTTAACTATGTCCACCCATTCCAACATGACCCCTGAAGAACTTGACCGCCTTGCCCGCAAACGCGCCGGTGCCAAGTTAGGCTGGTTTTTTCACGCGGCGGTCTACACCATCGTCAACTTGTTTCTCTTTGCCATGTCGCAATACGCCTTTGGCAACCGGTCATGGTCCCTGTTCCCCCTGTTGGGCTGGGGTCTCGGGCTGGCTCTGCATGGTGCCTCGGTCTGGCTGGTAGGCGCTGGCGGTGACTTGCGCGAGCGTATGGTGCAAAAGGAGCGGGATCGCCTACAGCGCCAGCAAGACAGTCGCAACCCGCCATGAAAATCGACTGGCTTGAAAAACTTCGGCACTTCATGGAGACCACCGCGTTTTGCTTGACCATCGCCGGCTTGTACTACGCCTTCAGGCCCGACCGGGACTATCTGCCACCGCTGGTTTATTCCATCTGCATTGGATGGACCACCTGGTTGATCGTTGATTTCGGACGATTGTTATTCCCCTCGGAGCGGGCCAGCGGTTGGCCCAGCGGGCTATCAGGAAAATTATTCCCCCTGTTGGGCATTGCGCTGGGCTATGGAATCGGCACGACGCTGGCGGACCAGTGGTTTGGCTGGTCGACCTGGGCGACCGCTTCGCCTCAGCAATTGTTCCTGTCGGCGCTGCTATCCGCAGTGATTGGCATCGTCATCACGTACTACTTTTATAGCGCTAGAAAAAGTGAGTACCTGACCGAAAAAGTGGACGAAGCAACCCGGCTGGCAACCGAGGCTCGTCTCAAATTGCTGGAGGCCCAATTGGAGCCCCACATGTTGTTCAACACACTGGCCAACTTACGCGTACTCATCTCCATTGATGCCCCGCGCGCGCAAACCATGCTCGACCACATCATTGCGTACCTGCGGGCCACCTTGAGTGCATCACGCGCCAGCAGCCACTCCCTGCAAAGTGAGTTTGACCGCTTGCACGACTACCTTGAGCTGATGACCGTGCGCATGGGACCCCGACTCAATTACACACTCAAGCTGCCCACTGAACTAGCGCAACACAACATTCCGACCTTGCTGCTGCAGCCGCTTGTAGAAAACAGCATTCAACATGGGCTGGAGCCGAAAGTAGAGGGTGGGCGCCTGAGCGTCAGCGCCCGAAGCGAAGGTGACTGCATCGTGTTGGAAGTTTTCGATACCGGGCTAGGCTTTGATACCACCGCCCCTGGTTTTGCACACCCGGCTTCAGCCACCAAGGGCTTCGGAGTTCAGCAAGTTCGTGAGCGCCTGGCAGTGGTATACGGTCCGCAAGGCACTATTGATTTTGTAGCATCTCATACAGACGGCACGAGGGCTACCGTCCGTTTTCCCTATAAACCATGAGCAGCAATACGCCTACCGCCCTGATAGCCGAGGACGAACCGCTGCTGGCCCAGGCTTTGCAGACCGAGCTGGCACGCGCCTGGCCGGTGCTTCAGATTGTTGCCAGCGTGGGTGACGGTGCGTCCGCGGTGCGCCAGGCGCTGGCACTACAGCCTGACGTGTTGTTCTTCGATATCCGCATGCCTGGTATGAGCGGTATCGAAGCCGCCGCCGAGTTGGCCGAGCATTGGCCAGCCAACGCCAAGCCATTTCCTGCACTGGTGTTTGTGACCGCCTACGATCAGTATGCGGTGCAAGCCTTTGAGGCCCAGGCAATGGACTACTTGCTTAAACCGCTACAAGCCGCCCGGCTGCAAAAAACTATAGAAAAACTGCAGCTAGCCCTCGTAAAACCTATACATAGCGCTGTAAATTTCGAAGCAACCTTGAGTCAGTTGGCGGGATTGCTGAGTACCAATGCCGTAACCAGCGCACCTTTTGGCCTTGCTCCGCTCACGGTCCTTCAGGTGAGCGTAGGTAACAGCATACGCATGGTGCCGGTGGGTGAGGTGCTGTGTTTTGAAGCCGCTGACAAGTATGTGCGGGTCCTCACCGCAGAGCGTGAATACCTGATTCGTACACCACTCAAAGAACTCTCAGAGCAACTCGACACAAAGGACTTTTGGCAAATTCACCGCGGTACCGTCGTGCGCGCACTGGCCATCGAGTCTGTTACACGCGACGAGGCCGGCAAGGCCTCTGTGACATTGCGGGGCTTGCAGGAAAAGTTTGTGGTGAGCCGCTTGTACATGCACCTTTTCAAGGCGATGTAGCAAGGTCGATGTTCAAGGCGCCCGAATCGCTTGGAGACCGTTGCAGCGCGCCCGTCCTCCAGGCGCGCGGGTTCATTCCAAACCAGGTGCGAAACGCCCGAGTGAAGGAACTTTGTTCCGCATACCCCAGCAACAGCGCCACGTCCAGCGCGCTCAAGCCTGGATCGCGCAAATAGATCACCGCCATGTCACGCCGAACGGCATCCAAAATACCCTGAAACCCGAGAGAAACATCTCCCAATCGGCGTTGCAGCGAGCGGGGAGACATGTGCAGCATCGCGGCGGCCTTCTCCAGCGTCGCCTCGCATTGGGGCATCAGCGCGATCAAGGCTTTGCGCAGGCGATGCGCTAGATCCGACTCGCTGAAGGTCTTTTCCATGGCCGCCTGCGCCTGCGCGCGCATCGCCAGATGCAGCGTTTCATCCGCCTGTACCAGGGGCATATCCAGCAAAAGCCGCGAGAAAACCAGAGCGTTTTCTCGCGCGTTGAAGTGCACCGGACACTCAAAAAACTCGCTATAGGCTCGCACATCACGGGGTGCAGAATGCAAAAAGCGAACCTCTACCAGCGGCAAGCCAACGCCGGCGATCCAGCGCCCAAACTGGTACCAGCTGGCGATCAACGACTCCGCCAGACTGCTGCAATAGGGCAGCGACCTGGACACCACATGCCAACCCAGGCGCACTTCATCGTGGGTGCTGACCAACTTCATTTCGCTGTACCCGATGTCAAACACCAGACGCCGGTAATGGGGTACAAGAGCAATGGCCTCACCCAGGGTTTTGCAGGTCATGAGCGCATAGCCCAGCACGTTAAAGGTGCCAGGGCGCACATGGCGGGCGAATTCCAGACCGATGTCAGAGCGTCCGGTCAGCGCAACGGCCGACTGAAACAAAGCGATCACATCGCCCATCGGCATCCGGACGTTGGCATGGTGAGCATCAGCAGCCAGCCCTGCATGGCGCATCAATTCCACCCGGTCAACGCCGGCGCGTTGCACTGCGTCCACTAATCCGGACACATAACCCGCGCCAACACTGCTTTGATGCTCCACTTCGACCCCTATTCGTAGTTTGGCGTGAATTGACAAATACAAGGGATTCTGGGACAACTGGAAAATTGATGCAAGCGTCTACCATCGTGCTTGACCCCAGTTGGGTGGGAAAAATACAAAACGAGGAGACAAATATGTTACCCATAGACCAGGTGCAGCTGCACTTTAATCCCGGCGCACTAGCTGGCCTCAACGTGATTTTGGGGCTGGTGATGTTCGGCATTGCGCTGGATTTGCGCGTTGCAGACTTCCGCATCGCTTTCAAGTCGCCCAAGGGATTGCTGCTGGCCACAGTGGGTCACCACATCATTTTCCCGGCAATGACCTACATGCTGGTCTGGATCATCAACCCGGTGCCCAGCATTGCATTGGGCATGATTTTGGTGTCATCCTGCCCGGCCGGTCACCTGTCCAACTTTTTGACCCATCTGAGCAAGGGCAACACGGCCCTGTCGGTCAGCGCCAGCGCCGTATCCACCGCGCTGGCAATTGTGATGACGCCTCTGAACTTCAATTTTTGGGGTAACCTGCACCCGGTAACCCACGATTTGATGCAGACCATTTCGCTGGATCCGCTGGTGATGCTCAAGGACATCGTCATTCTGCTGGGCTTGCCTCTGCTTGCAGGAATGTGGGTGGCGCACAAATTCCCAACCTTTGCCAAACGGGCAGAGACACCCATGAAACGCTTTTCCATGGTGGTGTTCGCCCTGTTTGTGGTGGGTGCGCTGGCCGCCAACTTCAAGCATTTCATGGAATACATCCAGTTTGTAGTGGTGGTGGTTTTCATCCATAACGGGCTGGCTTTGGTAACGGGGTTTTCGCTCTCGACTCTAATGGGCTTGAATGACCGGGATCGGCGGGCCGTCACCTTCGAGATGGGAATTCAAAATTCGGGTCTGGGTTTGATTCTGATATTTAACCTGTTCAATGGCCTGGGCGGCATGGCCATCATTACAGCGTGGTGGGGTATCTGGCACATCGTCTCAGGCCTCACGCTGGCGACCTTCTGGAGCAAGCGCGATCCGAAAGCTTCATCCGTTCCCTCCGCCACTGGATCGACACGGCCATGAAGCAGAAAAAAGTTCTTGTCACCGGTAGTTCAGGCTACCTGGGAAGCCAAACCGTGGCTGCTCTGGCCAAGCGCCCTGACCTGCAAATCGTCGCACTGGATGTACGTGAACCAGCCACACGCCTACCAGGCGCCATCTACGAAGTTGCCGACATCCGCGCGCCCGAGATAGACGGCATCATCGAGAGGAATGCGCCGGACGTGATTGTGCATCTGGCCAGCATCGTCACGCCCGGAAAGAACAGCAACCGCGCGTTTGAGTACGACGTGGACGTCAATGGCACCCGCAACCTGCTGCACGGCTGCGTGAAGCACGGCGTCAAACGGGTAATCGTGTCATCCAGCGGGGCGGCCTATGGATACTATGCCGACAACCCGGAGTGGCTGGTCGAGTCCGATTCCATTCGGGGCAACGACGTATTCGCCTATTCCTGCCATAAGCGCCTGGTGGAAGAAATGCTGCAGGACTACCGCCAGCGCCACCCGGAACTGGAGCAAATTGTGTTTCGCATTGGCACCATCCTCGGGCCCACGGTTCGCAATCAAATTACCGACCTGTTTGAAAAGCCAAAGATACTGGCCATTGCGGGCTCCGACAGCCCCTTCGTGTTCGTCCACGATCAGGACGTGGTAGGTGCCATATTGCATGGCATCGATTCCGCCAGGGTTGGGATCTTCAATGTGGCGGGCGACGGCAAACTGACCATTTTCGAGATTGCGCAGCGCTTGGGCAAGACCTGCCGGGTGCTGCCTGCGGGTCTGATTCAAGCCGCTCTGTGGTTGCTCAAAAAGTTGAACCTGACCCAGTACGGCCCGGAACAACTCGACTTTTTGCGCTACCGCCCGGTCCTGCTCAATACGCGGCTAAAGGAAGAGTTTGGCTATATTCCCAAGCTCACCAGCGCACAAGTGTTTGAGCTCTACCGCAACGCTCGCCAAAACGAAAAGTAAGACGGCCAGCCATGCAAGAGCGCAACCTCTCAGGCAAAGTCATCCTCATCACCGGTGCCGCCGGTGGACTGGGCAGCGCACTGTGCCACCGCTTTGCGCAAGCCGGGGCCCGTATTGCTGCCATGGATCTGGACCAGACCAAGCTAAGCGCGCTGGTGGCCAGTCTGCCGCCAGGCACCTTGGCGATTGCAGGCAACATTTCTGACCCGGTCATATGCCAACAAGCCGTGGCGCAGACGCTAAACCACTTCGGCGCACTCGACGGACTGCTGAACAATGCCGGTATCACACACCGCAGCTTGCTGATGGACACCGACCCGAGCGTGATTCGGCGGGTGATGGAAGTCAACTTTTTCGGCGCCATGCAACTCACCCATGCAGCCCTGCCCCACCTGATTGCAAGCCATGGCCTAGTGGCGGCCATTTCCAGTGTTGCGGGCTATGCGCCTTTGTTGGGCCGCACTGGCTATGCAGCAAGCAAACACGCGTTACACGGCTTTTTCAACAGCTTGCGAACGGAGGTTGAGGATCTGGGCGTGCAGGTCACACTTGTTTGCCCCTCCTTCATTGCAACCGGAATTGCCGCGGCGGCGGTTGGCGGCGACGGGGCGTCCGCCACATCGTCGCGGATCGCTGCAGGCGGCGAGTCAGACCCGGCAGACATTGCCCGACTCATTTTTGATTCCATCGCACAGGGCAAGTCCTTGCTGCTGCCTGACCGAACCTCGCAATTGGCTTGGTGGATTAGCAAACTCTTGCCTGGCTTCTATGCCCGCACCATGACGCGCCGCGTGAGCGCTGAATTCCAAAAAACCAACGGGGAGACCCATCCATGAACACACGGATATTACACAGACTGGCACAGGGCATTCTGGTGATTGCTGCCACAACCGGGCTGCTCGCGGAGCGGGCCAATGCAGTGATGATCACCGTCAACGACACCAAGGGGAAACCAATTCCCACAGTGATGGTGAGCCGCCAGCCAGTCCAGACCGCAATAGTGGACACCTCGGACAATGGCTACCCTGCCCATGGTAAAACCCAGCAGGCATCCATGGAACTGGTGCGCTTCACCGATGCATCCGGCCGCTCCGACATTCCTGCCGCCCACCATGCCTGGAAAATCCGCCTGCGTAAGCCCGGCTACCAGGACGCAAGCTTTGCTGCCTCTGACCTTGGTAAAAAGGCATTGGTGATGGTGCCCGAACTTGACGCCGCTGCCCTGGCAGCGCAGCAACCTGCCAATGCGTGGTCTTCCACCATTGACTTTGGCGATGAAAATCTGAAAAAAGAATTCATGCTGCAATGCAATTTTTGCCACCAGCAGGGTGGCGCACTGCTGCGCCGCGAACGCTCGGCAGATGAATGGCGTGTCGCAATCAAGCGCATGGTGCGCTACGGTGCCCGCCTATCGAGCGAGGGGCAGGAGAAGATTCCTGCCCTGCTGGAAGCCCACTGGAAAAAAATTCATGCCAATCCTGCACTGGTACCAATGGGAACGCCCTGGGACAGCAATCTTTCCAGCGCTAGCATTCGGGAGCTACCCATAGGCGACTCCATGTCACAGATGCACGACTTGCTCCTGCATTCCAATGGCATGGTGTATGTGGGTGACAACCTGCAAGACCGCGTCTACGAAGTGGACCCCGCCACTGGCAAATACACCGTCTACAAAATCACGCCCCAACCGGGTGAACAACTCGGCGGCTTGCTCGCCGGTCGCTTGCACGATTTTCCGAAGCACGAGACATACCAGGGTATCCATTCACTGGCTGAATCGCCCAAGGACCAGCACATTTTTATTACGCCGTCCTACCAACGCAGGCTGATCGAGTTTGATCCCAAGACCAAGATTTTCACGTACCACAATATGGATGGCGGGTTCTACCCCCACACCGTGCGTTTTGATGCCAAGGACCGGGTCTGGTTCACGCTGGCCCTGTCCAATCAGGTGGGCATGTTTGACCGCGCCGCCAACAAATACACCTTTTACGACCTGCCCTTTCGCAGTGTCATGGAACGTATCACGGTCAAGTTGACGCCATTTATTTTCAAGCTCTTGGGGTGGGGCATTCCCATTGCCAACTATGTCAAAGTCGACCATGTCTCCACCGGCGTGCCCCTGCCCTACGGAATTGACATCACCCCCGACGGCAAGGCCTGGATTGCCAGGTTACACACCGATGAGATTGCCTCGGTAGACCCTGATACCGGAGTGGTAACCATGGTGAAAACCCCGTTCAAAGGGCCTCGTCGACTGCGCGCCGACCGCGACGGTAATTTGTGGATTGTTGCATTCAATGAGTCCCAGATCGTGCGCTACGCACCCAAGTCCGGCGAATTTACCCGACTGGATTTGCCTGTCACGCCCAAGGGCAGCGATACACCCTATTCCCTCAATGTGGATCGTGCACGCCACCAGGTCTGGGTCAATGGCACCAACTCGGACTCGGTCTACCGGTACGACATTAGCACCCAGGCATGGTCCATGTTCCCACTGCAACGCCGCGTCTCATTCACCCGTGATGTGGAGATTTCCCCCAAGGGCCAGGTGTATGTGACGAGTGCGTCTTTTCCGAGCTGGCACATTGAAGATGGGCAACCCACGCTGATGGAAATCACGCCGCGCTAGGCGGCCACCTGCACCATGCAAATTTCGATGCCCCGCTTCTACCTGTCCTGTCTGCTGGCATTTACCGGCGGGCACATGGTCAACTACACCGTCATCCTGTACTTGCAGGAGAAGGTGGGGTCGGATCTGTTATCGGGCATCGGCTTTGGACTTTCATTTGGCAGCTCCATCGTGTTTGGCTGGTTTGCCGGAGTACTCTGTGACCGCATATCCCCCGCGCGGGTGATCCATGCCGCACAGGCACTTTTTCTGCTCAGCCTGGCCGGCCTGTGGTGGACCGATGCGGGCGCCACCGAGCAGACCCGTATTGGCTGGACATTGTTCTCAGCCTTCCTGGGCGGCCTGGCTTGGTCGTTTGTCGGCCCCGCACGCCTGTCGACCCTGGGGCAAATCGCACCGCGCGACAAGCTCAAACCCGCCACCATCATCTTCAACCTGCAGGTCCTTCTCGGTTTTGGCCTGGCTCCCCTGCTGATCGGGCTGGTTCGCAGCCAGTACGGCTGGCAGGCGGTCTTTGCCACAGGAATGGTACTTTTTTTCCTGTCTTCTGCACTGCTGCTGGGCATCCGAACCCATGGCAGCGGTCGACCCCACTTGGGCGTCATGCAGGAAATCGGCGAAGGTTTTGCGGCGGTACGTGCCAACCCACTGCTCACCCAGTTGATCCTGGCCGCCATCATGGCCTACGCGATGACCGGACCGATGCAAATCCTGCTGCCCAAACTGGCGCGCGAAGTGCTGGGATTGTCTGAACTGCAGCGTGGTGGCTACCTGGGCTTGATGGCGCTCACTTTGATTGCCGGCGGCGTGTCTGCCTTGCTATTGGGCAAACATGTGCACCACGGTGCTGCGATCTTTGTCGGCACCATGACGGCCAGCTTGTTGTTTGCGTCATTGAGCTTCTGGAGCCACGCTGCGGCGTCGTCCTCCGCGCTGAG
Organism: uncultured beta proteobacterium; assembly: GCA_903870065.1. Lineage (GTDB taxonomy): Bacteria > Pseudomonadota > Gammaproteobacteria > Burkholderiales > Burkholderiaceae_C > Allorhodoferax. The sequence continues at coordinate 7,393 of CAIQBN010000591.1, read as the reverse complement.
CGGCATGGGCTTGTTGGGCGGCATGGTGATCAGCTTTGTCATTGCCGGCATTCAGGGTCAGGCGCCCGAGGCGATGCGTGGGCGCATTATGAGCATCTACTCGATCATTTCCCAGGTCATTCCCGCTGCGTCGGGTGTGGCTGCGGGGGCACTCGTGCGTTCGACCGGCGTCACCAGCGCGATCTTGATGGCTGGTCTCGGCCTGGCACTGATCTCCATGCTGGCAGCCCTGCTGATGCCTCAACTGCGCCGAATCGCAGCATAAGAGGTCCAATTGTGGTCCGTGCCGGCACGTCTGACCCGCGCCCCACGTCCAAGAGGTAGTTGCAGACTGCAGGCAAGGCCTCGACTAATTGGCAGCGCCTGTCGGCTTGAGCACAATGTCCACCGAATAGACACCACTGCTGCGCCTTGGAATGACCACCGGACGCGCCAGCACATAACCACGCTTGTTGATGTCGATGCGGATTTTTTCGGGATTGACTTTGCCGCCCAGGTTCTCGATCCAGCCATGAACATCGGGCGTCCGATAGTGACCGGGCGCGTCATTTTTTACTGGAATGGTCATGCCCAGATCCGTAGCAATAACCAGGACCTGCACGTCGTCCACATACCGGCCCTGCGTATCCTTGATGTTGCCTGCGTAGACCAATGCGTTAGGGCTTTTTCCGTCGCTGCGTGCATTCGGGAAAAAGAACGGTGTTCCATTGGCCAAAGCGGCGACGCCGATGGCGACCAACACACCTGCGACGCCGGTTTGACGCAACCGCTTTTTGTAGATCATTTTAAAAACCAGTGCATTTCATGCATGCAAACGATTGCCACGATCGCCATCGCACCGGTCCAGAGCACATGGGGCGACAGACCGTGCGTCCAGCGGGCGGGGAGAACCAGGCTGCACGCGCCAGCCAGCACCCCAATGGATTTCCAGCCATAGTAAGTGATGCGGGGCCCCAGATCCTGCGCCTGCGCGGACCAATGCCACTCGCCCACCATAGGGTAGTAGTAAAACAAAGTCACATCCTGCGAATAGGCCAAAACATAGGCCAGGCACGCCACCAGTGCAGCCACCGTCCAGCGGCCGTGCCACGTAGGCGCATGCAATTGTGTCATTGCCCGACCCCTTTCAAATTGTTCAACAAGTGACCCGCAATCAATGCGTACCAGACAATGGCCGCCAGGAGAGTGGTCAGGTTGCGTCGGGCACGCTCCAATCCCGGTGTCAATGGCAAACGCCAGATCTGCCAATAGGGGAGCAGCAGAAAGAAACCGATCGCAACCAAGTGCTCCTTGATCTCAAACACGCCATTCCACGACCACAACTCCAAATCAAACAACATGGTCTTGACATCGACCCGGTAGGGGCCGTACACCACATCGCCCAATACCATGGTGATGGCATAGCTGACCAGCACAGCTTTGGAATACAGCGGCGCACGCACTGCAATAAAGCCAGCCATCACGGACCCGGCATGCCCATGGCCTCGAACTGGTTTTCTCCAACAGGCTGCGGCTTGGTGGCTCACTGCGCCCAACAGGAAGATGGCACTCAAGCCGTGCAAAAGAAGCGTTGCAATCATCATCGTCAATTTCCTAGCTGCTCATGCATCGCAGGCGCATAGAGCAAACCACCGTCGCGCCACAACCGATTGGGCCCGCGCGGCAGGTGGTTGGTGCTGGCAATTCCAAAATGACGTTCGTAAATATCACCGTAATGCCCCACTTCGGCAATGACGTGGCGGGACCAATTCTCAGGCAATCCGAGGGATGGACCGGTTTGCCTGGCACTTTCAGTCAGCGTGCCGCGCTCTTCCGCCTCAATCAGGGCAAAGACCGTCCAGCGGACAATGCGTATAAAGTCCACATCGCCACTGCGCAACAAAGGCGCCAGCGGTGCAATGGTTTTCTTGCTTTGTGGCTCGAAAAAATAAACGGGACCAAACTCCAGTTGGCCAGGCGCCTCGCGGGTCAACGTCCAGGTCAGACGATGAAAAACCAGGTCAATCGTGGCATCGGACAAAAATTCATGCACGGTTTCCAAGGGCTGAAATCGTACGTTCGCACCCGACCCCAACACAGCCACTGCCACCGCCAGACACAAATCGACCTCCAGGCCAACAAACTGACCGTCCGGTCGAACTTCGGAAAATCCAGGGTCGTGACGCGCTACACCGCACACTAGGTAACCACGCTTTTGAATTTGATCCACACGCTGACCTGCCTGAACTTTTGTAGCAAAAAAATTGGCAACACAAAGCACCACAACAATTCGCAGCGTATGGCTTAATGGCATCTCGAAATTATCCCTCCTATGCTGTTACATGCCCCCCCCGATTTGCACTTGAGGCGGATGCTGATCGCAAGCATGGCGAGCATGACCCATCTCCCATGGGCCCGTGCTGCCAATACGGCATCAGTGCGGCATGTTGTCGTGATTGGCGCGGGGCTCGCCGGACTCGCCGCCGCCTGGGAACTGGAGCAAGCGGGCCATCAGGTCACTGTGCTCGAAGCGCAAAATCGCATCGGCGGACGCAACTGGACACTCCGTGCGGAAGATGAGGTGCCAGATGTTCAGGGCGAGCGTCAATCCTGCGTCTTTTCCCATGGACAGTATTTCAATGCGGGGCCCTGGCGCATCATGCCCTGGCACCACCGTGTGCAGTTCTGCGCCCATCGACTCGGGCTAACACTGGAATTGTTGAATCCGCCCGAGCCGTCATCCGGACTTTGCATCTTGGGCGGCATGGATGCATTGCCTCGCGCCATCGCACGGTCACTCGCAAATCCGGTACGACTCGGTTGCCAGGCGCACCACGTCAAAACGATCGGCATCCAGAGACACGCTACGGTGCGCACTGAATTGCACTGCAATGGCGAGCAGCAATCGCTTGATGCACATGCCGTGGTGCTGGCATTGCCGTTGACTCGCCTTGCCATGATGGATTTAAACCTTCCCTTGCGCATGCGAACCGATCTGCGACAGGTGCAAAAAGCCGACGCCATCAAAATTGCCTTTGAAGCCGACTTCCCACTGAACGCCGACAGCACGATTTCAATCGCTTCACAGCATGGCTCTCTGCGCATACTGTGGCCGACGACAGGGGGTGATCCGACGCCGCAGCGCTTGGTGACACTGTATGGCAATGCCCAGGCGCTGACAGAGCATCTCAAAGCCGACCGCCAACAACAGTTCACGCACGCCCGGGAACTGCTTCAAACGGCAATAGGACATCCTTCACCTGGTTTGCGCCAGCCCCTGGCTGTCCAGTGGTCTCGAATTCCACATCAGTGCGGTGCCGCCAACCGTCTGTTGCCAGATGCACGGGCAACCCTGCATGAACTTCAACGCGGCATACCACCTTTGTTCTTTGCGGGCGACGCCCTTTCGTCGCTCAACGGCTGGCAGGAGGGTGCCCTGGAATCCGCTGAGACTGCCGTACGTGCGGTCAGACACTACCTGGGTTGAGATCAGGCGCCGACACGCGCGGCGTTCTTGGACACAATGGTTTTCCCCACGGGAGCAAGCGTCAGCGCGGCAAGCTTGAGGTGCTGAATTCCAAACGGAATGCCAATAATGGTAATAAAGCAGCACAGGGCTGAGGCGATGTGACCAATCGCCAGCCAAATGCCTGCAACAACAAACCAGATGACATTGCCTATGGTTCCCAAAACGCCCGTGCCAATGTCATTCGCTCCGGTCATTACCTCCCGGCTAACTGCCTCTTTGCCAAAAGGCAGAAAAGCAAACTGGCCAATCACAAAACAGGCCTTGGCCCAGGGCAGTCCAACGATGGTGATGGCACACAACAAGCCCGCGAACCACCATCCAAGGCCCATCAGAAATCCGCCCAACACGAACCACAGCAGGTTACCGATAAAGCTCATTGTTGATTCCCCCGCAAATGGGTTCCCGTAGACGATAACACTAGCTATTTCGCACAGGGAACTCGATTCACGAAATTGGGTTCAGGGTTTAAAGGTATCACCTAAGACGATACCCTCACGGCGGGGATCGGCCCCCCCTTCAAGCACCGTCGACCCATTGCGCTGCGCCTTCACGATCGTGCTAATGCCACTGATTTGGGCCGCGACACTCACTGTGTGACCCAATGCGCGCAAACCGCTCACCAACGGATCGCTACCACCCGCAATGCCGCCAACTGGTGTTGTTGCGTTGACATTGGGATTCTCGCCACCGACATTCGTGGTGGCGCTATTGGCCGCTCCGAAATCAACCATTGAAGTGGCTTGCTGCGCGTCCATCCCCCAATCCAGTACACCGACAAGGGTCTTGGTCACATATTGAATGATCGTTGCACCTCCGGGCGACCCGGTCCCCATCACAAAGTCTCCCACGCTGCCATCGCTGGCAAGCTTGAACACCAGCGTTGGAGCCATCGAACTACGTGGACGCTTGTTGGCCTGCACCCGGTTGGCAATGATGCCGGTCGAGTCGCTGGGAAGAACCGAAAAGTCAGTCAGTTGATTGTTCAACAAGAAGCCATTGGTCATCCGAAACGAACCCATGCCGCTCTCAATCGTGGTGGTCATCACAACCACATTGCCCTGTTTGTCCACAATGGTCATGTGTGTTGTTCCCTTGCCTTCCGCGTCACTGCTGCCCAACGGGGTGGTGTTAAAGGTTCCGGCGGTAGCGGTACCCATGCTGCGCCCCAGGCTGATGAGACCGGCACGGCTTTTCAGGTACTTTTTATCCAGCAGGGCCGCAGTTGATCCGCCGGGCAGTGGCACGAAGTCGGTATCTGCCATGTATTTGTTGCGGTCGGCATAGGCCATGCGTTCGGCTTCGCTAACCAGGTGCACACCCAGGACTGTCGGTTTGCCACCGTTGGCATCAAGCGCAGTTGGCTTGTAGACGCCTAGATCAAAATTCTCCAATACACCCAATGCCGAGGCAACTGTCATACCACCCGAGGAAGGTGCTCCCATACCGCACACCCAGTAGGAACGGTAGGTGGTGCACACCGGGTCCCGCCTTTTGGCTTGGTAATTGGCTAGGTCACTCAACTCAGTCAGTCCCGGCGTGATCGGAAAGCTGGTACTTCCTCCGCTGGTCATCTTGATCTTCTTTACGATATTTTCGGCAATGGGTCCGGTGTAGAGGGCATTGGCACCACTTGCCGACAAGGATGTGAGCGATGCTGCATAGGCCGGATTTTTGATAATCGTGCCCAGAGCCTTGGCGCTGCCATCGGCATTCAAGAAGTAGGCTGCCGCTTCAGGATCGGTTGTCAAAAGCGTGCGAGAGCCTGCGATGGCGTCGGCCATGCGCCCACTGATAGGAAAGCCGTCGGTCGCGAGTTGTACACCCGACTGAAACAGATCTTTCCAGGGCAAACTACCATAGTCCTTTTGGGCCAGCTCCAGCATACGCACCGCGCCAGGTGTGCCAACAGAGCGGCCGCTTTGGCGCAGCAAATTGAAAGAGGCCCCTGATTCGGGTGCCGTCAAAACCGGCAGAGGTGGCGCAGTGTTGGTGGCACTGATATGGCGCAGGTAGTCCTCGGTGGCTGCTGCTGGTGCCGTTTCACGACCGTCATACGCTTGCACCTTTTTGGTCTTAGCGTCGTAATGCAACATGAATGCACCGCCACCCAGGCCAGAAGACTGGGGCTCAACCAGGCCCAGCACCATCTGCACGGCAACAGCGGCGTCGGCTGCCGAGCCACCTTTTTTCAGGACTTCACAACCGGCCTTGGAAGCATGTGGATTCGCGGTCACCACCATGTACGACCTAGCGGAAACCAGTGCCTTGGGTTTAAAACCGGATGACAACTCCGGCGCTGAAGGGTCACCGGGCAAACCCGAACCCACGACCACAGCACCGTTGTCGGTGAGTTGCGCGCATTGGTTATCTGGTTCGCTGTTGCCACCACAGGCATAAAGAGTCATTGCGACGCCGGCCATCAAAGCCACCGTGGCCGTCAATTTGAAGGACCGGCGCATTGGGTTTTCGTTCGCTTTGTCAAGACGGTTCATCGCATGCTTCCTGTAATGTTGTTGTGAATCCAACTGCAGAGTACAGCAAGTGGGACGGTTCGTGTTTTGAAGTAACAAAACAACTACGCTAACCTCGGTCATTGATTTGAATCAGCAAGGATGAACCCTGTGCCGCGCGGGTCACTTTCCGGCGTCGGCGCCTCCAGTCCGCCGTCGCCGCTCACAGGTCTATGCCGCTGCTGCTTTCGGATAATCGGTGTATCCCGTGACTCCGGGAGTGAAGAACGTGTTGGCATCTGGCGGATTGAGCGGCAGGCCGTTCTTGAGCCGCTCGACCAGATCCGGGTTGGCCAAAAATGCGCGGCCAAAGCCGACCAGGTCTGTCAGGCCGTTTTTCACCGCTTCTTGGGCAGACCCCATGTCAAGACTTCCGCCAATCAGGAATGTTCGTGGCCACACTTTGCGCATAGTCTGTTTAAACGCCAATGGCACCTGGTGCGCACCCATGGCCGAGTGGTCTGCAATATGCACATATACCAGCCCCGCATCTGCCAACAAAGGCAATAGAGTCAAATACGTCTCTTCCACTTCCGGGTAGGCAGCCATTCCTGAGTTCGTACCATAAGGCGAGAGGCGAATGCCCACCCTGTCAGCCCCGATCGCGGCGCATGTCTCCTGCGCCACCTCCAGCACAAAACGAATGCGGTTGGCCACACTGCCGCCCCAGGCGTCGGCGCGCCGGTTAGTGGTGGGGCTCAAAAACTGTTCCATCAAATATCCGTTCGCCGAATGCAGTTCCACACCATCAAACCCTGCAGCAATGGCATTTTTGGCGGCTTGCACTATTTCAGCCTTGGCCTGCGCGATGTCCGCCTCTGTCATTTCCTGCGGCACCGGGTAGTCCTGCATACCCTGCGTATCGGTCCACATCTGGCCTTCCAGCGCAACCGCGCTCGGTGCAAGGACCTGTGCGCCGTCAGGCATATTCGCCGGATGACTGACCCGGCCGGTGTGCATGATTTGGGCAAAAATCACGCCTGCGCCAGCATGCACCGCCTGGGTCACAGGCTTCCACGAGTCCACCTGTGTACTGCTCCAAAGACCCGGGATGCGGGCATAGCCGCGCCCATTGGGGCTGGGAGCAATCCCCTCGGTGATGATTAAACCCGCACCAGAGCGCTGAGCGTAGTAATCGACAACCAGCGCTCCGGCAACGCCAGCAGCATCGCATCGGCAGCGCGTCATAGGGTTCATCACCAGGCGATTGCCCAGTGTGCGTGTGCCCATCGGGAGAGATTCAAACAGCTTGCGCTCGGCCATAAAGACTTTCGTTAATTGGGTTGGACAAACTGCGATCCTATGCCAGTTGTCCTTCAAACCTAGATAGAAGGCACAAACAATGACAACCTGGCATCCGCAATCCGGTAACTGG
>CAIQBN010000590.1 GCA_903870065.1 uncultured beta proteobacterium | reverse complement strand
GTGAAGCCGATGCCGTTGACCGCGCTGACCACACCGTCGGGTGTTTCAAACTGCACGCCCAGTTGTTTTACTTCCATCAAATGCATGATCTTGTCACCGTTCCTTGGGGTCCAGCGCATCACGCAAACCATCGCCAATAAAGTTGAAGCAGTACAGCGTCGTTGACAGCAAGGCCGCCGGAAACAACAGGATCCAGGGTGTGGCTTCCATGGTCTTTGCGCCATCCTGAATCAACACCCCCCAACTGGTCATGGGCTCCTGAATGCCCAGCCCCAGAAAGGACAGCACGGATTCGGTCAGGATCACACCCGGCACCGTCACGGTGGTGTAAATCACCACCACACCCAGCAGATTGGGCACGATGTGGCGGAAGATGATACGCGGCGTGGACACACCAATCGCCCGGGCTGCTTCGACATATTCCGTTGAGCGCAAAGACAGCGTTTGCCCGCGCACCACGCGCGCCATGTCCATCCACGAAAACACCGTGATGGTGAGCACCACCAGATAGAACTCGCGTCCCAAAATGGTCACCAGCAGAATGGCGATCAGCAGGTAGGGAATGGCGTACATCATGTCGACGATGCGCATCATGAACGCATCTACCTTGCCACCGATAAAGCCTGCCGTGGCACCCCAGACAATGCCCAGCGTCACTGACGACAGGGTAGCCAGCAGGCCCACCGTAAGCGAGATGCGCCCGCCAATCAGGCAGCGCACCAGCAGGTCACGCCCCGCATCGTCTGTACCCCAAAAATGAGAATTGGCGAAGCTCGGGGGTGCGCTCATGGAATCCCAGTCGGCACTGTCAAACGCATGGGGCAACACCCATGGGCCGATCACACAGGCCAGGCAGATCAGTGAGAGCACGCCGAGGCTGATGATGGCCGCCCGGTTGCGCAGAAAGCGCCGGCGCGCGTCCGACCACAGGCTGCGGCCGCCATCCAGCGACGGGCTGCCCAGATCGGGTAAATTATTCAGAATGCTATTCATTTTGCAGCTACTCAAGCAAGTTTTACGAGGGCTAGAGCACTATTTTTCTAATACCGAATCTTGGGGTCCAACCAGGCATAGGCCAGGTCCACCAGCAGATTCAGGGTAATGGTCAGCACCGTGATCAGCACCACCAGACCCAGGACCAGGGTGTAGTCGCGGTTGCCGGCACCGTTGACGATCAGCTTGCCCAGGCCCGGTAACGAAAACACCGTCTCGGTGACCAGGGCGGATGTGATGGACGAAATGGCCAATGGCCCTAACAGAGACACCACGGGCAGCAGGGCCGGCTTGAGCGCGTGGCGTAACACCACCACACGCGTGGGCAGCCCCTTGGCCCGAGCAGTGCGGATGAAGTTGCTGTGCATCACCTCAATCAGGCTACCGCGCATGACGCGACCGATGGTCGACACATTGAGGATGGTCAGCAAGGCAATCGGCAGGATCATGTATCGCAATTCGAAATCATGCCAGCCACCAGCCGGCAACCACTTCAGCAGAATGGCAAATACGATGATCATGACCGGCCCTAACACGAAGCTGGGTACAGCGCTGCCCATGTTGCCCATCAGCATGACAAAGTAGTCCACCAGGCTGTTTTGCCGCAGCGCGGCCACAATGCCCAGCGCCACGCCGATCACCGCTGACAGCAGCATGGCGCTTCCGCCAATGGCCAGGGACACGGGCAGCGCACTGGCTACCAGGTCATTGACAGACCAGTCGGCATACCGAAATGAGGCACCCAAGTCGCCCTGCAAAAGGCCCTTGAGATAGAGCAGGTACTGCTGCCACAGCGGCAAATCCAAATGGTACTTGGCCTGCAAATTGGCCAGCACGGCCGCAGATACCTTGCGGTCGCTGTCAAACGGGCCGCCTGGAGTGGCATGCAACAAGAGATAGCAAACCGTAATAACGACCAGCACGGTCGGAATCGCCGCCAGAATGCGGCGCAAGGTGTAAGACCACATCGCCCTGCCCTCAGTGCTTGATGATGTAGAAGTCTTTGCTGCGGTAGTGGTCCTGAGGGTTCAGCTCGGAATAGCCACCCACGTACGACTTGATCAAACGCGGCAGTGAGTACTGCACCAGCGGAATGACGGGGTAGTCATCCAGGATCATCTTGGATGCCTGAGTCAATAACTCCTTGCGCTTGGCGGCGTCGGTAGACTGCGTGCCTTTTTTGATCAGCTCTTCCGCCTCGCGGTTGCAATGGAAGTTGGTATTTTGGTCGGAGTCGCAACGGATCAGGGCCAGAAAGGTCGTGGCATCGTTGTAGTCGGCCAGCCAGCCATTGCGGGCAATCTGGAAGGCGCCGTCGTGGCGCTTCTTGGCCAACACTTTGAACTCCATGGTCTCGGTTTCCATGATGATGCCGAGCTTGGTTTTCCACTCGGACGCCACGAAAACCGCCATTTTCTTATGGTATTCGCTGGTGTTGTACGAGAAGCTGTACTTGGTGCCCGGCTTGACACCGGCTTGCTCCAGCAGTTTCTTGGCCTCTGCCACTTTCTTGTCCATCGGCCAACTGGCCCACTCGTAGGGCGTCGGGTCGGCGCCAATCGTTCCGGCAACAATCATGCTGTAGGCGGGGGGCTGTCCGTCTGCAGTGACGCGCTTGGACAGGATGTCGCGGTCAATCACCATCGACAAGGCCTTGCGTACGCGAACATCTTTGAACGCCGGGTCTTTGGTCTGGTAGTCGTAGTAACGCACGCCAATGATGGCCTGATTGCGCAGTTCCTTGGGGTACTGCGCTTTGTATTTCTCAAACACTCCGGGTGGCATCTGGTAGACATAGTCCGTCTCACCCGATTCCCACAACTTGATGTCTGCAAACTGGTCTTCAATAGGCAGATAGGTCACTTTGGTCAGAGGAGCGTTGGCAGCATCCCAATACTGCGGGTTCTTTTCCACCACGATGCGGTTGTTCACCTTCCATTCCTTGAGCACATAGGCGCCGTTACCGACCATGTTGCCAGGCTTGACCCAGTCCTTGCCCCATTTTTCAATGGTGGCTTTGTGTGCCGGGCCCAACTGGGTGTTGGCGACCAATTCAGCCATAAAGGGGACGGGGCCCTGGGTCTTGATTTCAAGCGTCAGTTTGTCCAGTGCTTTCACTCCCACTTCAGACGGCGGCTTTTTGCCCTGTGCAACTTCCAGTCCGTTGTGCAGGAAAACGCCAAAGGTGGCCGCATAAGGCGATGCGGTTTTTGGGTCCACGAAACGGCGAATACCATACACAAAGTCTTCTGCTGTGATGGGGTCGCCATTGGAAAACTTGGCATTCGGCCGCAGCTTGAAAACCCAGGTTGTCGGGTTGGTCTGCTTCCAGCTCTCGGCCACGCCTGGCACCGTCTTGCCGGTGGTGTCAGTGGCGGTCAAACCCTCAAAAAGGTCGCGCAGAATCTGGTTGGCGGGCACCGTCTCGGCCACCGCCGGGTCCATGCTTTCGGGTTCCGAGCCGTTGGACCTGACAAAGGTCTGAGTGGAGTGCAGCTGTGTGCCCGCTGGAATGGTGGCAGCCAGTGTGGACGCCGACAGTGCCAGGGACAAGGCCGCGAAGGCCGTCAGTTTCAAGCGCGATTGCATGGTTTTCCTATTCAGTTGAGGGCAGTCTGGATTCGTTGTGCGAACTTGAGTCTGTCCAGCCGGTTTGCAGATAAGCAGGGAGAGGAAGGTGCAGCATTGTAGGGGGCTGGCTGGGCCGTTTCACAGTGCTGCCTTGTTCGGGTAAACCCTTTATT
>CAIQBN010000589.1 GCA_903870065.1 uncultured beta proteobacterium | reverse complement strand
TGGCAGTGCCTTGGTTGCCGCCGTAGTTATGCACGCTGTCAAACCAGGTGTAGCTCCATTGCTGGTCACGCAGGCCGCCATCGGCGGTTTTGACTTCCCAGACCAGGCCGGTCACGTTGTCGCGTACACAGGGGTGGGGCGTGGCCCCGGCGGTGGGCGTGGTCGGGTTGCCAGCGGCGTCCAGCGCAGTAAAGTCAAAGCCCGCCTCGCCGCCGCCAATTTTGCTCAACTGCCCGGCGGCCGCTGCTGCGTCGCGCCCATAGCGGGCATCCTGGCGCGGATAGGCCCCGGTGTCGCTTGCCACGCTGGCGCAGCTGGCGGTGTTGGTGGTCTCGTCCGCGCAAAAGGTGATGCCGGTGTCGTTGAGCGCGCCAGCGGCATGGGCGCTTTGGCCTGGCAGGGCTGCCAGCACGGTGGCAAAGGCCAGCGCAGGCAGCAGCTGTGAAAAGTTGGGCGCGGCAAGGCGCAAAAGGGGTGGATATTGCATGCGGGATCCTCCATGAAACGTGTAGCGCGGCACGGGAAAGTGCCAAGCCTACTGTTATTGTGGTTATTGGCGATGATTCTAGACGCGCCGCAAACCGCGAACGGTTGCGCTTTTTGCGTCTGACGCTGTTTCCCAACGCACGGATTTCCCCATTTGCCGTTGTCCCCACTCCCCCCAACCCCCTCGCCCCGCCGGGCGAGGGGGAGCTCAACAGCCACATTTGGCCTTGTTTTTTAAGAGGGGGCAGTACCAATGCTTTGGCTAACACTGGGGGGTGATTTTTAATTTTGCTATCCTAACAGTAGCTACTTACGCAGGTTTTGCAAGGACTTGGGGCTTACTTGGTATGTAACGATTGGCCAACTGACAGAAGCCAGAAGCCAGAAGCCAGAAGCCAGAAGCCTGCGACGCTCAGCGTCTTTCTGTCCGCGCAATGGGGGTCAGAGTCATCTGCGCTGAGCTATGCAGATCCGAGTCCCCATTTCGCTCCAGTCCTAATGTTGCCCAGCCATCTTGAAATCCGAGCCCAAAACTTCTACTCCCCTACCCATACATCCACCAGCATGTTGCCGAAAAGCGCACCGCCCAAGTTGACCGTGGTCTGGCACTGACTCACTTCAAAGACGTGGCCAAATAGGGCAGTTCACTCCCCCTCGCCCGGCGGGGCGAGGGGGCTGGGGGGGAGTGGGGGAATAGCGCTAAGATGCCACCACATCAATGCGGTATCTACATTGAGGTTCAAGGAGAGTTCCATGGGATTGCCACTCAGCCAAACCCGGTTTGACGCCGATGCCTATCTGGCCTGGGAAGCCGAACAGCCCGATAAATCGGAATATGTGGCCGGCGAAGTGTTTGCCATGGTGGGCGTGCGGCGCGTGCACGCGACCGTAGCCGGAAATGTATGCAGTGTTGTCGGACTCGACAGCCGGGTATGACCGGGGCGCCAAATTTGCGGCGTACCGCCAAATTCTTGCGCTGCAGGAGTATGTTCTGATCGACGTTGACGCACGTCGCCTTGAAATCTTTCGCCGTCAGCCCGGCAATGAGTGGTTGTTGCACGATTACACCGGAGAGCCGGTCTGCCGGTTTGACTCGGTTGACTTGCAACTCGACATGTCAACGGTGTTTGAAGACGTGGACAGTGGCGCGGCTGAGCACCCCCCCATCCCGAATTGACGGTCGCCCCGCATTGTGCAATTTGAACTTCCGAAACGGAAGTGTCGTAGCGAAAAACAAGCGGTAACCGCTGAAACGCCCTGCTATAACGGCGACTGTTGTCTGAGCTAAAAACCTAAACTTCCTGTGTGGATCGGCAAGAAAGTGCCCGCTGCGATTTCCGATGCAGTCTGGCCTTGCGCGTCCACCACACAACCGTTGAGGAGAAACACAGATGACCCGTTATATTGACGTCGCAGATATGCAGCAGCTGGTCATGCACCACGGCGCGGCGCGCATGATGACCGAGATGGCGCACTGCATCCGGGAAGACTTTTTGCGCTGGGAAGACTTTGACAAATCGCCCCGCTGCGCCAACCACTCGGTCAACGGTGTGATCGAATTGATGCCCGTCTCCGATGATGCGCTGTACGCCTTCAAGTACGTGAACGGCCACCCCAAGAACCCACTGCAGGGCTTGACCACGGTGATGGCGTTTGGCGTCTTGGCCGATGTCGCCACTGGCTACCCGACCTTGCTGAGCGAGTTGACCATCACCACCGCCTTGCGCACGGCGGCCACCTCAGTTGTCGCGGCCAAGGCACTGGCCCGCCCCGACAGTCGGCGGATGGCCTTGATAGGCAACGGCTCCCAGAGCGAATTTCAGGCCATTGCGTTCATGACCCAATTGGGTATCCGGGAGTTGCGGGTATTTGATGTCGACAGCAAAGCGACCGACAAACTGGTGGCCAACCTGGCGCCCTTCACCCACTCGGGCGAGCTCAAAATCGTGCGTGCCGCCTCCATCCGCGAAGCGGTTCGGGGTGCCGACATTGTGACCACCGTAACGGCTGACAAGACCAACGCCACCATCTTGACCGACGACCTGGTGGAGCCAGGCATGCATTTGAACGCGGTGGGGGGCGACTGCCCCGGCAAGACCGAATTGCAGCCCAGCATCCTGTTGCGCTCCAAGGTGTTTGTCGAATACGAGCCGCAAACCCGGGTGGAGGGCGAGTTGCAGCAAATGGCAGCCGACTTTGAGACCCATGCCCTGTGGAAAGTATTGGCTGGCGCAGTTTCGGGGCGCGATTCCCGTGACCAGGTCACGCTGTTTGACTCGGTTGGTTTTGCACTGGAAGACTTGTCGGCTTTGCGCTACATCCACCAGTTGTCGCAAAAGTTGGGCATCGGCAGCAGCGTGGACCTGGTGCCGGCGCTTCGCGACCCCAAGGATTTGTTTGGTTGTGCGACTGCGGCCCGTCCGGCTTTGCGCAAGGCCGCCTGAGCGGCCACGGTAAACTGGGCCTATGCAACTTGCGGCCCATCAACTCGGCAACCACTTAGCCCGCGGGCTCAACAGCCTGTACACCTTGCACGGCGATGAGCCGCTGCTGCAACAGGAGGCGCTGGATGCGCTGAGGGTCGTTGCGCGCGAGCAGGGCTTCACGGAGCGCACATCACACACCGTTGCCGGTGCCCACTTCGACTGGAGCGAGGTGCTGGCCGCCGGCGGCTCGCTGAGTCTGTTTGCGGACAAACAAATTGTTGAGATTCGTATTCCCTCAGGCAAACCCGGCAAGGACGGCAGCACTGCCCTGCAGCAACTCGCTGGCATGGCGCAGGGTAACGACAGCACCCTGACCGTTGTTTTGCTGCC
>CAIQBN010000588.1 GCA_903870065.1 uncultured beta proteobacterium | reverse complement strand
GTGCGCAGTTCAGCCACCAGTTCGAAAGCTTCTGACTTTGCTTCGATGCGCGGCAGGGTCAACGCGGACCGCATCGTTGGCGGGCTCTCCAAGTGTTCACCATTGGGGCCATGGGCACCGGGAGCGGCGATGACGGGCTCGCTAGTAGCCAGCAACAGAGTACATAGAGCAACAGCCAGCAGGCATGGCGACGCGAAACGGATGCGCGGGAAGTTCATGGAAGTAGTCCCAAAGTCTGTTGAAAACGTGCACGAGCCAAGCCCAGCGCGGCGGACTGGCGGGCGGTGGCGCTGGCAGCCTGCGCTGCGGCGGCGCGCGCGCGCAACAGATCGGGCAGTGGCGTCTCGCCTGCGCGGAAGGATGTGTCGATCAGGATGGCACGCTCGCGCAGCAGACGTGCACGGGCGGTCTCCGACTCGAGTTGCCCTTGGGCGGATTGCTGCGCGTCGCGTGCGGCGGCGACGTCGCTGTGCACGCGTTCAAGGAGACGTTGCTCGTAGGTCTGCGCCACTTCCAGGTCTGCGAGTGCAGCTGCTTCCAGCGGTCGGTTGCGGTCGTCGGTGCCAAACGGCATCCGCAGTCCGACGACAAGACTGCCTTGCGAGGCTTCGGCCCGGCCCGGGACGTCGTGGCGCAGGCCCAGGATTAGTTCGGGTTGGTCGCGCTGCGCGTAACGCAGCAGTGCTACACGCTTACGGGCCAGTTCGGACGACAGTCTGGCAAGTAGCAGTTCTGGGTGCAACAACGCAGAATCAGACGCGGGATCGATAGCGCTCGCCGCCGTCAGGTCGGGCAGTGCGTTCAGTCCGGTGAGTAAGGTCCAACGCAGGTGCGCGGCCTGATGCCGCTGGCGCACCTCGGCCTGAAGCGCAGAGGCCGCCAGGTGTTCTGCCTGCGCCGCCAAACCGTCGGCAAGCGCTAGGTCACCAGCGCGCACGCGGCGGTCAACATCGTCGGCCAGCTGCTTCAGGGAACGGGTGTGGGTGTCGGCCTGGGCAGCCTCGGCCTGCATGGCAGCGATCTGCCACGCCGTTTCTCGCAGTTCTCCAGCCAACCGAAGACGCGCCACCTGTTGGGCAGCCATGGCCTGCGCCACGGCGGAGTCAGAAGTGCTTGCGCGGGCAGTTCGCTGGCCGGGGAGCCACAAAGGCACAGTCAAGCCGATCTCGGTCTCACGTCTGCCAGCGTTGGCATGAAGGCGGTCGTCGCGGTAGCTCAGTTCCAGGGACGGTGGAGCGGCCCAGAAACTGGTCGCCGCAGCACCGTCGGCCTCAGCGCTGCGGCGCTGGCCGTCGCTCAGACGAGCGGCGACGGCACGTTGCCACGCCGCGTCGAGCGCGGCAGGAAGCGTGACACCGCCGGTGACGTGGAAATTCGCTGATGGGACGGCCGCCTGGTGACCGTCGGGTGATGCGGCAGGCTGACCCCAGACGGGGCTGCCGGCCAAGCTGCCCGCGATAGTGCAGGCCGCGAGCCAAGGGAAAAGTTTCACGATGATCCTGACACGTCAAAACAACATGTGACGACCGCACGCGCAATCAGGTCAAGCCGATGGCGGGCATGAATTTGCGTGGAGGGTCGGGAATGCGGGCCAGACTTCCAGCGCTGGAGGTCTGCCGCAAAGGCGGGTCAGGAGTGGTGACGTGGGGGGCGGAGCAAGCCGTCGGGATCGGGATCCGGCGTGGGCGCAAGCGGCCGGTCCTTTGGCATGGTTCGTTCCGGGGGCGGAAAGTGGGGCGACGAAAAATCCTCAAGGGCGACTGAGGAATTGGTGTGATCAATCACCACATGCTGCGCGGACTCGTTCGAATCGTCCAGGTGGTAAGAGCCATCTCCGTTGTGATGGTGGGCTTCCTCGTGCCAATGCATCGCGGCGTGCGCCGGATCAACCATGGCGTTCACCGTTGAGCCAATACGCGCCATGGCCACCGATTGCCACAGCATGGCAAACAGCATGAAGGCGAGAATGTGAAAACGGCGCATGGCTTTTAGTATACCGATGTGACTTTGCGCCCGTATTCGGTCTGGGTTTGGAAAGGAGGCTTTGGCATGTGAGCCCGTATGTACTTGATGCACCCTTGTTGGTGCGACATCGGTCACATGAGCGTCAGGATCACCGGGTCATGGCGGGACGGGAGTTGCAAGGGCTTGTTTGCTAGGTTTATTCAAGCCATTTTGGCATCTAGCCCTCGTGGAATATGCGTTTATAGCTCCTGTTTTTGTAGCGTTTTAGGTCTGCGAAGGTTCAGGGTGGGCCGCCATCTGGCGTTACCCGAGGGCGCCAATGCGCGTATCCATAAGCAACTTTCACGACCATCATCTGCCGTTTATGCCGGGCGCCTACTTCCACGCTCATCCCCTTCAGACACAGCGCGCCATCCACGTAAACCCGCCCACCCAAAGCCGATCACCCTTGCCACACCCGTTTGTCGCAATTCCTTCAAACCGGCCAAAGTGTCGCGCCAGCTCTGCCAATTCGCTGCAATTACCGATGTTTGAAGGTCCATTTCGGCCTGGCATTCAAATTGCTGTGACAGGACAAACCCATCCAACAGGAGTCGTTCATGTCTGTCTTGCTCAAGGCCAAAATTGCCGAAGTGTTCGATGAGCCTGGCTGCGACAAGAACGTCGGCAAGAGCGAGAAGGAGCGCAAGAAGGGCTGCACCAAGCAGTTGAACCCCGGCGCTGCAGCCGGTGGCTGCGCGTTCGATGGCGCCAAGATTGCACTGCAGCCCATTGCCGACGTGGCTCACCTGGTGCACGGCCCCATTGCCTGCGAGGGTAACTCGTGGGACAACCGGCACAGTGCATCGTCCGGTTCGCAGCTTTACCGCACCGGATTTACCACCGACATCAACGAGCTGGACGTGATTTATGGTGGTGAGAAGCGCCTGTTCAAGTCCATCCGCGAAATCATTGAAAAGTACGACCCACCGGCTGTTTTTGTCTACCAGACCTGTGTGACTGCCTTGGTGGGTGATGACATCGAGGCGGTGTGCCAGCGCGCTACCGAGAAGTTTGGCAAGCCCATCATCCCCGTCAACGCGCCGGGTTTCGCCGGCCCCAAGAACCTGGGCAACAAGCTGGGTGCCGAGGCACTGCTGGATTACGTCATCGGCACGCGTGAACCCGCGTTCACCACGCCGTATGACATCAACATCATTGGCGAATACAACCTGGTGGGGGAGTTGTGGCAGGTCAAGCCGCTGCTGGATGCCTTGGGCATTCGGGTGTTGGCGTGTATTGCCGGTGACGGTCGCTACCTTGAGGTGGCCACGGCACACCGTGCCAAAGTGAACATGATGGTGTGCTCCAAGTCGATGATCAACATCGCTACCAAGATGGAGCAGCGCTGGGGCATTCCGTACTTCGAAGGTTCGTTTTACGGCATTGGCGACATGAGCGACACGCTGCGCCAGATTGCCAAACTGCTGGTGCAAACTGGCGCACCTGCTGATCTGCTGGACCGTACCGAGCGCCTGATCGAGGTGGAAGAAGCCCGCGCCTGGAAGCGCATTGCGCAATACAAAGTGCGACTGACCGGCAAGCGTGTACTGCTGATTACGGGGGGCGTGAAGTCGTGGTCGGTGGTGGCGGCATTGCAAGAGGGTGGCATGGAGATTGTGGGCACCAGCGTCAAAAAGTCCACCAAGGAAGATAAGGAAAAGATCAAGGAGATCATGGGTGAGGGCGCCGACGCACACATGATTGATGACATGACGCCGCGCGAGATGTACGCCATGCTGCGCGATGCACGGGCTGACATCATGCTGTCGGGCGGGCGCTCGCAGTTTGTGGCGCTGAAGGCGCGCATGCCCTGGCTGGACATCAACCAGGAGCGCCACCATCCGTATGCGGGCTATGAGGGCATGGTCGAGTTGGTGCAAGAGATTGACCGCGCCATCTTCAACCCGGTGTGGCAACAGGTGCGCATTCCCGCGCCCTGGGGTGACGATGGCGAAACCCTGGGGCCGATGACACCGCCATTCCATGCCGCTCTTACGGGCGTTGCCGCTAAGGCCATGGGGCTGGAGCCCGAAGAAGTTCCAGCCTGAAGCCTATCCAACTGAGATCACCACCATGGCCCGCGTTGTTGAATCCAAAAAAGCCTGTTCGGTCAATCCGCTCAAGATGAGCCAGCCGTTGGGGGCGAGTCTGGCCTTCCTGGGTTTGGACTCTTGCATGCCCGTGATGCACGGATCACAAGGGTGCACCTCGTTCGGTCTGGTATTACTGGTGCGGCACTTCAAAGAAGCCATTCCGCTGCAGACCACGGCCATGAACGAGGTGACCTCCATCATGGGTGGCTACGACAACATCGAAGCCGCACTGCTCAACATCCGCAAGCGCGCCGCGCCCAAGATCATCGCGATTTGCTCCACCGGTTTAACCGAAACCAAGGGTGACGATGTGGACGGCTACATCGTCACGGCGCGCAAGCGCAAACCCGAACTGGCAGACACCGAGATCGTGTACGTGTCCACGCCTGACTATGTGGGGGGTTTTGAGGACGGCTTCGCACATGCAGTCACGGCTATCGTGCGCACGCTGGTGAAGCCGCTGCCGATGAAGGCCAATCAGGTCACGCTGCTGCCAGGCAGCCACCTGTCACCCGCTGATATTGACGAGCTGCGGGAGATCATTGAGGCCTTTGGCTTGGGTGTGATCGTTCTGCCTGACGTGTCAGGCTCATTGGACGGGCACATTCCGCCAGACTGGCGCGGCACCACGCTGGGCGGCACCACACTGGAGCAGGTCCGCGCGTCGGGCGCGTCCGCGCTCACCATTGGTGTGGGCGAGCAGACCCGTGAGGCAGCACATGCTCTCAAAGAGATTGCAGGAACCCCGCTGGAGATTTTTGAGCGGCTCACCGGGCTCGAATGCAACGACCGCTTGCTGCAGCACTTGGCGCAGGTTTCTGGACGGCCCGTGCCAGCCAAATACCGCCGCCAGCGCAGCCAGTTGCTGGACGCCATGCTGGACGGCCATTTTTATACCGGCGGCATCAAAGTTGCCATTGCGGCGGAGCCCGACCTGTTGCTGGCGGTGGGCAGTCTGCTGCACGATATGGGGGCCGAACTGCGTTGCTGTGTCAGCACTACCAAGTCGGACGCGCATGCCCAGCTGCCCGCGGATCAGGTGATTTTGGGTGATCTGGAAGATTTGGAGCGCGGGGCATCTGATTGCGATGTGCTGATCACGCACTCCCACGGGCGCCAGGCCGCCGAGCGCCTGGGCAAGCCGCTGTTGCGCATCGGTTTTCCGGTGTTTGACCGCATTGGTAACGCGCACCGTTGCCAGGTGGGTTACCGCGGCACCATGGCCCTGATCTTCGAGATTGCCAACACCATGATGGGACAAATTGTCCACCACCATGCCACCGATTGGCCGCTCACGCCCGAAGCCCTGCGCGCAGCCACCCATGCCGGCCCCGGAGCTGCCCCGCATCCCGCACTGCCAGTCACCCCTAGCCTGGCGGAAGTCAGTGCCTGAGCAACCAAGCTTTCATCCAACCAAGGAGAGTGTGAAATGAAAATCGCCTTCGCTACACAGGACAAGGAGCGCGTGGACGCGCACTTTGGCTGGGCCAAAAGCATCGTCGTACACGACGTATCGCCCCAGGGGCATCAATTTGTCGAGGCCTTTGAGTTTGGCGACGCGCTGGAAGAAGACGGCGATGAGGACAAACTGGCCCCCAAGCTCGAAGCCATCAAGGACTGCGCCATCGTTTACGTGGCGGCCATCGGCGGCTCGGGTGCTGCGCGCGTGGTGGCGATGAAGATTCACCCGATCAAGGTGCCGCAGCCTGAGCCGATTGCGCAGATTCTGGACAAGCTGCAGGTCGTATTGCAGGGCACACCACCACCCTGGCTGCGCAAGGCGCTGGCCAAGGATGGTGCTTGCACCCCCAATTTTGAAGAAGACGAGGTCACCCCATGACGCAAGAAGCAACTCCGGACGCAGCGACGGATGGCAACAGCGACGAGTCTTATCTCGCTACGCCGTTCGTTCAGCAACTGGTCAAGCAACTGCGTGCACAGGATATGAACGGCACCTGGGACAACAGGAGCGATCTGCAATTGCTCAAGCCTTACATTCACACCGCCGAAGAACGCCGCGCATTGCCCATTCTGGGCGACCCGGACCCCGAGACGCTGTGGCATCTGGAAATCTTTTACAACGCCGTTGCCGTGGCCGTTGAACGCGAAACCGGGCAGATGGTCTCGCCCATGATGAAGATGAGCCATGAAGGCTTTGGCCGCATGGTGCTGATTGCCGGTCGCCTGGTGGTGGTCAACAAGCAGTTGCGCGATGTGCACCGCTTTGGTTTTCCTTCTTTGGCCAAGCTGGCGGCGGCAGGTGGCAAGTTCTTTGACGAAGCGGTCACCATGATCAGAACCTACCCCGCAGTCGCACAATACGGAGCCTGACCATGAGCACGGATGCTGAAGAGATCAAGGCGCGCTTGAAAAAGCTTAACGCACGGGCTACTCAGGCCAAGATGGATTTGCATGACTTGTCGGAAGACTTGCCCACCAACTGGGAAAAAATCCCCGAAGTGGCACAGCGGTGCCACGAAGCCCATGCCCTTTTGGTGGCAGCACGCAAGGAGGCGGCAACGTTATGACTAACACCTTTAGCGTAACCCTGCCCAGCGGCGAAGTCTGGACGCCGACCTTCGTCGAGTCGCTGGATGACACCAAATGCATTGGCTGTGGACGCTGCTTCAAAGTGTGCCCGCGGGGCGTGTTGGCTCTGGTGGGGCTGACGGAAGACGGTGAACGGGTGCCAGTTGACCTTGGTGACGATGATGATGACGACGAATACGAGCGTAAAGTCATGACCATCGCCCACCAGGAGCTGTGCATCGGCTGCACTGCCTGTTCCAAAATTTGCCCCAAGAAGTGTTACACGCACAAGTCAGCGGCGCTTTGAACGCTGCGTGAAGGCGACGGATGGCGGGCCGGTAAACTGTTGCCGACGCTGCGGCGAACCAGGCTCGGATGCGCCCGCATCCATTCCTGAACGAACCACAATTGACCACATCCGCCTCCAATCGTCTCGACCGCGGGCGGGTTTTCGATGCGCACCTTGAAGCCACGGGAAGCGAGTTTGCTGGAAAAGTCCAGCGCCAGGATGTGTTGGTGCTGATTGTGTGCCCGCTGAAATTCGTTTCGCTCGCAAATGACTGAAACCGTGGCATCCCAGATGGCAGGGGGGAATAGACCGGTGAGTCGGTCCGCGTCCGCCTGATCCACGTTGCAGCCATGTGCACAGTAGTTAAAGGAGGGTCGCCTTCCTGTTGTGCGATGCCAGGCAATTCCGATGTCCGCGATGCCTTCCAGACTCAGCTTGCGCTTGAATGGTATGAGCGCATCACGGGCCTGGTTTGTGGACTCATGAACCGAGAATTGGAGTGCAACCGATGGAATTGCCACACTCATGTCGAGCACCCAGGACCAGTCGATGTCCGGTGCGCTGGTGCTGATTTGCAGTGTTGCGTGGGGGTACAAGGCATGAAGGTAGTGAAAGGCTTGCCAAAGCGAGGTATTGAGCAAAGGCTCGCCCATGCTCATCACCCGGATATCAAGTTTTTGGATACATGTCGGGTCAATACCATCGATACAGTTTTCCAATATGTACTGAGCTTGACTCACGATTTCACTTGCGCTGAGCTTGCGGATAAAAAAATCTCCTGACCCGCAGAACCGGCAACCGATAGGGCAGCCGCTCATGGTCGAGCAGCAAACAATGGTGTGTTCTTCGTAGGAACGGCTACCATAAAGTGTGGACTCCGCAACACAATCCGATTGGGTGAAAACCAACTTTTTCACGCGTTCAGTCGGGTCTGCGAACTCGCGGATGGTGTCCCAATGGTATGTGCTGGCATGGTCGCCGCAATTGCGAGGAGGAGTAGAGAGGGACATTATTGGTCTATGCGAATCGATGTCAACCTGGTGTTGTGGCGCGGCATAGGGTGCCATGTCAGGCGCGAGCCAGGGACCTTTCCAGGGCTGCAA
The DNA here is from genome assembly GCA_903870065.1 of uncultured beta proteobacterium. GTDB lineage: Bacteria > Pseudomonadota > Gammaproteobacteria > Burkholderiales > Burkholderiaceae_C > Allorhodoferax. Next base: position 14,015 of record CAIQBN010000588.1, on the reverse strand, counting down.
TGATGTTCGAATCGAAGCGCGTGTCGCGACCCTGGTTCAGCAAGGCAAGAGCCTGGGACTGATCCATACCCTCGCGATAGTGTCGATCAGCTGTCAGTGCCTCATATACGTCCGCCACCGTCAGAATTTTCGACATAAACGGAATTTGTTTGGAGGTTAGCCCCTGCGGATACCCTGATCCGTCCAGGTACTCATGGTGTGATGCTGCAATCAGGGGCACGGCGCGGTACTTGCGGGCAAAATAAATTTTGTCGAGGATGCTGTGTGTCATGCGGGCGTGTTGCTGGATGTGCGAATACTCATCGCCGGTGAGTTCGCCTTTCTTTTTGAGCACAGAGTCGTTGATGCCGATTTTTCCGTAGTCGTGCAACATGGCTGCAACCCGCAGCACCTCGAGTTCGTGGCTGCCAAAGCCCAATTCATTGCCAATGCGGCAGGCGTAGTCTGCTACTCCCTGCGAGTGTCCGGCCGTTAGTGGGTCTTTGGCGTCAATTGAAGCGGCCATGACCTCCATCATGCTCAAAAACTGCAGGTCCTGGTCTTCGAACAGCACCGCGTTTTCAATGAACACCGCAAACACGGCCACCAGTGACCGCATCACGTCGAGGTCGAGGGTATCGAAGCGTCCATTTTTTTTGTTAATCACCTGAACGACGCCGAGTACTTCACCTTTGCGTGCCTTGATGGGTAAACAGATCAGACTCTTTGTAACGTAGCCGGTCAAATCGTCGAATTTGGGATCAAACCGCTCATCCTGGTCGGCATCGTGCATCAATGTTTCTTGACCCGTGACTGCAACGAGCCCGGCGATGCCCAATTGCATACCCAGGGAGATCGTCGTGTTGGATACACCCTCGGCATAAACAGACACCAGCTTGCCATGGTCTTCATCAAGGCGAAACACAGTAATGCGATCACATTGGATGCTGGCGTGCAACGCGTCGACCACGGTTTTGGCCTTGCTTGCGTCCATTGCTCCAAAACTGGGGGCGAGCAGCGCTGCAGTTGCCTCGGCCAACTGTTCGTCTTCCGGCGAAAACCGACCGGTATTCTTGTTGAGTAGCTGGATTCCTCCTAGCGGCATTCCGTGGGCGTCCAAAATTGGTACTGCAAGAATGCACTCGGTGCGAAATTCCAACGTTTGGTCCAGCGTGGCGTTGAAATAGGGGTGCTCGTAGGCATTGCTGATGTTGTAGGACCTGCGGTTGAGAATAGCGGTTCCCACAATACCCATCTTGAGTGGGATACGAATCGTGTCGCCAGCCAGACCCTGCGCGTATTTGGCTGACAGCTCCATGTTTTTCCAGTCGAACAGGAACAGCGAACTGCGGTCGGCACCCATATAGTCCGAAATTTCCCGCATGGCAATCGGTACTAGTACATCAAGCTCCAACTCCTTGCTCATGCGCTGGTGAATGTCGAGCATCTTTTCGAAGCGCTGGCTGGCAGAGTGAATAGTGGACTCCGCACGTTGCAGCGCTACCAGTTGGTCTGAAAGGTGTTTGTTGGCCTGAAGCAAATCTCCGGTTCGGGCATTTACCGTTGCTTCAAGCGCATCGTTGGCATGCTCCAGCGTATGCCGCTGACTGGCGATGAGCCTGTCGGCGCGCTCAACAAAGCCGAGCAAGACCACAAACAGTAGCAACATCGGAGTGCCGACTGTCACGATAATATCCCTTCGGGTGTCCTCAATTTGCCGTGTGAGGTTGGACACTTCGCTGTAGATCTCGAATACGGCAGCACGTCCTCCGGAGTTGTTGCTGATAGGTACGTAGCTCGATAGCAGATCGCGATCGTCAATGGTCCCTTCAAAGGCATCGCGCGTGTGGTGCTCGGTCAATTCGCTGGCAATTTGCCCCGACTTTGCCAACTGAAAACCAGGGTTGATGGATTGGTCTTTGCCGATCTGCTCGCTCAGGGTTGAGAAAATGATGCGCCCCCCGGCGTCGTAGATTGTGACTTTGGTGATGGTTGTGCCGGTTAGAAAACTGGACACCGCTTTGCGGAGTTCGACGGTCTGCGCGTGTTCCCTTAGGGCACTGGATGGCAACTCCGATGCCAGTGACAGGAAGCCGGAAAACCGGGGCATTATCACGTTCCCAAGTGCACGGGTCAGAGCGGCGTTTTGCGTTTCAGCCGATGTGCGCAGGATAGCGTCATTGTGACGGGTGAAAATATAGGTCATCAACAGCGATGCGCTCACCAGGGCCAGAAGGCTGATGCCACTGAAATACAGGGTTAAGGGAAACCGCTTCACCGTGGTGGTGGTGGGCTGCTCTGAATGCACGCGTACGATCCGTTCTCAATATCCGGTTGGCCGTGATTTCTTGACTCCCATCAAGGTTATAGCGCATTTTTTCGCTATTCCTTTTTTGCTTGTCTAGATCACGGTAAATTGCAGCGTTGCCCCAGGTTGCTGGCGATTGGCGCAGAGTCGCTGGGTTGGTCCAGAATATCAGGCAATTTTTCCGAAACTTCTGATCATTGTTTCAAACGATTTGCGGTGGGCCTCCACCGTAATGCGGTCACCGTGCAATTGAAATGTCAGGTTTCCGGCTGGAGTTTCGATGATGGCTACCAACAAGGTCTGGTCAGCTTTGGCCGCCCCTTGTGGGCCGGTTCCGACGCCGCGCGCGTAAGTGCCATGGAGCTCAACCGTCGTAGCACGCAGGCCACCTAGTCGCAAATGATCTATTTTCGGCACGACCGGTTGTCCGTCGAGTGACGAGAACTGGGTTACCCAGCGGTCAATGTTGGCCTCGACCGATCCGCCTTGCGCCATTCCAAAATAGAACACGACCAGTTCCGCGTCGCCGGCTCTCCCGTTGGCTGGCACTCGGTATTGGGCAACACGCATACTACTGGAGGGTTTAAGTGCAATCCAGTCAGTGGGGACTGTTGCCACATATCCCTCAAAGGAGAACTGACCAACAGACTTCGTGATTGCGGGCGCACCCGATGCCGTACCGGGTTGTGATGCGGCCAGGGCGCTGATCTGCAGTCCGGCAAAGCCGGTCAGCGCAATACACAGGGCAAAAGTGGGTGTCAGCTTCATGTGCAATCCTCCATTCAGTACTATAGCCATATTGACCCGCTTGGCCGTCGCATGCAAAGGCAATAGTTCGGGTCTGTGTGGTATTGGCGATGCCGTGGCATGCCAACCAGCGGAATTCGTTGGATGGGAACGTGGGCTGTGGCCAGGACGCGTCAAAGGCGAGCGAAGGAGCTGCACTTTTTGCACTATTTTGTCGCGAATTGGGTGCACTTTTCTACCACCCCTGTTTCCATGGCGCAGTTGGAAACAAAATTCGCATGCCATGGGCGGCTGTGAGACAGCATAATAGCCCTTCGTTGAGGGGCGTTTCAATGCATCATTCATACCGATTCATCCGTGCGGCACATCTTGCCGCAATCATTACTCTGGTGTCGTTGGCACATTCCGCGCGCGCCAACGATGCCGAAATCGTCATGGTCCAGGGCCAGGTCGAGGTTCGCGATGCGACTTCTGGCACATGGCGAAGCGCCCAGGCCCAGCAGGCGATCAAGGCGGGGGACTCGGTTCGAACCGGGGAAGGCAGCCAGATGGCCTTGCTCGTTAAAGACAAAACCCAAGTTCGCTTAAACCAGCTCAGTACCTTTCAACTCAAAGAGGCGGGTGGCGCCGACGGAGGTACCCAGCTTGAGCTCACCAGCGGAAGGATGTGGGCCCAGGCCAAGCAATTTACAGCGGGTCTGCTGCGGGCGACAACGGGTTTGATCAGAAGTCAGCGTAAACTGGCCGTAACCACACCCACCGCAACCATTGGCATTCGTGGGACAGATTGGGAAGTCAGCGTGGGTGACAGTGGCGAGACACAGGTGTCGGTGTTCAGCGGTGAGGTTGCTGTTTCCAATGACCTCGGCGAAGTGTCGGTCGGCGCAAGCGAACAGGCTACCGTGCGAAATGGAGCAGCGCCGGTCAAGACGGTGCTCACCAATGCCCGTGATCGTGTGCAGTGGGTCAGCGCGGTTCGCCTGGACGTGGACAGATACCCCGATTTTGTTCAGGGGCCCTCTTCACGAATGGTGCGGGAATTGCTCCAAGCCCAACGAATTCAGGATGCCCGCAAGTTGATCGAAGCCACTCTGCGGGCTGCTGACAACAATACCGTGCCAGTGGTTGCTGGCACTTGGCTGCTGGGCGCGGACTTTGCCTTGCTGTCTGGGGACATGGCCCTGGCGGCAAAGCGCCTGGAGGACGGACAGGCGCGATTTCCAGGCGATGACCGGTTCGCAGCCAATTTGGCGCGGGTAGCGTTACTCAAGGGGGACATGACATTGGCCAGATCGCTGGTAAACGGAGCACGCCAGCGTTTTCCTGAGTCTGTGGAATTGGGTTTGGTTGATGGCGAACTCGGCCGCCTTGAAGGTGACGGTGCGGCGGCCGTCTCCCGATTCGGCGCTGCTACCGCCAGGGCGCCGGGGGATTCGCGGGCTTGGCAAGGCTTGGGAGTGACACTGAGCGAGCAAGAGGATTTTGATCCGGCGCGGGCCGCTCTGAAAAAGGCCATTGCACTAGCCCCGCAAGGTGGCGCATCGCCGCTGGCGGACTTGGGTGCCTTGGAGACGCGCGCGCAGCGCCTCAGTCAGGCCAGAGCGGCCATTGATCAGTCATTGGATATTGCGCCGGACGACTACGTGGCTTGGACCAGTCGTGGCATCTTGCGGCTGACCGAAGGCCAGCCCGAGGCGGCTCTACAGGCGCTGCTAAAAGCTGGATTGTTGGAGCCACGCTATGCCAGGGCGCAGCTCTACACTGCAATTGCGTGGTACCAAATCGGACGGGACGATGCCGCATTGGCGGCGCTGGAGCGCACCAAAGCGGCGGACCCAAATGATCCGTTGCCCTACTTTTATGAAGCCCAAATCCATCGCGACGGGCTTAATCCCACTGCGGCGATTGCTGCGGCACGCGAAGCGATGGCCAGGTTTGGTTTTTTGAAGTCACTGGGTCCCATTGCCACCGATCGCCAAGGCAATGCCAACCTCGGCGCTGCCTACGCGTTATTCGGGCTTGAATCCTGGGCCAAGCGTATTGCGCAAGACAGCCAGCATCCGTTTTTTGCAGGCTCCTATTTATTCATGGCAGAGCGATCGACCGAATCCTTCGTCAAAAACTCATCCTTGATTCAGGGGTACCTGACCGATCCGACTTTGTTTGGCGCGTCACCTCAGCGCAGCAAGTTGTTGGGCAGTCCGGGCACCTATGCAGCGCTGGATGCCAGCTTTCGGCAAAGCGACGCGTTTTCCGCCACAACAGCGAGCGTAATTGCCAACGGCTACGCATCGAGCCCGATGCCGCTGGCTGGCTTTATTCAGTATGAAGCGCCCCAGTTTCGCTCGGGTAATGTGGAGTTCAATGCGACGGCACCCAGTCTGATTACTGCCCTTGGGTTCCGGCCTGATGCGCAGTGGGGTGTGTTTCTGTACCGCGATCAATTCAAACCTACCATAGACAATGTGGCACTTGACTCTGCCGGTGATCGCATTGCCGGAACGGTAGTTCGAACCGATGTGGGAACTCAATGGCAGATTAATCCAAAGACTGCCGTTTGGTTGCGCGCAGGCCAAGGTCAGGATGATACGGCCGTGACCAGCAATGTCAAACTACAGAGTCGTACCTACCGCCGTGAAGACACGGATTCCGGACTCAGGCTTACCGCACTGCGCGATAGTGGTGAGTGGACGGTTGGCCTTGAATCGGGTCGCTCGTCTAAGCCAACGATCGAGCAATCGGTTGGAGTGCGCACCAAAATCACCATTGAGCGGGACGCGCACGCGCAGGGCGAAGGTGCATTCGCCTCATGGAAGAAGCACTTTGGTAGTTTGTTGTTGCAAACGGATGTCAACTACGCGCGATACCAATATGAGCAGGCGGACTCGACCGCCGTAACCACGCTTTCCACAGGGCGGGTATCGGTTTTTGACGCTCCGTTGATTGCCAGAGATCTGCAGGCCAATACCCTCAATTTCGGCATGGCGTGGGCACCCTCATCGACAGGGACCTACCGTTTGGCCTGGCAAGACCTGATGCGGCCTGCTGCGTCTTTGAGCCTGGCGAGCCAGAACACGGCAGGCATCTCTCTGGATGTGCCGGGATTGCAACCCGGCGGGCGCCTCAAACGTTTGCGTCTGCAGGGTGAGTGGGAGTTGGCTGGCAGCAATTTCCTGATGGCGTTTGCAGACCATCGCGATATTCGCAACTTGTTCAATACCGATGGCACGGTACTCAATGCGGCTGCCAGCCTGGCGCAGTACGACCGCTTGCGTCAGCAGTCGGGCGGACAGGGCGAATCGCCCGAGGCTCTGGAGGCGCCACCCACCTTTGCCGCCGGCACGGTGCGCACGGCCGGCGTGGTGCTTGAGAGCATGGCAAGCCCCCAATGGAGTTGGACCGCAAGTTATGTTCACGCCCAGACTGAGAACGAGCTTTATCCCAAGGTGCCATTACCACAGTTTCCGAAAAATACGGTGCGGTTCGGTTTGAACTGGTTTGCGCCCGACCGCTGGGTGCTTCGTTCTGCCCTGACTGGCCGTAGCGAGCGCACGAACGATGCCCAAGGGACACAGTGGCTCGACCCTGACTGGGACTTGTCGGTTAGCGGTGCATGGCAAGATGCTGCCAAACGTCGATCATTCGAGATTTTTGCGAATCGGTTGGCGCGCAAAGACAAGTCAGCATCTATTGGAATTCGGGGTAGCTGGAGGTATTGAGTAAACAGAGCTGCCCAATAGGGACGATCGCTGTATTATTTCTCTGGTACCGTGAGTTTCCTGAGCTCGCCGCTCTTTCGCATTTTGTCCAGCGCCGCATCAAAACGCTCCAAGGCCTCGCGCTTGTTCAACGATTTGACAAATGCCAGGTGCAGTGGGTCGCGGGTCAGCGGATTTGGCAAGATGATGAAACGGTCGCGGTTGGTTTGCAGTTCTGGATGGCTATTGATGACAGCGTCAAATCCGGCCAGACCATTGCCAATGAAGGCAGCGTCGAGCCGATTGGCCAGTAGTTTACGCAGGCGCCCGGCTTGACCGACGTCGCGTTCGACAACAAACAAGCCATTGGCAATCGCCTTGTCCACTTCGTCTCCATAGCTGGCACCATTTACGCCGCCCACAATCTTGCCCTGGAGATCGTCCAGTCTGGAATAAGGAAAAGTCCTCTCCTTGAGGGTGACAATTTGAATGTCATCGTCATAAATTGGTCTGGAGAAGTCAAACAACTTTGCTCGTTCCTGAGTGAGCGATACACCAACCACACCGCCGTCACCCCGGGAGGCTAGTTCGTAGGCCCGCTTCCATGGCGATAGGCGCAACTCGTACTGGTCGCCGGTCAGTGCCGCTGCACGCTGCAAAATCGCCTGCAGGATTCCGGACGGTTTGCCGCCTGAATCATGAATGACAGGGGCGTAGGCACTGTCCCCGAAAATAATCAAACTTTCAGCATGGCTCAAAGCCATCGACATCCAGAGCAACAGCCAGCCGATGGCGATGCGCACACTCATTGCGTTCATGACACAGCCTTTCCAGCGAAAACGGCAACCCCGACCGGGACTTGGCTCCCTGACGCAAGTGTAGCGATTGGGCACTCGGTCGGCAAATTGGGTCTCTGAAACGCCGCGCCCGCCCTGTTGCATACCGGTGCATGCGCTTTGCGTTACAGTGGCGCAAACCGACGTTCACCATGCCCAACACCGGATACTTGTTAACCCGATTTCGCCAGGTCTGGCTGCGTATGCATTCGCTGCGCGTGGTGATTGCGTTAACAGTTGTCTGCGGTGTATTGCTCGCGTCATTTTTCTCCTATCTGCAGCAAACGTCTGACCTGCGCGAGCAGCACATCACCCAGATTCATGTGGAAATGGAGCATCTGGGCGCGCTGACTGCGTTGGCTTTGCGTGAGCCACTGTGGCAATTTGAGGCTGAGCAAGCCAACTCTATTATGGAGGCGGCCTTTATCAATCCAGACGTTGTGTCAATTGCAATTTGGGACGACAAGGGCGCACCCTTTGCCAAGCGTGAGCGCGCCGCAGAGGACTTGCAACTGACTGAAAGCGCTACACGCCTGGTTGAACGCAATAAGACGATGGTCGGAAAACTCACCTTGGTGATGTCCACGGCCGGCTATTTGCGCAAGGTCAACGAGGTTCGCCTGCAATACCTTCGGCAAGCTGGGCAAATCTCGGTCGGCGCGTTGGCCGTCATCTTGTTGCTCCTGCACTTGCGTCTGGTTCGTCCTTTGGAGCACCTGGTCAGCGCTTCAGGCCGTATTGAGAAAGGACAGCTTGATGTGCCCATACGTCGGGTTTTTCGCGACGAGGTGGGGGCGCTGGCGGACAGTCTGGAGGCAACACGCCTTGCCTTGTTGAATTTGATAGCACAGCTGGAGAGTCGCAACCAGGAGTTGACAGACGCGAATGAACATCTGGAGAGGCGGGTGGCCGAACGTACGGAATCGCTGGAAAAAACGCTTTTGACCTTGGAGCGAGCCCAGCAAGAAATTATTCAGACCGAAAAACTGGCCTCCCTGGGGCGCGTCGTGGCGGGAGTGGCACACGAGCTCAATACGCCGATCGGGAACGCACTCATGGTGGCATCAACGATTCAGTCCGATCTTCAGGTGCTCAGGACTGAGTTGGATTCCGGCACGATGCGGCGCACTGCATTGTCGTCCTTTATGGATCGCGCGGATGAGGGGATTGCGTTGTCGCTGAGCAACTTGCAGCGGGCTGCCCATTTGATTTCTGACTTCAAGCAGGTCGCAGTGGACCAGACCAGCGACCAACGGCGTGAGTTCGACCTGGGCGAAGTTACTTCGGAGATCCTCAACATGCTGCAACCGATGGTCCGCAAGTCGGGCTGCGAAGTCCATAAAAGTTTAAGCCCCGATTTGCTGTGCGACGGATTTCCTGGTCGTTATGGGCAGATTCTGACCAACTTGGTTATGAACGCGTCAATTCATGCCTTTGAAGCAGGCGCGGGTGGCCGGATTTCTGTGCATGTTGCACCGGTTGATGATGAGACGGTGGAGTTGGTAGTGGCGGATAACGGGGGCGGGATGGATGAGTCCGTGCGCGGGCGCATCTTTGATCCTTTTTTCACAACCAAAATGGGTCGCGGTGGAACCGGTCTGGGTATGAACATTGTTCACGGCATCGTGACACGCGTTTTAGGTGGGCAAATTCAGGTGGAAAGTGTTCCTGGCGAAGGCACTCGCATCCGCGTGGTGTTTCCTCGGGTTGCCATACAACTGCATTAAATGGCCAGCGGGTCGACGTCGACGGCCCAGCGTATGACGCCCTTGCCCACGGGTAGCTGGCGCGTGGCATGCAGTACCGCATGCCAACCCGTCAAAAATTGTTGCAGTGCGCTGCGTGAAGGGCTTTCCACCAGCATTTGGGCGCGTTCTATGTTTGCCACCCGCTGGATGCTCATTGGTACTGCGGAGTACAGGGTGATCTGTGACAGCAGATCGGCCCAACCATCCCAGTGCGCCATATCTGAGTGAACTGCGTCGCGTGCGGCGTCGAGGAAGGCTTGGGCAAGCTCTTGAGTGCGGGCTTCGGCGCGCACTAGCGCCTGTGCAGTAAAGGGGGGGAGTCCTGCTTGTTCACGTTCCTGGAGTTGCAGCATGGCGTAGGCTGGATAGTCATGGCGCTTGAGCGCTGCGTACAAGGGGTGCGCGGGCTGAAATGTCTGTATCCAGACTTCGCTGTTGCTGCCCAGGCTGGCGTCCCGGCCAGCGCGCCCAGCTGCTTGCATCAACAAACTGAACAGGCGCTCGGGTGCCCGAAAGTCACTTGAGAAGAGAGCGCCATCGGGGTTGATTGCGGCGACCAGTGTGATGCGGCGAAAGTCGTGCCCCTTGGCAATCATTTGTGTACCCACCAGCACGTCCACGTCACCGGCATGCACAGCAGCCAGCTGGCTTTGCAAATCACCCTTGTGCCGGGTTGTGTCGGCATCGATCCGGGCCACACGAACCGGTTCGCCGAGGGGGTATCCCTCACTGCTGGTGCCTGGTCTTCGCACCTCAGCCAGTAACTCAGCCAAGTGTTCTTCGATTCGCTCGGTGCCGCGACCCTGCGGCGCGATATCGGGGTTGCCGCAGGTCGGGCAGGAGCGCGGAACGCGCTCGGTGAAGCCGCAATGGTGGCAACGCAGTGTGCGATCAATTTTGTGAAAGACCCGAAATGCGCTGCAGTTCGGACATTCGCTCTTCCAGCCACATTCGCTGCAGTGCAACACCGGTGCGTAGCCGCGCCGGTTGAGAAATACCATGCTTTGCTCGCCGCGAGCGATACGATCCTTGATGGCTGCGAGCAACGGGATGGAAAAAACCGCGTTGCGCGGTTGGTGGTTCATGTCGACCCGTCGTACAAGCGGCATTTCCGCAGACGCAGCGGCACCAATGCGGCTGGGCATGTGCAGCCTCAGGTAACGTCCGCCCTCAGCCGCTGGACGGCTGTGTTGCCAACTCTCCAATGAGGGCGTGGCAGACCCCAGTACCACCTTGGCGCCCATTTGTCGACCGCGGTAGATGGCCAGGTCCCGCGCGGAGTACCGCGCCCCTTCACTGCTTTTGTAGCTCGGGTCGTGCTCCTCATCCACTACGATGAGCCTCAGATTCGGCATGGACGCAAATATGGCCATGCGCGTGCCCAGCACGATGCGCGCATTGCCGCTGTGGGCGCCCAGCCAGCTTTTAAGCCGTTGCGCATGGGTCATTCCACTGTGCAGAGAGACCACCGCATCGGCACCGTACGACCCCACAAACCGCTGGCGGAAGCGGGCCTCAAGCTGGGGGGTGAGATTGATTTCCGGCACCATGACCAGTGCCTGCGCGCTTACCTCGCTGGCCAGGAGCAATTCGACGCACCGCAGATAGACCTCGGTTTTACCGCTGCCGGTTGCGCCAAAAAGCAGAAAAGGCCCAGTGAAACGCTGTATTTGGTTGATCGCGCTGGTCTGCTCGGCGCTGGGTTCGCGCTCCGCAGACTCGGCCTTTTCGATGGTTGCTACCGGCGGTACCTGCTTGGCCGGCGCAGTTACAGGTGTTTTGTTGCGCTTCAACCGTCGCTGCAGTTGTGCCGGCGTGATATCGCGAAGCTGGCTTGGCAGGGCAGCGAGGGCCACTTCACCCAAGGACCGCTGGTAATACTGTGCAGCAAATGTAACAAGTTGTTGCCAGCTGGAATCCAGCGGTGCGATGCCATCGAGGGATGCGGCGATGGTGCGAATCTTTCCGGGGTCGAGTTCACCGCTCGCCTGAACCGAATCCGGATCCCACACAATGCCCAGCGTATCGCGCTGGCCCAGCGGTACGCGCACCAGTGTTCCCGGCGCGAGTGCCGACTCACTTCGGTAGCTCAGTACCGACCCCAATTTGGCGTGGGACGGCGTCTGTACCAGGACACAAAGCCACTGACTCATGGCGCTGGGCATCGCATCGTGTAACAGCGTGGAGGGGGAATGGCCACTTGTAGCAATTTATTGATGTTGACTTGCGAAAGTCTTGCTAAGTGCTTGATTTGCAAACGGTTTATGCTAAATCCAAGAATTCTGTGGATAACTTTGTTGATATCTGGCTTCCGGGTTCGCCAAAGCCTTGAAAATCAAGGCTTTGGCTGGAATGCCCGGAAAAAAAGCAAATTACAAAATCCTTATAAATCAACCACTTAGGAGCGCTATGGCTTTAATAGCGGCCATCACTTGAATTGGGCATTCCCATTCAAGTGATTCCTTGATTTTGTGCATAAGTGCAACAGGCGGTATCAAAATGCAGCCGAATTGGTGTTAGGAAACTTGGGTGCGCAAACGGCGGGAATGGGCATGCACAGCTTCGACCAGCGCTGTCACGTGCTCGGGCGGTGTGTACTGACTAATGCCATGGCCTAAATTGAAGATGTGGGTAGGGCCGGTTCCACTGCCCTGGTAGGGTGAACCAAAACTGTCCAGCACGCGCGCCACTTCGGTCGCGATTTGCGACGGTGGAGCAAACAGCACATTGGGATCGATATTGCCTTGCAAAGCCTTTCCGGGCCCGTTTTCGCAGCCTCCGACCAGCGCCCGGGCGCGTCCCAGGTTGACGGTCCAGTCCAGACCCAGTACCTCGCAATCCAGCGCGGCCATTTCCTGCAGCCACAGGCCGCCGCCTTTGGTAAAAACAATGCGGGGTATGCGTACCGTGACGCCCTGGGCGTCGGTGTGGGTTGTCTTGAGTTGGGCCAATACCCGAGCGGTATAGGCCATGGAAAACTCCTGGAAGGCACCGTCAGCCAGGACACCTCCCCAGCTATCAAAAATCATCACCGCCTGGGCCCCGGCATCAATTTGTGCGTTCAGATAGGTCGCCACTGAGTCGGCATTGATAGTCAGAATGCGATGCATCAGATCGGGGCGACCATACAGCATGGTTTTGATCAGCCGGTAGTCGCTCGACCCAGCCCCTTCAACCATGTAGCATGCCAGCGTCCAGGGACTGCCCGAGAAACCAATCAAAGGTACGCGCGCCTTGCCGTCGGGTTGTGTTAATGCCTTGCGAATCGAAGCCACTGCGTCAAATACGTAGCGCAGCTTGTTCATGTCGGGCACGGCCAGCTTGGCCACTGCGTCTTCATCGCGCACGGGATGGGCAAAGCGCGGACCTTCTCCGGCGCCAAAACTTAAACCCAGGCCCATGGCGTCGGGTACGGTCAGGATGTCGCTAAACAAGATCGCGGCGTCCAGCGCAAAGCGATCGAGCGGCTGCAGCGTCACTTCAGTGGCATATTGGACGTTGGTAGCAAGCCCCATGAAACTATTACCCGCTTTGACCCGGGTTGCAACGTACTCAGGCAAGTAGCGGCCGGCCTGGCGCATCAGCCACATGGGTGTGTGGTCAGTTGCCTGGCGCAGGCAAGCCTGCAGAAAAGACGGGTTGTGGTGGTTTGCAAAGGTTGCGTCTGGGGTGGCGGGCGTGCCTGGGGTAGTGTGCGGTGCGTTCATCCCGCTATTGTCGCAGTTCGCTGCCTGCAAAATTGCATTGCCCAACGCGTTCTGGATGCCTTGCCACTTGGCGGTTCGCGGTGGAACTACCGCCTGTGCGCGTGCTCGACTTTCAGGCATTTGTCCTGCACCACAGCCAGATTGGCCTGTGTGGCTTTGGCAACTGCTGCATCGTTTTCCACACCGAGTTGAAGCCAGATAGCTTTGGCGCCAACTGCAATTGCTTCATCGACCACCGGCGGAACATCGGCGCTTTTGCGAAAGACATTGACCAACTCAATTTTGTGGTGGCGCGCTGCCTCGGTCAGAGACGGGTAGGCAGTCTCTCCCAGAATCTCAGTGGCGCTTGGGTTGATCGGGATAATGCGCCAGCCCTGGGCCTGCATATAACGCGCCACACCATAACTGTCACGGTGTGGTTTGGGCGACAGTCCCACCACGGCAACGGTTCGGTAGCGCTCCAAGATCTCGTTGATCGTCTTTGCCGCGTTGGGGGAGGACGTTTGCTTACTTTTCAAGCTGTATTCCTGATCAGTTTGGGGGAGCGCTGCCGACTTAGTCATGCTTCCATGACAGCTTTAGCATGCACCATCACAATTGGGCCAAGCTGGAACGGAGTTCCTGGGCATCCAGAATTTCTGAAAATACGACTGGCGCACGTCCGTTCTGGTGTAACACATACACGGGTACTCCGCTGCGGCCTAACCGCTCGAGCGCTACGGTGATGTCCGGGTCGCGGCGAGTCCAGTCGGCGCGCATCAGGGTCACATTGTGTGCCCGCAGGTCTGCAAGCACGGCGGAATTGCTCAAGGTCGTTTTTTTGTTGTACTGGCAAGTAATACACCAGGCGGCTGTGAAGTCCACAAACACCGGCTTGCCGCCAGCCAGTTCTGCCTCAACCCGCCCGGGAGCCCAGGCTTGCCACAATGCGGTAGACCCGGTTGTTGCGGCGCCAGATCCAGCACTTGCGGCAGACGTGCCGGAATCGGCGG
>CAIQBN010000587.1 GCA_903870065.1 uncultured beta proteobacterium | reverse complement strand
TTCACCAGCAATATCTCCCCGGCCTGGGCCTGTCCGCCTTGCACCGCGCGCTTGATCTCGGGGGCCTTGAACAATGCCGCATTGGCATGCACCGTGATCTTGAGTTTGCCGGCGCTGGCCTTGTCCACCTCATTGGCGAACTGCTGCAGGTTTTCGGAATGGAAGTTGGTGGCCGGGTAGGCGGCGGCCAGATCCCATTTGGTCTGGGCAAATGCGGTTGCGCCCAGCGCGAGCAGGGTTGCGGTCAGGGCAAATTTGAATTTCATGGGAACTCCTGAACAAAGGGGAAGAAAGAATACGATAGTAGACGCAAATTCTGCGCCGCAGTCTCCGTGCATACCCCGTATGCGCCATATACCCATTCATCGTGTCGCCATGAATCTCCGTTTTGTTGAAGCCTTCTATTGGGTGGCGTCCCTGAAAAGCATTTCCAGGGCGGCAGAAAAACTGTTCCTCACGCAGTCCGCCATGTCCAGCCGCATTGCCACGCTGGAAGAGGAACTGGGGGTGCTGTTGCTGGACCGGCGAGACAAGCAGTTCAAACTCACCACGGCGGGTGCCCGTTTTTTGGTGTATGCCCAAAAACTGCTGGAACTGCAGCGTGCGGTCAAGGCCGAGATGGGGTCGGGGGCGCCCATGGCCGTATCCATGCGCATTGGCGCGATCGAGTCGGTGCTGCATTCGTGGCTGATTCCCTGGCTGGAAACCCTGCGCGGCGAGCGTCCCGGGCTTGAATTAGAACTGTCCGTCGAAACCACTCCGATTTTGGTAGACCAGATTCAGCGCGGCACCTTGGATCTGGTGTTTGCGGTGTTGCCTGCGGCGGCGGATGGCGTGCGTAATCTGGCCTTGCCACCCATGGACATGGTCTTTGTCGGGCATCCGGAGTTGCATACCAAGCGAAAATTTAGCCTTGAAGAGCTCTCCGAAATGGAGTTGCTCACGTTCCAAAAGGGTTCGCAACCCCATGTCACGCTGCTCGATCTGTTTCGACAGAACCATTTGGAGCCCAAAAAGGTGCACGCCATCTCGTCGATTTCGGCCATGGTGCAACTGGTGCAAGGTGGCTTTGGCGTGGCACTTTTGCCGCGTGCGGCGGTGCAGCGGCTCAATGGTTTTGCAAGCTTGCGCCCATTGGTGTGCGACGCCAAACCGCAGTCCCTTCCCATCCATGCCAGCTACCGCACCGATCCCACTTCCACGACCGTTGAAACGGTGGTTCAGTCAGCGATGGCATTCGCAGCGGCCCGCAGCAATGCACCAAAAAAATCAACTAAAGGTAAACCCTTATTATCGAAAAAATCGATGGTGTAAGCAAAAAATATTGAATTTGCGAACACCGTAAGCCGCCACCACAATTCGCCCATCGTCATGCAGATGACACAAGCGATGGAGAATTTTGGTGAGCATTTCGACAGCATCCCCGGCAGCGGTATCGGTCTTCGGAGCGGAGCGTGTGCGTGACGCCGCACACGTTCGCGGCCTGATTCGTCAGGGCCATTGGACCTCCCACACCAGCGGGCTCGCCCATGACCATGTTCAGGGCAATGTGGTGATATTGCCCGAGGTCCAGGCCAACGATTTCCTGCGCTACTGCCAACGCAACGCCAAAGCCTGCCCGGTGCTGGCGGTGTCCGAGCCGGGCCAGGCCGCGCTGCCCACGCTGGGTGCAGACATTGACATCTGCACCGACCTGCCGCGCTACCGTGTTTGGCAGCATGGCGAGTTGGTGGATGAGCCCACTGACATCTCGCCCCTGTGGCGCGATGATCTGGTGACCTTTGTGATTGGTTGCTCGTTCTCCTTTGAACAGGCGCTGATGGACGCCGGCATTGGCCTGCGCCATGTGCAGCAGGGCAGGAATGTTGCCATGTACCGCAGCCACATCCAAACCGTTGCCGCCGGTCCGTTTGCCGGCCCCATGGTGGTGTCGATGCGACCCCTGAAAGCGGCGGATGCAATCCGCGCCGTGCAGATCACCTCGCGTTTTCCGGGCGTGCATGGTGCACCGGTGCACATGGGTGACCCTGCACAGATTGGCATTGCTGACCTGGCCCATCCCGATTACGGCGATGCGGTTGAGGTGCTGCCCGATGAACTCCCCGTGTTCTGGGCTTGTGGGGTGACCCCGCAGGCAGCCATTGCGCAGGCCCGCCTGCCGTTTTGCATCACCCACGCCCCTGGGGCCATGCTGATTACCGATCTTCTCAACCAACAACTTGCTTCCTTTTAACAGTCCTACCTGGAGACCCACCATGAAACGCAATTTACTGTCATTCGCCGTCACGGCCGTTGCCACACTGTTTACCGCCGGCGCGTTGGCGCAGACTAAATGGGACCTGCCCACGGGCTACGCCACCAACACCTTCCAGACGGAAAACGTGCAGCAGTTCGCAGACGACGTGGCCAAAGCGACCGGCGGCAAGCTCAAGATCACGGTGCATGCCGGTGCCTCGCTTTACAAGATGCCCGAGATCAAGCGCGCCGTGCAAACCGGCCAGACTCAGGCTGGTGAATTCATTCTGTCGGCCTATGCCAATGAAAACCCGTTGTTCGGCGTCGATTCCATCCCCTTTCTGGCCACCAGCTACGATGCGGCGCAAAAGCTCTACACCGCGTCCAAACCGGCCACTGAAAAACTGTTGGCGGACCAGGGCCTCAAGTTGCTGTTCTCTGTGCCATGGCCCGGTCAGTCCCTGTATTCGGGCAAGCCGATGAAGACCCTGGATGACTTCAAGGGCACAAAGATGCGTGCCTACAACCCGGCCACTACCCGCATTGCACAGCTGGTCAAGGCGCAACCCGTCACCATCCAGTTGGCCGAACTGGGTCAGGCCTTGGCCACGGGGGCGGTGGACAACTTTTTGACGTCCAGCGCCAGCGGCATGGACAGCAAGTTGTACGAGCAGACCAAGTTCTTCTACATCGTCAACGCCTGGTTGCCCCGCAACGCCACAGTGGTCAACAAAAAGGCTTTTGATGCACTGGACAAGGCCACGCAGGATGCCGTAGTCGCAGCCGGTAAGGTGGCCGAGGAGCGTGGTTGGGCTGCCAGCAAAGTCAAGGACCTGGCCTACATCAAGGACCTCGGCAAAAACGGCATGACCACCGGCCCCGCCAGTGACGAAATCCGCAACGGCCTGAACAAGATCGGCGACACCATGACTGAAGACTGGATCAAGTCCGCCGGTTCGGACGGTAAAGCCATCATCGAGGCTTACCGCAAGCTGTAATCGACCTGCCCTTCCCGGTGCCGCCAACGCAGCGCGCCGGGACCCGACCCCGCACGGTGTGTGCTGGGCCACATCCCCCTCTTCCTTTATTGCGCCGTCCTTCTGGAGCACGCCATGAACAAACTCGTCAAAAATTTCTACAAGCTGCTACTGGCCCTGTCTGGCGTGGCGATGGTGGCCTCCTTTGGCGTGATCATGCTGGGCGTGGCGGCTCGCGAGTTCCTGTGGGACATTCCGGGGCTCGATGCCTACGCGGGCTATTGCATTGCTGCCACGCTGTTTCTGGCCTTGCCCGCATCGCTGCGGCACGGCGACCACATCCGCGTCAGTATGGTGCTGCAAAAACTGCCACCCCGTGTGCTCAACATCTTTGAATACTGGTGCCTGGGCGCCGCATCTGCCCTGACCATTTTCTTTGCCTGGTATGCGGCGCGCATGGTATGGCAGTCCTACATCTACCACGACGTGTCGCCCGCAGCCGATGTGACGCCGCTGTGGATTCCTCAACTGTTCATGCTGCTCGGTTGCATTGGTTTTGCCGTGGCATTCCTCGATGCGCTGGTGAGCCGCATCCAGGGGCGAGCCTTCTTTGAAGAAGCGGACGGTGAATCCGCCCGCGCCGAATAACTTCCCCATCACTTTGCGAGAACACCATGGATATATTGATTGCTGGGGCATTGATCGTGATGCTTTTTATCGTGCTGGGCTCTGGCCTATGGATTGGTCTGTCCCTGCTGGGCGTGGCGGTGATCGCCATGGAACTGTTCACCCAGCGCCCGGTGGGCGACGCGATGCTGCTCACCATCTGGGGCTCCACGTCGAGCTGGACGCTGTCGGCGCTGCCGCTGTTTTTGTGGATGGGTGAAATCCTGTTTCGCAGCAAACTCTCCGAAGGCCTGTTCAAGGGCCTGGCGCCCTGGCTGGGCTGGTTGCCGGGTCGACTGTTGCATGTGAACGTGATCGGCAGCACCATCTTCGCGGCGGTGTCGGGGTCGAGTGCTGCCACCTGCGCCACCATTGGAAAAATTTCGCTGCCTGAGTTGAAGAAGCGGGGCTACCCGGAAGATATCTCCATTGGCACCCTGGCGGGGGCCAGCACCCTGGGTCTCTTGATACCGCCCTCCATCATCATGATCGTGTACGGTGTGGCGGCCAACGTGTCGATTGCCAAGCTGTTCATCGCTGGTGTGATTCCGGGGCTGGTGCTGGCTGCGCTGTTCAGTGGGTACATCATCGTGTGGTCGCTGTTCAACAAGGACAAAATTCCGCCCGCCGACGCCGCATTGAGCTTTGCACAAAAAATCTATGAGGGTCGTAACCTGATTCCGGTGGTGTCGCTGATTGCGCTGGTGCTGGGCTCGATCTACTCCGGCATCGCTACCGCCACGGAGGCCGCCGCCCTGGGGGTGGCGGGTTCATTACTGTTGTCTGGCGTTGAGCGCACGCTCACCTGGTCCACCTTCAAGGCTGGCCTGATGGCTGCCTGTCGCGTCTATTGCATGATTGGTC
>CAIQBN010000586.1 GCA_903870065.1 uncultured beta proteobacterium | reverse complement strand
GCAAATCAAATTATTGGTCAGTTTGCATTACCATATGCCAATGAACTTGATGCAAGCTGCCAGCCCGCTGCCCTCTAACCAAACGCACATCGGGTATTGGCTTCGAGGCGCGTTGGAGCAATTTGATGGGCGGGTTTTGGCGTTGATGGCACAGCACCCGGCGGTGCCATTGGGCCTGTCCAATCTGGCGGCACGCGGGCAGATCGGAGCTGCACATATTCACATCACCCGGCACCTGTCGCCCAACGGTGCGCGACTTACCGAGTTGGCCAGGCTGGCTGCAATGAGCAAGCAGGCAATGGGTGCGCTCGTCGATCAGTGTGAAGCCTGGGGCATGGTCACACGGGACACGGACCCTCACGATGCAAGGGCGCGTTGCGTACGATTTACCCCCATTGGACTGTCTTGGCTCGGTGCGTACCATGAAGCCGTGGCCCAGGCTGAAGGCGAACTCCGCCGGGCGGTCGGCAACGAGGTTGCCACAGTGATGGTGCTGGGCCTGGAAGCCTACTGCGCACAGTAGCCAAAAACGCAAATCAGCCAGGCCTGCGCTTACCCGCACGCCTAGAATGGTGAAAAACCCCGCCCAGTGAAGTGCAGCACTCACTGGACATACAAAGAAGGAGCATTTATGCGTATTTTGATAGCCGAGGACGACCAGGTACTGGCTGACGGGCTTTTACGGGCCCTGCGCAGTGCGGGTGCAGCGGTTGACCATGTGGCCAGCGGCTCTGAAGCCGATGCCGCATTGATGACCAATACGGAATTTGACCTGTTGATCCTGGACTTGGGCCTGCCCAAGATGCATGGGCTCGAAGTGCTCAAGAAGTTGCGGGGGCGCGGGTCTTCCCTGCCTGTCCTCATTCTCACGGCTGCCGATGCAGTGGATGAGCGGGTCAAGGGCCTTGACTATGGTGCCGATGACTACATGGCAAAACCCTTCAGCCTCCAGGAACTGGAGGCGCGTGTGCGGGCGCTGGTGCGTCGTGGCATGGGCGCTACTAGCAGCAGTATCAAACATGGGCCACTGACCTACGATCAGGCTGGTCGCGTGGCCACCATTGATGGCAAGATGGTCGAGCTCTCCGCACGCGAACTCGGTTTGCTCGAAGTGCTGCTCCAGCGTGCGGGTCGCCTGGTCAGCAAGGATCAATTGGTGGAGCGTTTGTGCGAGTGGGGTGAGGAAGTGAGCAACAACGCCATCGAGGTCTATATCCACCGTCTGCGTAAGAAAATCGAAAAAGGCCCCATCCGCATTGCCACCGTGCGCGGCTTGGGATACTGCCTGGAAAAGATCCCTGGGTAAGCCAATGAAAAGCACGCTAGTTGCACCCCATTCAGCACGACCAGCTCAGGCCGCATTCGCACTTCGGGGCAACTGCAGGGCACTTTTCGCGTGAAACTCTTCCAGCGCGAGCAACGCAGTCTGTTCGGGGAGATTCTGGACTGGATGTTGACCCCGTTGTTGTTGCTTTGGCCGGTCAGTCTGGTGCTGACCTGGTTGGTCGCACAGGGCATTGCGGGTAAACCGTTTGACAGGGCGCTGGAGTACAACGTGGGGGCCCTGGCGCAGTTGGTCACGGTCAACCGCAACAAGGCGCAGTTTGTATTGCCATTGCCGGCGCGGGAATTGTTGCGTGCCGACGATTCGGACACGGTTTATTACCAGGTGTTGGGCACAGCTGGTGAGTACCTCAGTGGTGAAAGAAACCTGCCATTGCCCCCAGAAGACGAAAAATTGTCACCTGGTGAAGTGCGCATGCGTGACGATGAATTTCGGGG
>CAIQBN010000585.1 GCA_903870065.1 uncultured beta proteobacterium | reverse complement strand
GTTGTTGCAGCATCTGTCCATCAATCACACCGCTGAGGTTTGGCGTTGCTTTCGAAGTTGGCTGCGAACCATGAACCCGGACATGCCGCCCTCTGAGCTCATCGTCGCACATGCTCTGCAATCCACCCTCCAGGCATTTATTACGGTTTCCACTTTGGCTCCCGACCTCACGAAAATCTTGGCCAAATATTGTAAAAATGACCCGCCCTCTGATGAGGCTCGGATTGCGGCGTGAACATCGGGGGAAAACTAAGCACTGTCCAGATAGAAAGACAAGTTAATTTAAAGGTGAGGTTGGTCAGAATCCGAAAATCCTGCATTCTGGCAAAACGCCGCGAGAGACCTACCTGGCCATGTGGGACACGCTTCGCCAAGGTCTGCCGTGAAAGGGCGAGTTTTGCAACAAGCGCAAAGATGCTGTGAATACACCGAGTTCGCCATCATCTCCACAGTCAAAACCCCAAAGACTCCCATCGCGGGACTGCCGCCCTCAGTTTTGGCTGATGCCTGACATGGCCCAAGTTAAAGCAAATACGACATCTGCATTGACAATTCTTTACAGACTACAAGTTGCGCACAGTCAACCGTACCCATGGACACTGGCGTTGTAGGCCAATGGAGTATTTCCATGCCAAACCAAACAGGAGTTCCCCATGAAGATTCAGGCATTGCTTGCTGCTCTCGCTGTGACCGCTGGCAGTATCGCATTCGCTCAGGCACCAGCAGCGACCACACCCAATTTGGACAAGCGCGAAGCCAACCAGCAAAAGCGCATTGACCAGGGAGTCGCTTCCGGTCAGCTGAACGCCAAGGAAACCAATCGCCTGGAAAAGCGAGAAGCCAAGTTGGCCGCCAATGAATCCGCTGCCAAAGCCGATGGCAAAGTAACGCGCGCTGAGCGTCTCAAACTGCAGCGTGAAGCCAACCGCAACAGCACAGCAATTCATCGCCAGAAGCACGACAAACAAACTGCTGCCAAGTAAAACCCGGCGATCAACTCGAAGCCCTTGTTTGCGAAAGCAGACAAGGGCTTTCCAATGTTCGGCACTGCACGATTTTCGCCACCAGGGAGACAACCTTGATCCTCCGCTTGTTGCAATGGATCGCGCTCGCAGTCTTGTCCTTGCCCTTGGGTCTGCATGCAGCGCAGCCCTACGATCCAAGCAGTACTACTTTTGACCGTGGCCAGATTCGATCTCCGTCACTTCCCCGTTAGGCTCAGGGTATTGCCCTCCAGATCGGTGAAAACTACACAAGCCTGCGCATCCATAGAAAATGTGCCAGCCTCAAACTCTCGGCGAAGCTGCACAGCGGTATGACCAAACAGCACGTCCACCGAGCCTTCGACTGCAACGCTGACTTCAATCTTGGCGTCTAGTGCCAATGCCATTTCCTTATCGAGCTCAACCTTTTCAGCCAGCGATTGCCCCCAAACCTGCACTGCATGCTGGCGTGAGGCTTTCACTCGCTCCAGCATATGCCTCGGATCGCCAGAGTGCGTGAGTTGTTTGACCAGCTTTTCCAAATTGGCCTCAGTCGCCTTTTCTTCTTCTATACGGTGCAACAACGCGGCCAATTTGGCTTCGAGCCCGGGGTTGGTGCCAACCACCACTTTTGTTACCCCTGACTTGTGAGACCCCATCAGGGGCACACGCAAAAGCATCGCCGCCGTGGTCGAGCCACCAATGAGGCGACCACGTTGCGGGGAATTGCTGCCAATGATAATCTGATTGAGCGAATGCAAATGGCAATCGATCACCATGTCGCCAATAGCCACCACGGTTCCAGCGGAGATTTGAACGCCCTCGGCAAAACGAGCGCTAACCGATCCACCGGCATGCAGTTTGGCATGTGCGATCAAGCCACCCGCCACTTGGATGTTGCCACCGGCGTCGAGCTGCCCGCCATCGACCATGCCGTCCACCACAATGTCGCCACTGGCCTGAATTTTCATGCCCTGTATCACTTCGCCCGCCACATGCACAGTGCCATCAAAGTGAATGTTGCCGGTGGCCATGTTGACCTCTTTGACGCGCAAAACCGGCTCCACCAACACACCATCGGCCACTTGTACCGGCTGGCCGCTGACCACAGCAACCAACAGATTGGGGTCATCGCGGGACGGCCCGGCGCCGTCGAGCTTGCTGGCAAACTGGGCGTCTCGCCCTGGGATGGCAGGTAAGACACGACCCTTGACGGTCTGACCATGGGTTCCTGCGGTGGCAGGTATGCGCCGCATCAGCGCCGCTCCAGCGGGCACCACCAGAAGATCACCATGCTCGCGGTAATCAATCAAGCCGTTTTCGTCGAGCTTGGGCGAACGGTCAACGGTGTCGGGTATGAGGACTTCAAAGCGGGCGTCGCTCCCATTCAATGCCAAACGTCCTCGGGCCACCACCAAATTGCTGCAGCTGCTGGTCTGACAGGCCTGGTTCAGGACCGCTTCATCAAGGCCAAACCCAACGCCAGACAGCTCTAGCGCCTCGTTCACCTCGGTCAGAGTGGCGACCTTGCCACCACGCGGAGCACTGATGTCGAGGGTTGCGGTCATGTCGTCGAGCTCAATTCGAACCGAAATCACCGCATCTAGCCGCTGCGCCACCTCCAGTCCGAATGGGTTTTGCTGCACATTGCACAAGTTGGCCGCACTGGTGATGGCTGCTTCATCGAGCTGACAATCGCCATAACCGCTCTCGATGAGTAGCGCGTGCACCGCTGCGCTATCGACAGCGGCACGGGCCATCGGCTGGGAAACCAGCAACACTTTACCCTCGGCTTCGCTAAAAGATATTCCAGGTAAATTCATCGTAATGAGTTTGCGCTAACCGGGCCGCTATTGCAAGTTGGGGATACTCGAAGCGATATTGTCAACTTGTTGGGTTTTACGAAGTTTCATGCCGCCGTGCCGATGCAATGCAAATCAGGCGGCAGCCGTATTTCCCATCTGTTGGCTCCGACTGCGGTGTTCTTCATAAATCTAGCAATGATTGGAGTGGATCTATCGGAGGCGCTTTTCGTAGCTGCTGCAACGTCTCCACAAAATCACGCGCCTGCTGCCGCTGCGACTCAGTAAAAGTTACCCCCGCCGCACCCGTCAGTAAGATTTCCAAGAGGCCGGTTAGGTGAAGCTGGAAACTCTCGTACTGGGGATGAGTCGCCATGAGTGAGCCGACTATTGCCATTAAACCTGCCTGCGTGGCAATTAGGGTATCTAGCTCGGACTGCAGTTGTTCACTTTTCATGGGAGCGCCAAGTTGCATATTTTGGGTGAGACCAAGCATAAACCCGATAGGTTTACTTGAGTCTGGAATGGTGAATTTGGTATGCGCTATATCACCAAGGCCAATCTTGCGGAGGAACCGATCCACTCTGTTCGGTTGACGAATGTGGCAGTGCGGCTCATGGACACATTCCAGAAAGCATTGCTGACCATGAAGAGACTGCGTGGCACTGGAGAGCGGCGAATCACCATCCAGCACGTCAACGTAACCCAGGGGGGGGCCAGGCAGTGATTGGGCAGGTCAACCCCTGGGGGTGGGGGAACAAAATGAGCAACAACCCCATGCAACCCACGTGCGGTGCACATTGCCGCACAAAAAAACTATCAGATGCCAAATGGCCGCTGCCGGATGCACGGTGGCAAGAGTCCGGGTCGTCCCATAGAGTCAGGCTTCTTCACCAAGGAGGCTCTGGCCGATCGCAAGCGTATGGCAGAGATGAACCGGGCGATAAGGGAGATGCTGAATGAAAGTGATGACGCCTAGCGTAGGCAATCCCTGCGGGGAAAAGCCGCAAATGTTGGTGTTGGACCAGACTTCGTCAATTGGACTCAATTTTTGGTTTTACCAGCAAGTAGCAGGTATGCCTGCCAACGGCTCCAGAGTGGCGATAGCGATCCTTCAAGGAACCGACAACTGCTTCCGACGAGGGCTAGCTGCCGATATTTAAGAAATGAAGCATGCCATCGGGTGCGCAGCAGGACCCCTTGTGCAAGCACTTCACCCGAGGCGGCTACGCACCCATCGAAAGTGCAAACACCAGACAAGGGTAGCGTCTGTTAGGCGAAAGCTGCGCGGGC
This sequence comes from uncultured beta proteobacterium, assembly GCA_903870065.1. Taxonomy (GTDB): domain Bacteria; phylum Pseudomonadota; class Gammaproteobacteria; order Burkholderiales; family Burkholderiaceae_C; genus Allorhodoferax. The sequence goes on along the minus strand of CAIQBN010000585.1, from coordinate 4,956 downwards.
CATTCTTGAGCGACGACGTGCTCTTCAATGGTTGGCTGGCCATACCGGCGATGCAGACCCGCCATCACTGCACCGTTGAACTTGTACTCACCTATACTTGCTTTCGCCTGCGCTGGGCCAACGGCACAGTGCGCTGTCAATGCGTCAACAGCGGTCCCTCCACTGCGCGTCTGCCAGCACTTCATTGCAACCCTTCGTACTGGACTTCTGTGTCTATTGAGCAACAGCAGCTGGAAGCGGCAATCATCGGGCTAGAAGCGCAGCGAAGTTTGTTGGGCGATGTCTTGGTCGACACGGCAGTAGGTCCATTGCGAGCCAAATTGGCCGCACTAAAGGTCGCGGCTCCAGTTCCAATCGACGCCCGCGAGCAGCGACTCAAACAGGTGACTGTCCTGTTCACCGATATCGTCGGTTCGACGTCCATGAGTCAACAGCTTGACCCCGAAGAGATTCACACCATCATGGACAGCGCGTTGCAGCAGTTCACTGTTTTGGTAAAGAAACACAATGGCCGGGTGCTGAAGTACATGGGTGATGGGCTGCTGGCGGCTTTTGGTGTGGACGATGTGCGAGAGAATGACGCCGAGCAGGGCGTGCGCGCCGGGGTGTCGATGCTGGTTGCGGCCAAGGTCCATGCGGTCATGGTGGACAAAACGCACGGCATTCAGGGCTTTGACATTCGTGTCGGCATCCACACTGGGGACGTGCTGTATGGCGGAGGGGTTGATTCCGAAACCAGCATACGCGGCATGACGGTCAACATCGCCGCCCGCATGGAGCAAACTGCGCCACCCGGCAGCCTACGCATCAGCCACGACACGTATGCCCATGTGCGCGGAGTGTTTGATGTCGAAGCCCAGTCCCCGATTCAGGTCAAGGGAGTCGACGATCCCATCACCAGCTATATGGTGCTGCGCACCAAAGCGCGCAGCTTTCGAACCGCCACACGCGGCATTGAAGGGGTCGAGACCCGACTGATCGGGCGCGATGCCGAAATGGAAGTACTGCAAGAAGCCGTCAAGCGCGTGCACACGCAGGGAAAATTTGCCGCCGTCACAATGGTGGGTGACGCCGGAATGGGTAAGAGCCGCATGCTTTATGAGTTGCGCAACTGGATTGAGCTGCGACCGGAACCGATCAAAGTTTTTCAAGGTCGGGCCAATCCGCAAACCATAAATCAACCCTATGGCCTGCTGCGTGACGTGTTGGCCTGGCGACTACTGATTGCCGACAGCGACAGCGTGGAGGTCGCCAAGCAAAAAATCGAAGAGGGAATCGCCCCGCTATTTGCGCATGACCACAGCGCCGATATGGCCATGGCGCATGCCCACCTGCTGGGGCACCTGATTGGACTGGACTTTGGCGACAGCCCACATGTCAAAGGCATCAAGGAAGATGGCAAACAGATTCGCAACCGCGGTTTTTACGCTGCGACCGAAATGTTTCGTCGCGTTGCAGAACAAGGCGTGCCGGTCATCCTTTACCTGGATGATCTGCACTGGGCTGACAACGGCACGCTCGACTTTTTGAGTTACTTGGCCCAGATCAACCGCGCCGTGCCTATCCTTATGGTCTGTCTTGCGCGACCGACGCTTTTCGAGCGCAAACCCGACTGGTGCAGCCCAGAAGGCAGCCATCGACGGGTGGATATTTGCCCGCTGGACAAGAGCGCAAGTCGTCTGTTGGTCAACGAGCTCCTGAAAAAACTACTGGAGATTCCGGCTGCGCTGCGTGAGCTGATCACTGGCGGGTCGGACGGCAACCCTTTCTATATGGAAGAGCTGATCAAGATGCTCGTCGGCCAGGGCGCCATTGATACCAGCCAGGACCGCTGGGCCGTTAATTCGGCAAAACTGTTGTCTGCCAAAGTACCCGGTTCGTTGACCGGTATCCTGCAAGCACGACTTGACAGTTTGCCGGCCAACGAGCGATTCGCGCTGCAACGCTCCAGCGTGATCGGGCTGACCTTCTGGGACGAGGCGCTGGCCGCTGTCGATCCCCACGCGGTCGATGCACTGGCGGCGCTGGTGCAACGTGAGCTGGTCACTCCCAGGCGCGATGGCAGTCTGGACGATGTCTGCGAATACGCTTTCAACAACCAGCTCTTGCACCGCGTGGCTTATGACACGCTGCTCAAGAGCACACGCAGGGAGGTTCATGCCCAGGCTGCGGCCTGGCTATCGTCGCTGACCGGTGCACGCGCCAATGACTTCCTGGGCGCCACTGCGGAACATTATGAAAAGGCTGGCAATGCCAAAGACGCCGCAGAGTTCTTTAAGCGTGCTGCCGAACACGCCTTGCACCGTTCTGCCCTTGACGTGAGCCTTGATTATGCGAGCCGCGGGCTTGCGCTTATCGCACCAACCGCCGAGATCGACGCGGTGGATACGCTAGACACCGCTGCAATGCGTCTGCGCTTTAGACTCCTCGAAATTCGCTATGGCGTATGGGGTTTGCAGGGCAAGCGTGCAGAGCAACGTAGCGCTCTAGACACCATGCAGAACCTGGCCGATGCGCTGGACGACGATGTTCACCGCGGCAAAGTCGCAGGAAGTCGCAGCCTCTTAGCAATAAGCATAGGGGATGTTCAAGCACAAGAGTTTTTTGCGCGACAAGCGATGACACTGGCTCATCGCTCGCAAGATTGGCCCATGTTTCTATCGGCTCAACGTGTTGTTGCCGATGCGCTGGTGAAGTTGGGACGCCTTGAAGATGGGAAGGCCATGGCTTTGGATGGCCTGGCACAGGCACGAGAACAATCTCAACTTGAGACCGAAGGCAAATTTCAGAATGTCTTGACGCTGTGGGCCGAAGCCGTGGGTGATCCGATCTCAGGCTTGGAAGCCTGTCGAGAAGAACTGTTAATGATGAAGAATTTGGGCAACCAGGTTGGTCAGGCTCGCGCCCTTATCAATCTAGGGGATGTGCTGCTGGTATTGGGTGACAACCAGCAAGGCCGGATGGAACTGGAGCGCGGTCTGCGCAAATCACGCGCAACCGGTGGACGAAGGGCTGAGTGCAGTGCTCTAAATAACCTTTCTTTGGCAGCGATCCGGCTGGGTGACGATACCCAGGCATTGGCCTTGGCGCGCTTGGCTCTGGACATTGGAGTTGAAATCCAAGGCCCAGCCGAAGTGGCGAACGCCCAGGTTCGCATTGGAAATGCCGAACTGGCGTTGGGACGCAACAGCGATGCTCGGGTTGCATTTGGTGAGGCCTACGAGATCACCCGCAAATTGGGGCGCGCGCGGCAACATGATGCGGCGGATGGGCTTGCAAGGGTTGCGCTGCTGTGCAACGAGATGCCTGAGGCTCTGCAGGCCATAGAAGGATTGTTGGCACGGCTGGATACGCCCGGCGGTTTAAACGGTGTCGAGGCACCGCGCCTGGCACGGCTCACCTGCTACCGGGTGCTCGCTCGCAACGCTGATCCCCGTGCTGCCGATGTTCTGGCCCGCGCTTACGAGGAATTGCAGGCCAGCGCGGCGAAGATTTCTGACGCGAGGATGCGCCACAATTTTCTGACCAACATCCCTGAACATCGAGAAATCACGACAACTTGGGCCGCAAAACAGATACCAACTGAGTTTTAGCAGGTCTGTAACGTGAATGGTGGTGGTGGTCTGATAGCCTCATGCCAGACATATGCGTAGAGACTTCACGGATTTTCGGAGGTCGATTGGCAGGCGATCAGTTGGTCGGGCTTAGCACCCGCTAGGTCTCGATTGAGTGAATTGGTGGTTCTTCAGTGGGGGACCGCTTCCAGCCCCTCGCAGGTGCTCGTATTAACGAAGCGTTCACCCCAAAGCTGCCCGTCAAACTCAGGTTGCCAATGGCCGGTCCGGAGGAACTAGATCGCAAATCGCTACTACCGCTATGCACCTACGCGTCAGCCACTTTTCTCGGAAGCGGGTACTCAATTTTGAGTGTCGGCAATGGAGAAATTCCTAAACCGGCTGTGTGCGCAACCCGACGCCCATGAATGCCCGCTTCTGGGTAGTCCAGTGGTCTCCCGCCACGATGCGCCGCGTGTTTCGCGAGCAGCAAATGCCAAAGACTTTGTAGGAATAGGCGGCGAAGTACTCGCGCCCGCAGTGATCACAACGGGCACGGGCAAAGCAGTGCACAAAGATGCCGAACTCCAGGTATTTGCGGGAGGCATGGCGGAGATAAGCTTTGGGGACGTGTCCTCACGCGGCAGCGGCCAATTGGCAAGCCTGTTCAATCGCTCGCTTGGCATCCAGCTCGCTTGCCTCAAATGCGCCGCCCACTAGCGTAGCTTTAAGGCCCCGCGCCAGCAAATCGTCAAACAGGGTGCGCAGGGGAAGCTGCCCGGCGCACACGATCACCGTGTCCACCTCAAAGAGGTTGGACTCGTTATTCACCAGCGTATGCAGACCCGCATCATCCACCTTAAGGTATTCAACCCCGTTGACCATGCGCACCCCGCGCCGAGAAAGGGTAAGCCGGTGGGTCCAGCCTGTGGTGCGGCCAAGAGATTTACCCACGGGATCGGTCTTGCGTTGCAGAAGGGTAATGGTGCGTCCAGATGTGGCCGTCTGGGGCTGTACCCCTGTTACGCCCCCGCGTGGGTGGTTCTCGAAGTCGATACCCCATTCCTTAGCGAACACGGCGCTGTCCAGCGCCGCCGAGGGCCCAGCGTGCGAGATGAGTTCGGCCACATCAAAGCCAATGCCGCCCGCGCCCACAATGGCGACCCGCTGTCCAATGGCTTTGCGGCCAAGGATGGCGTCGATATAGCTTACCACCTTGGGATGCTTAATGCCCTCCAGCGTCGGTTGGCGTGGCTCAATGCCGGTGGCAACTATGACGTCGTCAAAGCCTTCGGAGGCGAGAAGCGCCGCGTCCACCCGCGTGTTCAACCGCAGCACGACACCATGTTTGGCGATCATGCGGTGGTAGTAACGCAGCGTTTCATAAAACTCTTCCTTGCCC
>CAIQBN010000584.1 GCA_903870065.1 uncultured beta proteobacterium | reverse complement strand
AGCTCCTGCGTACGACGAACTCAATCCATCCCAAGAATTGCTGGAAACCGGCATCAAGGTGATTGACCTGATCTGTCCGTTCGCCAAAGGCGGTAAGGTTGGCTTGTTCGGTGGTGCCGGTGTCGGCAAGACCGTTAACATGATGGAGCTGATCAACAACATCGCTAAAGCACACAGCGGTTTGTCCGTGTTTGCTGGTGTGGGTGAGCGTACCCGTGAAGGTAACGACTTCTACCACGAGATGGCGGACTCCGGTGTTGTGAATCTGGACAACCTGCCCGAGTCAAAAGTGGCCATGGTGTACGGCCAGATGAATGAGCCCCCAGGCAACCGTTTGCGTGTTGCGTTGACCGGTCTGACAATCGCCGAGTCTTTCCGTGATGAAGGCAAGGACGTTTTGTTCTTCGTTGACAACATCTATCGCTACACATTGGCCGGAACCGAAGTGTCGGCTCTGTTGGGTCGTATGCCCTCCGCCGTGGGTTACCAGCCAACACTGGCCGAAGAAATGGGCCGTCTGCAAGAGCGCATTACGTCGACCAAGGTGGGCTCTATTACCTCCATCCAGGCCGTTTACGTACCAGCGGATGACTTGACCGACCCGTCTCCCGCGACCACCTTTGCTCACTTGGATTCCACCGTGGTGTTGTCCCGTGATATCGCGTCGCTGGGCATCTACCCCGCAGTCGACCCACTGGACTCCACCAGTCGCCAGTTGGACCCACTCGTTGTGGGCGCAGACCACTACGAAACAGCCCGCGCTGTCCAAGGTACCCTGCAGCGTTACCGCGAATTGCGTGACATCATCGCCATCATGGGCATGGATGACTTGGCGCCAGAAGATAAGCTGGCCGTTGCACGGGCCCGAAAAATCCAGCGTTTCCTGAGCCAGCCGTTCCATGTGGCTGAAGTGTTTACGGGTTCACCTGGCAAGTACGTCCCCTTGTCCGAGACGATTCGCGGCTTCAAAATGATTGTGAACGGCGAGTGTGATCACTTGCCTGAACAGGCCTTCTACATGGTCGGCACCATTGATGAGGCTATCGAAAAGGCCAAGAAGATCTAGGACACAGTTGGGACAGGGTGACGACCCGCAAAGGGGTTAGCCCTGTCTCCCATAGATTAGGAATTTTATGAACACCATCCATGTTGATGTGGTCAGTGCTGAAGAATCTATTTTTTCCGGTGAAGCCAAGTTTGTGGCCTTGCCAGGAGAGGCTGGGGAACTTGGTATTTACCCCCGCCATACGCCGTTGATCACCCGGATCAAGGCCGGTTCGGTGCGCATTGAGAAAGCAGACGGCAGTGAAGAGTTTGTTTTCGTCGCAGGGGGCATTCTTGAAGTGCAACCAAACTGTGTTACGGTTTTGTCTGACACCGCAATTCGCGGCAAGGATTTGGACGATGAAAAGGCAAATGCGGCACGCGCACAAGCCGAAGAAGCGTTAAAGAACGCCAAGAGCGAAATCGATCTGGCCAAGGCAACCTCTGAGCTGGCAATCATGGCCGCCCAAATTGCCGCCTTGCGCAAGTTCCGTCAGAAGAAGTGAATCGACGCGCAAGTGGGTTGTCACAAGAGCCGCCGCAGGGCGGCTTTTTCTTTGCTCAACCTGGCCGCGGTGGTAACGATAGAAAGACCTCGGCTATCGGGACAGCATGCGCTAAGTTGTGACTCTGGCGGATTAAATTGGCAGACTGTGATCCCGTGAAAGTCCGCAAAGCCTGACGGACACAAAAAACGGCAAAATGGTAAACCCGAATCGTCGCAAAGCCACTCATGCCCAAAGCAAACCTACAAGCCGCCAACTTCATCGGCACGCCGGATGAGGTTGAGGCGGCCTTTTACGAGGCGCTGCAATTGGCAGACCTCGAGCGACTGATGACCTGCTGGGCAGATGAAGATGACATCGTATGTATTCACCCGGGTGGACCCCGCCTGGTGGGTATGGTTGCGATCCGTTGCGGATTTGATGCAATTTTTAGTCAGGAGGGTGGTATTCGTGTGCAGCCGCAATTCATTCGTCGCATTCACTCCGTGACTGGAGCCGTGCACAGCGTCCTTGAGCGAATTGAAGTTCTGACAGCCGAAGGGCCGGTGCTGGCATTTGTGCTTACTACCAATGTCTTTCACAAGACGCCACAGGGCTGGCGCATGGTTGTGCACCATGCCAGTCCGGGAACGCACAGCGAGATGCAGGAGATAAACGCCGGACCGACACTCTTGCATTAGGAACTGAATGTGACCGTCAGACTTTCTTTGACTTTTGGATTGATGTGATAGTGCCATGAAGTACAAAGCACCGATGTGGTTGCCCGGAGGCAACCTGCAAACTATTTGGCCTGCCCTTTGCTCCAAAAAAATCGCGGCGCCCGAGCCAATCTACCGCCGCGAGCGCTGGACTGCACCGGATGGTGATTTCGTTGATGTCGACTGGTTGGTTAACGCCGGTGACACGATCTCAGAACTCAACGGTTCCAAGCCAATACAGAATCCGCGAACCGCTGAGGAAATCGCTCTCAGAGACCTTAGGGCGGCTAAGAGCCCGTTGTTGGTGCAATTTCACGGTCTGGAAGGGTCATCGACCAGTCATTACGCACTGGCATTTGCGGACTTCGCACGCGAGCACGGATTGTCTTATGCAGTGCCGCACTTTCGGGGTTGCAGCGGCGAAATAAACCGCGCGCCACGGGCTTACCATTCGGGCGACTACCAAGAAATCGACTGGATACTCAAGCGATTTCGTCAACTGCACCGTGGCCCTATCGTCGCGGTGGGCATCTCACTGGGAGGCAACGCCTTGTTGCGGTGGGCGCAAGAACTGGGTGCCCAGGCGTCCGATTGTGTGTCCGCCGTCGCTGCAGTGAGTTCTCCTATTGACCTGCAGGCTGGCGGCCGAGCCATCGGCCGTGGATTCAATCGGCTGGTATACACCCGAATGTTCCTAAAGACCATGAAACCCAAGGCGCTGCGTAAGCTGGATCAGTACCCTGGTCTGTTTGACCGGCAAAAATTGATGCAGGCATCGGACTTATATGCCTTTGACAATGTCTTCACAGCACCGCTGCATGGCTTCAAAGACACAGAGGACTACTGGAGACGGGCTTCCGCGAAACCACATCTGCGACAAATCCGGATACCTGCATTGGTAGTTAACGCCCGCAACGACCCGTTTGTACCAGCTTCGTGTCTGCCAGGACCGACTGAAGTGGGGCCGTACGTCACGTTGTGGCAGCCATCTCACGGGGGACACGTCGGTTTTGCGCAAGGACGACTGCCAGGTCACATCCGATCGATGCCGGATGCTGTCGGGGCCTGGCTCTGCCAAAACCTGCAACTCGAGCACGATTCCCAAAATGGATGAGATCGTTAAGCAAGCGATGGCCAAGTGGCCCAACGTCCCGGATTGTTATGGATGGCTTGGCTTGGACGTGCGAGGCAACTGGTACATGCGCGACGACAGGGTCCAGTCACTGGGTTCTTTTGGCGCTGGACCGCGCGCGGCAAAAGGCTCTCTGTTGACCCACGAGAAGCTGATTGGCTTCATTCACCGCAATTACGGACCGGACCCTGACGGGCAATGGTATTTTCAGAACGGGCCCCAGCGCGTTTATGTGGAGTTGGAGTTGACGCCGTGGATCTGGCGACTACAGTCTGATTGCACGGTGCAATCCCACACAGGGCAGTCTACGCTTGCAAATACCTGTCTGGTTGATGAACTAGGATGGGTCTACCTGGTCACCGCGTTGGGGATAGGATTGGTCCATACCCAGGATGTCGCCCTGGCAGAGCAAGCGCTGTCAGACGGAAACTGGGGCCTCACTCCCATACAGCGAAAAGATTTGCCTAGGCAATTCTGCTATGTTCAGAGTCCGCAAAGCCGACTAAATTCGCTATAAAATATATAGCGTTTGATGTATAATCCACGAGGGCTTCGAAGCAATTTAACAAAAAAACCGGCAAGCATGGCCGGCTTTTCCTAAAGGTATCAACAAGCCCTATTTTGCCGGCACCGCCTTGGCGGCCTCTGCAAACTTCGCTCCGCTTGCGTTGGCCATATAAATTACGGCTCTGGTGATCTCGACAGTGTCAAAATCACCACCGCCTTGCGGTCCCATGGCATTTTTCCCTTTGAGCGCAGAGTTCACCAGCGCATCCAAACCGGTCTTAACACGCGGGGCCCAGGCAAGCTTATCTCCCACCTTGGGAGCACCGGCAACGCCCGATGTATGGCACGCCGTGCATTGTGCCTGGAACACTTGCTCGCCAGTTTTCTTGGGGCGGTTAGCGTCGCGAATCTCGATAGTGCCCACTTTTTGAATCCGGGCACTAGCCGACTGCTCCAAATTGTCTGATCCGGCAACTGGCTTGTTGGCTGAAGTGACGAAGTAAACAAGGCCAATGATCACAAAAATAGGGACGATGAAAGAATAAAGCACCGCCAACAATAATTGTTTTGGCGTCTTGATGGGGCCAGTATGTGCCTCGTCGTGGCCGGTGGTTTGGCTGTGGTGGTTGCTCATGTGATCCTTGGCTATTCTGGGCGGGCTCTTACAGAACGCGCGATTATAGCGGTGCGGTCTGGAAATTGCCTGCTTGCGGGACCTGTCCCATGTGCCGGGCCGGGTGGCGGAGGCCGGCAGGTCACTTGCGAGTTGTGGGGCACGTGGACCATCAAATTGAGTCGCATAAGCCTGCCGTAAGAAGGTTGGTTCCGGGTGACTACAATTGCGACCCATACCTCGCCCATGAGCGCAGTGACATTAAATTGCATCGCGCATTTGTTTAACTTGACTTCCAATTTCCAAACATGCTGAGTGCACATGGGCTGACCTGCGTGCGCGGTGACCGCCGACTCTTTAGTAAGCTTGATCTTGCACTGGAGGCCGGTGAGTGGTTGCACGTCCGCGGGGAAAATGGTGCCGGCAAAACCAGCCTGTTGCGCCTGCTAGCGGGATTGGCGCATCCGGTTGAGGGCGAGATCCGTTGGTGTGGCCAACCCATCAGCGATCCTGATGCGCGCTATCGGAACAACCTACTGTTCTTTGGGCACCATGGTGCGCTAAAGGAAGACTTGACCGCAATGGAGAACTTGTCTTTTTCATCTGCAATGGATGGAATCGACTTGACTGATTCCAAAGCAATGACGGCACTGTATCGCTTTGGTCTCAAAGGACGCGAAGAACTTCCAGTTCGTGTGTTGTCCGCGGGGCAAAAGCGGCGTGTGATGCTGGCCCGGTTGGTCACGCGCAATGCCAAGTTGTGGGTGCTAGATGAGCCGTTTACTGCATTGGATGTCAAGGCGGTTGATATGCTGGCCGAGTTAATTTCAGAGCACGTTGCCGCTGGCGGAATGGCCGTACTCACCAGCCATCAGACCATGCCGATCCCGGGTGGAAGGGTGGTTCAACTGTGAACGCGATGTTTGCCATCATCCGGCGCGACTTGCTGATGGTGATGCGGCGAAAGAGCGAGGTTTTGACCGCCTTGTTTTTCTTTGTGATTGTCAGTAGCCTGTTTCCCCTGGGGATCGGTCCGGAGCCGGTACTATTGCGAAAAGTGGCGCCCGGCGTCTTGTGGGTGGGAGCACTGCTGGCGACGATGCTGGGGTTGCAACGCATGTTTGCCGCCGACCATGCTGATGGCACACTGGAGCAGATGGCCATTTCACCTACCCCGTTAGTCTGGTTGGTGCTTGGAAAAGTCGTGGCACATTGGCTGGTCAGTGGCCTACCCCTGGTGTTAATGGCGCCCGTGTTAGGGATCCAGTTTGATCTTGAAGCCAGTGCTTTGGCCGTGTTGATGGCGGCGTTGTTACTTGGCACGCCATTGCTGTCGTTTATTGGTGCAATCGGCGCCGCGCTCACTTTGGGGGTACGCGGGGGTGGCGTACTGCTTAGTTTGCTCGTGCTGCCGCTGTACGTTCCCGCCTTGATTTTTGGCGCCGGGGCAGTTGAGTCCCATATTGCCGGCTTGGGTGCAGGCGGGCATTTGTCCTTGTTAGCGGCCATACTGATAATGGCAACTTTTTTTGCACCATGGGCCGCTACGGCCGCTTTGAGGATCGCACTGGAATGAATAACCGATTGATCAACTGGTTCAAGTTTGCGAGCCCGCATAGTTTTTATCCGCTCGCCGGTAAGATGATTCCGGTGTTCTGGACGTTGGCTGCCCTTTTTGGTGCGGCGGGTCTGTGGTTAAGCTTTTTTGTTGCACCGACCGATGCGACCCAGGGCGAGGGCTATAGGATCATATTCGTCCATGTGCCCACCTCCTGGATGTCGATGTTTATCTATTTGGTCATGGCTGGTTGGGCTGCAATGGGTCTGTCGCTCAATGCGCGACTGTCCAGCATGATGGCGCAGGCTCTCGCCCCCACCGGCGCGCTGATGGCGTTCCTCTCGCTTTGGACTGGTGCCTTTTGGGGTAAACCCATGTGGGGAACCTGGTGGGTATGGGATGCCCGCCTAACGTCGGAACTAATTTTGTTCTTCCTGTATCTGGGTTTCATGTCGCTGCAGGCGTCAATCGATGACCCCCGTCGTGCTGACAAGGCAGGGGCCGTGCTTGCATTGGTTGGCGTGGTCAATGTGCCCATCATCTATTTTTCGGTCAAGTGGTGGAACACGCTGCATCAGGGCGCTTCGGTGTCGATCAATCGGTCTCCCTCCATGGCTGCGACCATGTTGTGGGGCATGTTGCTGATGGCCATTTGCCTTTGGATGTATTCGATTGCGGTGGCATTGACCCGAGTGCGGGCGATCATTCTGGAGCGCGAAGCGCATACCGATTGGGTCAGGAAATTAGATGAGGTCCGGTCATGATGTGGAATTCGGTTGGTGATTTTTTCGCTATGGGTGGCTATGCGCTCTATGTTTGGGGCAGCTTTGGCATCTGTGCATTTGCCTTTTTGATGGAACCTTTGCTGATTGGTAAGCGTCATAGGGACATTGTTCGAACGTTGCGTCGCCAACTGGCGGCCGAAAAATTGGAAACGGAAAACACGTGAAACGCTGGAAAAAACGTGCTGCCATCATTGGTGGTGGACTTGCCGCATGCGGCATTGCTGCTGCTCTGGTCCTAAACGCGCTCAATAGCAATATTGCGCTCTATGTCACCCCGAGTGACGTGTTTGCCGGCAAGGCGCCGCAGTCACAGGCGTTTCGCATCGGCGGACTGGTTAAGGAAGGATCATTGAGACGCGATAACCTTACGGTCCACTTCGTGATAACCGACAGGGCGCAGGACATCGCCGTAGCCTACACCGGTATCTTGCCGGATTTGTTCAAAGAAGGAAAAGGCGCTGTGGTGCAGGTCAAGCAAGCAGCTGGTGGCGAGTATGTGGCGACAGAAGTGCTGGCCAAACACGATGAAAACTACATGCCCCCGGAGGCAAAAGACGCGCTAGACAAGGCGGAAAAAGCAAAAGCGGCGGGAACATCATGATCCCTGAACTTGGGCATTTTGCGCTCATACTCGCGCTTTGCGTATCGCTGGTTCAAGGTGTGCTCCCGCTATTTGGGGCCCAGTATGGCCGCAGGGAGTGGGTATTGCTCGCACGGCCGGCCGCTCAGGCTTCATTTCTGTTAATGGTTGCCTCTTTTGCTGCTCTGGCATGGAGTTTTTATGTCAACGACTTCTCGGTCCAGTATGTAGCCGCCCATTCCAATTCGCAGTTGCCCACGCTTTTTCGGTTTGGAGCGGTGTGGGGAGGACATGAAGGGTCACTGTTGTTATGGGTTTTCATGCTTTCGGCCTGGACCGTCGCCGTAGCGTTCTACTCGCGCACTTTGGATGAGGCCATGGTGGCAAGGGTCATTGGTGTTCTGGGCCTGGTTATGTCCGGGCTCTTGCTGTTCGTGCTGTTCACATCGAATCCGTTTGACCGCTTGCTGCCCGCTGCGGAGAATGGGCGCGACCTCAACCCGCTACTGCAAGATCCGGGACTGATCATTCATCCACCTATGCTCTACATGGGATATGTGGGATTTGCGGTCGCCTTTGCATTTGCGATTGCTGCCCTATTGTCAGGACGGCTGGATGCGGCTTGGGCGCGGTGGTCGCGGCCATGGACGACTGCTGCGTGGGTGTTTCTCACACTTGGTATTGCCCTGGGTTCGTGGTGGGCATATTACGAGTTGGGATGGGGTGGATGGTGGTTTTGGGACCCGGTTGAAAACGCCTCCTTTATGCCCTGGCTGATCGGCACTGCGCTATTGCATTCTCTTGCGGTGACCGAAAAGCGCGGGAGCTTTAAGAGCTGGACCGTGTTGCTGGCAATCGGCGCGTTTTCACTCTCATTGTTGGGGACCTTCCTGGTTCGCTCGGGTGTATTGACTTCGGTGCATGCCTTCGCGACGGATCCGCGGCGCGGCATTTTCATTCTGATTTTGTTGGTGCTCGTGGTCGGCTCTTCTCTGCTCCTGTTTGCTTGGCGTGCGCCGAAAGTGGCGTTGGGTGGGTCTTTTGCACTGATGTCGCGGGAGTCCCTGCTATTGACCGGAAACGTGCTGCTGGTGGTCGCGTGTGCCTCCGTTTTGTTGGGCACTTTGTATCCGTTGATTATTGATGCCCTGAAATTAGGCAAGATTTCAGTAGGGCCGCCCTATTTCAATGCGGTGTTTGTACCGATCATGGCGCCAGTCTTGTTCTTGATGGCGGCCGTCCCCTTGGCACGCTGGAAAAACACCGACGTAAAGGAAATTGCCATGCGGATGTGGATTCCCGCTGCGTTGTCGCTCGTGGCGTCTGTCGTGGTGCCGCGAATGATGGGTGATTGGGCTGCCATGACGGCTCTAGGCGTAGCGTTGTCGGTTTGGGTTGCATCTTCTGGACTGATACAAATTGCCAGAAGGCTACAAAGTGGTATGCCGCCAGCTTCTTATTGGGGCATGCATCTGGGGCACTTTGGCATCGCAGTATTTGTGTTTGGCGTGACTATGGTAGGGAGCTACCAGGAAGAACAAGATGTGCGCATGGAGCCGGGCGATACAGTCCTGGTGGGGGGTTACCAATTCAAGATGATTGGTGTAAGAGATGTAGCCGGTCCCAATTACAGTGCGGCGCGCGGGGAGTTTGAGGTCAGCCGTGCAGGAGGTGGGGCTAGCAGAACTTTGCAGCCAGAAAAACGCAACTACTTTTCCTCGACGATGCCCATGACGGAGGCCGCCATTGATGCTGGATTTACCCGTGACGTCTATGTGTCGTTGGGTGAGCCGCTAGAAGGCAAGGCCTGGGCGGTGCGCGTCTACTTTAAGCCTTTTGTTGACTGGATATGGGGCGGTTGTGTTCTGATGGCATTGGGTGGTGTGCTGGCAATGATGGATCGCCGCTATCGCTTGCGTGTCAAGGCCACCGAAGCGATTGGTACGCGCAACGCAAGCATCAAGGGCGCGACAGCATGAAGGCCAGATCACTGATTCCATTGGCGCTGTTTGTCGTGCTGGTGCTTTTTTTGGCCATTGGCCTTCAGCTTGATCCGCGCGAAGTGCCGTCTCCTTTGGTGAACAAACCTGCACCGGCCTTTAAGGTTGCGCAACTTGAACAACCTGAGCTGCAGTTTGCGCCGGAAGACCTCAAAGGCAAAGTCTGGGTATTCAATGTTTGGGCGTCATGGTGCGTTGCCTGCCGCCAGGAGCATCCGGTATTGATGGACTTTGCACGTGCGCAGATCGCTCCACTGATTGGGCTGGACTACAAAGACCAGCGCAAAGACGCTCTTGGCGTGCTTAAACGCAGTGGTAATCCCTACGACCTCACTGCATTTGATGGTGATGGGCGCGTTGGCATCGATTATGGTGTTTACGGTGTTCCGGAGAGCTATGTCATCGATAAGGCGGGGGTCATTCGCTACAAGCATATTGGACCTATTACGACTGAGGCTTTGAACAAGACCATCATTCCGTTGATAAACGAACTCAAAAAATCGTGAAAACTTTGTACGTATGGATATTGATGACCGTGATCTGCGGCGGCGCGTGGGCCAAAGAAGCTACTCCGTTGGCCGAAGACCCCGTCGTCGAGCAACGTCTGATTGCAATATCGGAAGAATTGCGCTGCCTCGTCTGCCAAAACGAATCGTTGGCCGGATCCCGCTCGGATCTTGCGATGGACTTGCGCCGCGAACTGCGGAGCTTGATCAAGCAGGGCAAGACCGACGATGAGATCCGCGAATTCATGGTGAGTCGCTATGGCGATTTCGTGTTGTATAGACCACCGGTCAAACCGTCGACCTGGTTGCTCTGGGCTGGTCCGTTTGGATTGATGGCCTTGGGTGTGGCGGCTCTTTTTGTTTATCTGCGTCGGCGCAACGTGGACATTGGAGCCGACTTGTTGACAGACGATGAACGAAAGCGCGCTGAAAAATTGCTCCAGGAAGGCGAAAAATGATTGGATTTTGGGCCGCCGGGGCATTTGCGGTTGTACTGGTGCTGTTGCTGCTGTTCCGGCCCTTTCTGTTGAAGACATCGGGCGCCAGCGTCTCGCGTCGCCAGTTGAATGCAGCGATTTATCGCGATCAGGTTGCTCGGCTTGACCGGGATCGTGCCGACAACATTCTGGCAGAGGCTGACTATGCACAAGCCCATTCTGAATTGCAGCGTCGGGTATTGGATGACACCAATGCGGACGATGCCAGTGCCACTCTGCGGGCCCCTAAGAAGACCATGCTGGCGCTTGGGTTGACGATCCCAATTGCTGCGATCAGTCTGTACTGGGCGTTGGGCAGTCCGGCCACACTGGAGCCGACCGGGCCACAACATGCCGCGACGGCTCAGGATATGGACCGGCTGGTCGCTGGGTTGGCGAAAAAGTTGGAAAAGGAGCCTGACAACTTGCAAGGCTGGGCGATGCTGGCCCGTTCGTACAAAATGTTGGGGCGCAATGTCGAGGCTGAGCAAGCTTTCATTCGTGCTGGTGCATTCGTGGACACTGACGCCCAGTTACTTGCCATTTATGCCGACCTGGCAGCGACCAACGCCAATGGCAATTTTGCTGGCAAACCCACTCAGTTAATTGAGAAAGCACTCAAGGTCGACCCTGAGAATGCTATGGCACTATGGCTTGCTGGCAGTGCGGCATTTCGTGGCAACCAATTCGAGTCTGCGATTCGAATCTGGGAGCGGCTGATTGTGCAGATTGCACCTGATTCGGAAGATGGGCAGATGTTGCAGGAATCGATCGACGCTGCCTATGCGGCGTCTGGTAAAACTGCGCCAAAACCTGCGTCAAGAGCTACAGCTAGTGCCAATTCAAGCGCGCCGGACAAACCGACACCGCAATCCAGTGCGGGAGCAAGTGTGCGGGGTCAGGTCGTACTTGATCCCTCCTTGAAGGCCAAGGCAGCGCCTGACGATACGATCATGGTTATTGCGCGGGTTCCAGGCTCGCGCATGCCGGTGGCGGTGGTGCGGGCCAACGCCTCAGAATTACCGCTTCGGTTCACATTGGATGACTCACTTGCCATGAGTCCGCAGGCACGTATCTCGATGGCGCCGCAAGTGGAAGTGGAGGCCCGTATCTCGAAGTCCGGTATGGCGCAGGCAGAACCGGGAGACCTGATTTCTGCAGTACAGACAGTTAAATTGGGCGCCACCGATGTCAAGCTGCAGGTCAACAAAGTCAGGCCGTGAGAACGGAGCAAATAACTTCGCTGGGCCAGCTAGCATGAACAAGTATTCTCCAGTGTTTGGGATAGTGCTGGCGATGTGTGGGTTGTTTGCCCACGCCCGTACCCCGGGCGAGGTTGTTGTCGGGGGTGCTCTGCGCGATGTGTCGATGCAAGGAATCTCATCTCCTTCGCGAAGGCTTTCCGACTTTCGTGGTAAACCTCTGCTGATCAATGTCTGGGCTAGTTGGTGTGGACCCTGCCGTCAGGAGATGGGTTCTCTGGAGCGTCTGTCGCTTCGTTTTGGTGGCAAACAGTTCAATGTTATTGGGATTTCTACGGACGACTATCGCGACCGCGCGCGGGCATTTGTCAAGCAGTCCAAGATCACGTTCAGCAACTTTATCGACCATGAGTTGGTGCTGGAAAATATGTTGGGTGCCGAACATTTGCCACTCACAATCCTGGTTGATGCCGATGGACGTGTGTTAGGTAAGTACTTTGGAGCCCAGGAGTGGGACAGCCCGCAGTCACTTGCTCTCATAGCCAGGACACTGAAGGTGAAGCTGTAGACGCCGATCACCGCCTGCCGAGAAAATGCCATGAATCTCCGAAATTTGCTGGGCCTCCTGATGGTGGTAGCAGCATCGTGGACGCTGGCCGAACCCCTGGGGTCACCTATTCAACCAGTGGTCAGCGTTGGACGCATCGAGCGGCTGGATAATTTCCCTTCCCGATTTGTTGAGGCCCGTCCTATCGATGTGTGGCTGCCCAGCGACTACTCGCCACTGAAGCGCTATGCGGTGCTCTACATGCAGGACGGTCAGGGCTTGTTTGATGCCAGTCAAACCTGGAACAAGCAGGCGTGGAATATACACCTGGCGCTATCAAAACTAATGCAAAGCGGCAAGGTGCAGGACACCATCGTGGTCGGTATTCCCAATGGCGGAAAGCACCGCTACAGCGAGTACTACCCCGACAAATACCTGGCACTTGCCCCCCAAGACGTGCGGATGGATTACGTGCGCCGCGCCCAGTTGGACCAGCCTCTGGCTGACGCCTACCTGCGATTCCTGGTGGAAGAACTCAAGCCGGTCATCGACCGGCGATACGCCACACGGCCAGAGCCTGCAGGCACTTTTGTCATGGGCTCCAGTATGGGGGGCATGATTTCCATCTATGCACTTTGCGAATATCCGCAGGTGTTTGGCGGAGCTGCCGGTCTATCCACCCATTGGGTAGGGCGCCCCAGTCGCTGGGGTGCGCCGGAGCGGCTTCAAAACGCCAGCTTGCCATTGGCGGCCTTCAATTACCTGCAGGGCCACCTGCCAAGGGCGAATACACGCCGACTGTACATGGACCACGGCACCACTGGGCTGGACGCCATCTATAGGATTCACCAGGCCGTAGTGGACGAAATCGGACGGGAAATGGGCTATGACTCCGCGCATTGGCAGAGCCGCATTTTTGAAGGTCCTGGACACAGCGAAGCGGATTGGGCTGCCCGCGTGGAGATTCCGCTGGCATTCTTGCTTGGGAAACCGTAGCTCCTTTGATCGCCGTTTGGTATGACGATTACATGGAGCGATCCTTTGCCACCACCGACGTGGTTCATCGATAACTGAACCGTCTTCCATGTTGATCTCCTTGAGCGAAAGGACGATCAAACGTCCCCGGCTACAAAAAAATTGTCAACGTGCGCAGACACTGGTCTGGCCTTCAGGGTGGACCAGTCGGTCTCCTTTGGTGCGGTAATCAAACAGAAAGCCACTAAGCTATAACTTCGAATTCACTGTAAAAACCCAATAGCAATAATAGGATTGAAATCGCCATGGAATTTTCTCAACTGATCAAGGCACGTAAGAGTATTCGCGGGTACCAGCAAACACCGGTACCCCGCGCCGTGATCGAAGAGATCATCGAAGTGGCCAAGTGGGCGCCTTCCTCTATGAACACGCAACCTTGGAACGTGTATGTCATCACTGGCGAGCCATTAAACCTTATCCGCAAGGGTAATACGGAAAACATGGTGGCTGGTGTGCCACCAAAGCGCGACTTTCCAATGAAGGAGGCATATGACGGTGTTCATCGCAAGCGCCAAATCGACATCGCGGTACAACTCTTCGACGCAATGGGCATTGCACGTGATGACAAGGTCAGGCGAATGGACTGGGTCATGCGCGGCTTCCGCCAATTTGACGCGCCGGTTTCAATTGTGCTGACATACGACAAATACCTGGAGCCAGCTGCAATCAGTCAGTTTGATCTTGGTGCTCTTTCGCACGCCATTGTGTTGGCCGCTTGGGAGCGTGGTTTGGGATGCGTGATCAATGGTCAGGGAATCATGCAGTCAAGTGTCGTTCGTGAACATGCGCGCATCCCAGATGATCAGAACATCATGATCTGCATTGCGATGGGATATCCCGACAGTGACTTCGTTGCCAACAGTGTGAAATCGGTGAGGGAAGACAACAAGCATTTCGTCACGTATGTCGGCTTTGATGCACCTGCGCAGGCCGGCGAGACGATGACAGTATGAATTGTCATGACATTCAACGGTGGTGCGCGTCGCGCCATTGGAAATGCACCTGCCAAGTCAGATTCTAGGCCGGCAAAACCAGCCGCGCCAAGCGCAGTTACGTGGGCAAGTCAACGGTTTAATATGGGTCCTCTTTTGCCTTGGATTGGCGACGCGCTGCTGTAGGGGCGCGCACGCCCTGACGTTACAATGCGGGCTTGTGCGGCTGTAGCTCAGTGGATAGAGTATTGGCCTCCGAAGCCAAGGGTCGTGGGTTCGATCCCCGCCAGCCGCACCAGTCGACCGTTTTACAACGTGTCAGAACACCTCAAAACCCCCGTACTCCCTGGCCTCGCGGGTTTTTCTGTGTGATGTGATTTCACCGAAGACCATCACATCACACACAAATGATTTGGCTGATGGCGTGCGAGAGTTTATGGATTTGAGCGTAGTTTGCTCCGTTCTGGCCAACTTCCCCCGTGCGAGGATCGTCCGCGCGAGTCATTGGGTGTTGGTCGCAGACAGGCGATGCCAGCCCATGAATCAAGCCAAGACGGCCGAGTCAATCCTCACACGGAATACTTTCGTATGCTGCAAAATTCATAGCTGCCTTCGCTTATTCCACGAGGGCTTGAGGCACATATTGCCCGTCCGAATCCTTGTATCGTGAGAGTCTTTTGTTTTGCTACTATATAGATAGCAAAAAACCCAATAAATGCGAGGGCTAGAGCCGAATATTTCTATAACTCCGGATTGAAGCTCACTTGGTGAGCCTTCTGTCACCCATACTCTGCACCGGACTCACTCACTATGCAGACGACTATGTTGGACCATTGCGCACGCAGAACCGGTTTCATGGTGCTCCATGGCAACCGCCTGGAAGACCTCAGGGATTTGTTAACCCAGTTCCTGCAGTCTCAACCCTTGCCGCCGATGCAGCCAGAGGTGATTCTGGTTCAGAGCAATGGCATGAAGCACTGGCTGGAAATGGCGCTGGCCGACGACGCCGCGCTGGGTATTTGCGCCGCCACCCGGATGGAACTGCCGGGAAGCTATTTATGGCAAATCTATCGCAGCGTGTTGGGTGCAGATGCGGTTCCACACCACATGCCATTCGACAAGGCAAGCCTGCTGTGGCGCTTGATGCGTCTGCTGCCCTCGCTCGCTGCTGGGGACGCAGTCTACGCGCCCTTGAAGCGTTATCTGAATGACCGTGGTGACGATCGCAGGCTGTACCAACTGGCACAGCAGATTGCCGATGTGTTCGATGGTTACCAAAGCTACCGCGCTGATTGGCTGAGTGATTGGGCCGCAGGGAATGACTATCTGCGCTCGTACGACGGCAAGCCCTCAGGCCTGGATGAAGCACATGCGTGGCAAGCGCAGTTGTGGCGCGATATCCGATCGGATGTGGGTGAGGCGCTCGCCGATGCGTCGCGTTCGGCTGTCCATGCCCAGTTCATGATCAGGCTTAGGGGACTTGTCGAGACGCAACAGTCTTCTGGCAAGGTTCCTGAAGGATTCCCACCCCGCATCGTGGTCTTCGGAATTTCTTCCTTGTCGATGCAAACCGTTGAAGCCCTGGCACTGTTGGGCCAAATGAGCCAGGTGCTGATGTTTGTGCAAAACCCGTGTCAATATTTTTGGGGCGATATTGTGGAGGGGCACGACCAGTTGCGGCAACAAGTGCGCCAACGCCAACAAGCCAAACCCCAACGTACTGAGATACGGGGTCCTGTAAATGCATCCTCACCCACGCACCCCCTGTTGGCTTCGTGGGGCAAGCAGGGACGCGACTACCTGCATCTGCTGGACGGCTTTGATCGGGTGGAGGACTATCGGGACAAAGTCAAACGCGTGGATGCCTTTGTTGATCCTGTGAGCGTTGCGCAGATTCCGAGCCAATTGGCGCAACTGCAATCGGCAATTCTTCATTTGGAGCCACTTCCCACTGAACCCGTCGTTTTGACCCCGGGCGATGACTCGGTCACGCTGATCACGACGCACTCGGTGCAGCGTGAAGTCGAGGTGCTGCACGACCGTCTGCTGGGCTGGTTTGAGACCAATCCCGAACTGCATGTCCGCGACGTGATGGTGATGGTGCCGGACATGGAAGCGTTCGCACCACACATTCACGCCGTTTTTGGGCGTTTTTCCAGGGCTGAAGCGCGCCATATTCCGTATTCAGTGGCCGACACCACAGCACGGCAGACGCCCCTAGTTCAGGCGCTGGAGCTATTGCTCTTCTTGCCGATTTCCCGCGTGTCCCTGGTCGACTGGCTGTGCCTATTTGAAGTCTCGGCTGTCAGAAACCGGTTTGGGTTGGAACCATCCGACGTTGAGCAGCTTCAAACCTGGCTTACCCCCGCCGGGGTTCGCTGGGGTCTAGATG
Organism: uncultured beta proteobacterium; assembly: GCA_903870065.1. Lineage (GTDB taxonomy): Bacteria > Pseudomonadota > Gammaproteobacteria > Burkholderiales > Burkholderiaceae_C > Allorhodoferax. The sequence goes on along the minus strand of CAIQBN010000584.1, from coordinate 967 downwards.
CGACGCACCGCCAGTCCTGGGGCCTTTCGGTAGATGTGCCGGGAATTGACCAGAATACTTGGGCGTTTGGCCTGAGGCGGCTGTTGCTGGGGTACGCCGTGGGGCAGGGTAGCGCTTGGGCTGAAACTTTGCCACAGGCTGCTATCCGAAGTCTGGATGCTCCGTTGGTTAGCAAGCTACTGAACTGGTTAGATGCCATCAATTTGACATTGACCGAACTCAGGGGCGAGAAGGAGCCTGCACAGTGGTGTGCGCTGTTGGAGAAAATCGTCGAGCGCTTCTTTAAGGCGACGGATGACGCACAGGACAGGCTCATTCAGCGACTGCTTGAACCGCTGGAGGCCTGGCAAAAGACTTGCATGGAAGCTGAATTCGAGTCGGCGATTTCTTTGGACGTTGTGCGGGAGCACTGGCTGTCGCAAATCTCTGAGGGCGGACTGCATCAACGCTTTTTCGGCGGTGGTGTGCAGTTCGGCACGCTCATGCCGATGCGCTCCATTCCCTTCAAAGCGATTTGCTTGCTGGGCATGAACGACGGTGACTACCCCAGGCAGACTGCACCGCGTGACTTTGACCTCATGACACAGAGCTGGAGAGCGGGCGACCGGTCCCGCCGCGAAGACGATCGCTACCTGTTTCTGGAAGCCATTTTGTCGGCGCGTGAGCGGCTCTATATCAGCTGGCAGGGCCATAGGGCCACGGACAACACCGAACAACCTCCGTCGGTGTTAGTGGCCCAATTGATAGACTACCTGAACACGGGCTGGTCGCCCAAGCGAGCGCCGCAAAAGCAGCCGCTTCAGCCTTACTCGGAAGCCTACTTTCTGGAGGATTCGCCTTATCTGACCTTTGACCAGGAATGGGCGCGGGTTCATGGGAATTCCAATACGCAGAGCGACACGTCAGAGCAAGCAAGCAAAGGAGAGCTGCCAACGGCACTGACGCTCGATGATTTGCGGCAATTGGT
>CAIQBN010000583.1 GCA_903870065.1 uncultured beta proteobacterium | reverse complement strand
TGCCTTGCACCAGGGTTCGCTCCAGGTCACAACCCAGGAGTTGGCCTTTGGGTATCAGCCCGCGCAGGTGTGTCGAGCCTATGCGATCGTCCGTCACCTGCACGCTGCCGGCGGCCACCACACCGGTTTGCCAGCGTCGCTGCTTGCAGGTCCAGCGACGCCCCAACCGCTGGAGCGCCATTGGCGAAGTCGTAGTTGTCGACTTGATTTTCCATCAGTCGCTGGAATAGCAGCAATGATTCGTACATTTCAATTCGATTCGGATTGACTGCGATCACCAGATGACGCGTGTCAAAAAAGGTGATGCAGTACTCGTACATAAACTTCATTAGTGGGAACAAAATGGAACCACCGGTATTCCTGAAACGCTGATCCACCGCCAATGCCGATACTTCGGCGATTCGCCCTTTTTTCTCGCGAATTCCATGCAAGTCAAAAATTGACTGAAGTGGAAAACCGAACACGCTCTCACGAATAAGTGAAATTGTGCCCACCACGCTGCCATCAAATTTGGCGCACAGTGTTGTTGTCGTGGGCAATGCATGGTAAAGATTCACACGCATCCCGCTTGGATCAGGACGCATGAAACCGCTGCTCACATAGGCGCCGTGCAGGAGTCGGAAGCAGGCTTCGAGCTCCTCCTTGGTTTGTGCAATCTTTAAAGTGAGGCGCGGATCGGGCGCAAGGTCGCAGTCAACAAACGACCGGTATAACGCAAAACGTAAAGCCCGCGGCAAGAGCGACAACGCCGCACGCAGTCTTTGATGGAAGTACCTTTGGATTGGCACGCGACACAGTGTCCCACGCTTTGTTAGAGCCAGGATTCTGGAGCAATGCAGCACTGTGCATGGCGCCTCAACGAAGCGCGCAACAGAGTTTGCGTTGCCCAAATCGGTTCAGACGGCATGCCACTCCTTCGCCTTCACTTGTTGATCATGGAGCGTGGCCCCAGCGCCAAGCCTCACCGAGTGAATTGACGCAGGATTCATACCAAACAGAGGCGATCATGGAACCACCTTGTAAACCCATGATTTGATTGAAATTAATCGACCTCAGCTGGATCCGCTGAGAAGAAAGAAAGCATTGCTGTAAAGTTTTTCGACACAGGACCGATTGCGCGCTTCATGGCTCAATTTGCCAAATTCACGATACGCAGAATTACAAAAATTCGTGCCTTCGTCACGCGTAAGAACGCCGACTTGCACCGTCGCGCTGAGCTCAAAACCAGCGCTTACTTAAATATTGAGACAATACGCTGCTGGCACTCCATTTGTGACAGTTCATTAAAAAGGAAAATTGATTGTGGCAACTGCAAAAAAACCCGCTGCTAAGGTGGCGGCAACTCTCAAAAGTAAAACACCGGTAAAGGCGACGCAGACACCTGCAAAATTACCGGCAAAAAAGGCTACCGTGTCAAAGTCGGCTAAGGCCATCGCAAGGATCAATATCAGCATTGGAAAACTAACTGAGCGCAAAGCCAAGATCACGGCCGAAATCAATACATTGCGTGATCAACGTGCTGCGCTTAAAGTGAGTACTCCAGCACCGGCACCTGTTGCGGCATCAGTCCCCAGCGAAAAGGCCACTGCAAAGACTGCCACGCCGGCCAAAAAGCCTGTAAAGCCTGCTGCCAAGAAGTAAGACGGGTTGACACCCGTTGACACAAAAAGAAGGGCTAACATGGCCCATCTTTTTGTGTCAACGGGTGCCAACCGCTTACATGCGTCGCGGCAGTGGCCCGGGAAATTTCAATGGACAAAACGCCCCTCGCGGTCAATGAGAGTTAAATCGGTAAATTTTGAACCCTCGTGATTGGTTGGACTGAAGTTAATCGTAAATCCACCCAAGTTGACATCGCGCATAGATTCGAGCCCTGTTATCAGAGTTTCCCTTGTCAACGTTTTACCAGCGCGCTTAATTCCTTCTACAAAAACCTTGGCCATGACGTAGCCCTCCATGCTGGAGAAGTCAAATTCTTTTTGCCCCGACTCCTGCATCCGTTGCTGGTACTCGCGAACCAATGGACTGGATGTCATAAACGGAAACGGCACGACTTGAGAAATCGCCACGCCAGCCCCTGCCTTGCCCAACTCATCAGCCAATGCTTTGCTCCCGACAAAACTAACGTTGAAGAACTGCCCTTTGTAGCCTTGTTTTCGCGCCTCTTGTATAAAAGCGGCGCAGGCTTTGTAGGCACCAATTTGTACGATCACCTGGGGCTCTGCAGCCAATATGGTTTTTATTGCTTGCGAAACCTCAACTGTGTTGCGCTCCACGGTTGCAGTTGCAGTAGGTTTCAATCCCCGTTTAGTCAATGCGGCAGTAACACCATCCAGGCCTGCCTTCCCGTAGGCGTCGTTTTGATAAAAGACTGCGACCTTCTGGGTCCCCAGCGTTGTGAGATATTGAACAATACGCTCGGTTTCATCGTTGTAGCCAGCACGTACATGGAAGACATACCTATTAAAGGGCGAACGCAAAGCCTGTGCGCCAGTGAACATGCCAACGATGGGCACCCTGTTTTCCGTAATCACAGGTAGTGCAGCAAGGCCGGTCGGCGTGCCCACAGAGCCAATAAGCGAGAAGACCTTATCCTCATTGATCAGTGCCTTCAAGGCAGAAACCGCTTTATCGGGTTCATAACCATCGTCACGCGTGACCAACTTGATCGTTCGCCCGCCAACACCGCCCTGTGCATTCACGGCATTGAAAAAACTCAAAATTCCAACCTGCAAACGCTGACCCAGTTCAGCGGCTGGTCCGGACATTGCCGCAAACTGGCCAACCGTTATTTCACTGTCCGAGACACCCGGTGTTTGCGCACGCGCTAGCGGGGAGAAAACCAGAAGAATAAGAATCGCGACGTGGAAAATGGCTTGCATGAAGTGGTATCCATAACATTGAGATTGTTCACCCGCGAGTGTAAGGCGAAGCCTCAACCCTGTTTGGGGGCCTCCACTTTTCCCTGTGGTGGACAGGCATTTATTCCGGGGGATGAGGCGCACATACCGTGCGAAGGGAAGCGCGACGTGGATACCTATAAAAAGTGCCATTAGCCCTCGTCAATATTAAATTTACTGCTATCATTACAATAGCGTTAGTTGTAGTGCTGAATAGAGCGTGCTACGTTTGAATATTTGACCACCATGACCTTGCAATGACGGAAAGCGCACACTTGGCGGAGCGAATTGCGCGTATTGGCTCACACAATCGAAGTCAAGCGGCGCAAGCGTTTTGGGTCCGACATCTGGTTTCCAGGAATCGTGCCTCGAAACATTTCTGTGATGTGATCTAACTGTTTTCTTGCCACCGCCTCGCATCGTGCGTCAGCGATTAACCACAGCAGGTCGCTACGCAAATACCAGAGCGTCTGTATATCGCTAGCCCTTGCGATGGCATGACCGGTTTTAGCAGGCAGGCCATTCGCAGGCAAACCAAGTTCTGACAGTGCGCAGTGCATTGCAGAGCGAATACATTCAAGCTTATCCTGCATGTCCGGCAGGCTGTTTTGGCGCGTCAGTAGCGCGGCAAAACTCGACGTGAAGCGGTTGAATGTAATTCGCATTGCGTGCACTTTTCAATCAGCGGTCGATTGAAGCGAGGCCAAACTCGACTCCATGACGCATCCGTTGTCTCAGACACCTTTGTAGCAAACGTGCTCGTACTTGACAGTGCCGTTCGACTGAAGAACGGCGGCGGTATAACACTTGAGACCTTTGCCCACAGATTGCGCTCCTTTACGCGCCAATGCCGACAGAGGGAGCATTGCGGCGACGCCACTGACAAGAGAAGCGGTTACTAGAGTGGATTTAATGTTGGTGGGCATCATAGTTTCCCTATTGAACACTTGCGATTTGGAATGTCGCCCCCTTGGGACTTCGACAACTGGATCAATGCTCAATCCATGCCAACTTTCTCAAATTGATTATTTCACTTGAAATCAAAGACTTACAGAATCTGCCATCGTTCGCGTCGAGAACCGTTTGGGGGTATTGCCCCAACATCTGGGGCAAATGCCTCAGACCTGGGCATAGGCGTACCCATGTACGGTTGGTCAGTTGCGAGAATCGCATAAGAATCATGTAGTTGCGGTGCTGTACTCCGGCATTGTTAGCTGGCATGGTCCATGCTCGGTGGTACCAGCATGAACGTCAATCGTCTCGAAGGCCGTGTGCTGAATTTGTGGGTGGCAAAGTCGGCCGGACTGAAACTGTCCGACGAACCTACTTGCGCTGCAGCGCAGCACGACCCGGATAGCAGCTTTTGGCATCCTCATAGCTACAACCCAGCCAACGATTGGTCGCACGCAGGAGCCATCATTGCGAACAATTGGTTTGCAATCGAGGACAGATTACAGGAGTGGTTTGGCGCACAATGGCCCCATGTTCCTACCGTTGCTGACGATCCCCTCCTTTGGTTTATGCGCGCCTACGTTGCGACCCGATTCGGAGATTCAGTTGAAGACGTTGTTTCAACGGTGTTTGAAGAGGCACCAAGCTACCGGACGCCAAAGAGCGCGCAGGAGTTGCCCGCTGCAAAAAATTCGCTTCGCACGTGGTACAGAAATTTCTTCAGATAGCTTTTAGCACGGGTCCACAATTTAGCCTGCGTATGCACCTCCGTGACCCACTTACGCCACTGAACCTGCGCCGACGATTTGCGCTGATCAGTCTTGGCGTCATTACCATCATCGCCTTGGGGCTAGGTTGGCTGATGTCCCACATGCTGACGCAGCGCATGTTGCAGCGTGAAGGGGAGGTCAGCATGGACTTCATCCAAAATTTGTTGTTTACCGATAAGTCGGGCTGGTACCTCTCGCAGCCCGACAGCGCCGTTTTAAAGGAACGATTTTTGGGCTCCATGGCACACGTTTCATCCATGAGTGAACCTGTTCGGGCCAATGCCTACCAGACCGATGGAACCGTCATTTGGTCAACCGATAGCGCCCTTATTGGCCGGCGTTACCCTGTCAATGATGAGTTGGACGAGGCATTGGCGGGAAAATTGGTGGTGCACAACGGGCGTTTGGACTCGGGTGACCCGGGCAAGGGAGAACATGTGGGACTGGCCCAGCGCACGAGCTACTATGTTGAAAGCTACATTCCGGTTTTGGAGCCGGGCACACGCAAGGTACTTGGAGTTATGGAACTCTACAAAGTCCCGGTGCAACTTAATGTAGCTATACGGGACGCTCTGATCCAGCTTTGGCTGGCCTGCGCCGCCAGTGCCGTTGGGCTCTTTTTTGCACTCTATTGGACCGTCGCTCGCGCTGATCGCATCATGCGTGACCAGCAGGTCAAAATCGCTGAAAACCAGACGCTGTCAACCGCTGTTGAACTAGCAAGGGCCGTTGCCCACAACTTACGCAATCCGCTGGCATCCATACGTGTCTCGGCAGAAATGCTGCAATCTGGCAATCCATCGCCTGAGGATTGCGCAGAGCACTGCATTGACATCACTGCTTCCGTTGATCGTGCTGACCGATGGATCACGGAACTGGTCAGGGTGTCACAGGCACCCCAGCTGAAGCCCGAACGGGTGCTCGCTTCACAAGTGATCAGGGAATGTCTGATGGAAATGGCGCCGGAAATGAACAAGCGCGGAATTCGCTGGACAGTGCCTGTTGACGACTCGCCAGCCATTCAGGCGCACACGGCCATGCTCAGACAGATCGTCATCAGCATACTGGCCAACGCTACGGATGTTATGCCTGATGGCGGCAGCATCGCGGTGAGCTGGGCTATAGCGAATAGCAGCCTGAAAATACAAATCATCGACAGTGGTCCTGGCATAGAAGAAGATGTGCGAAAGGCACTTTTCCGCCCTTTCTTCAGCACCAAGAGCGGTGGCCTTGGAATTGGCCTGGCGCTAGTCAAACGGATGGTTGAACAGTGGGGCGGGCAGGTAACACTGACCCGTGCGCCAATCAGGGGAACTTGCGTTGAGCTAACCCTTCCGCTGGCAATGGGTGCCCCACAGGTATAGGAGTTGTTAAGGTGGCGACATTATTGGTCATTGAAGATGAACAGGTGCTGGCAAAGAATATTGCAAAATTTTTTGAAAAATCAGGGCATCTTGTTGAAGTAGCACATGACGGCGCAGTAGGCATTCAGGCTGCAGAACGTGTGCAGCCAGATGTGGTGATTGTTGACTTCCAATTGCCTGGCATGGACGGCCTCGAAGTGATTCGTGTCCTGCGGCAGTACGAAGATCCCGCCCGCATCATCATGGTGACCGGCCACGCTAGCGTCACGTTGGCAGTCGATGCCATGAAGGCCGGTTCAATGGATCTGCTCACCAAGCCTGTTACTTTACAAAGCCTGAAGGACGCGGTGGACCGAGCGCTTTCCGAGCGTGGTGAGCGCCGTGCGCTGGACTATTATCGGCAGCGCGATGCGCGCCAGGCAAGTTTGGATGCACTGGTCGGCACTTCGGCAGCAATGCAGAGTTTGCGCGATCTCATTCGTACCGCATCAAGCGTTGAACCGATGGATCAATCTCCCGCTGCGCCCATTTTGGTGTTGGGGGAGACTGGCACTGGAAAAGAGTTGGTAGCGCGTGCCTGTCATCAGACCGGTGCCCGCGCCAAGGCACCTTTTATCGAGATCAATTGTGCTGCCCTTCCGGCACACTTAATTGAAGGTGAGTTGTTCGGGTTCGAGAAGGGTGCGTTCACCGATGCGCACGCGCGCAAGATCGGACTGATTGAGGCGGCGGACGGCGGCACGCTGTTTCTGGATGAGATCGGAGAATTAGATCTTGCCCTTCAGGCAAAACTATTGCGCGTGCTAGAAAATTTTCGGGTACGCCGCCTTGGTGCACTGGCCGACCGGCAGGTCAATGTGCGCATCGTCGCAGCGACTAACCGCGACCTTGAAGCACAAGTTCAGGACGGTCGTTTTCGCGCCGACCTGATGTACCGGCTCAAAGTCTTCCAGATCAACATTCCGCCCCTGCGAGCACGTACGGAAGACATTGCCGGATTGGCCCGGTATTTTTTGGCTCAACTGGCCAATCGCTATGGCCGCACTGAACTTCCCCTGGACGATAGTGCCTTGGCGGCACTGGTGTCGCATGATTGGCCAGGCAATGTTCGCGAATTGCGAAATGTGCTGGAACGCGCTGTGCTGCTCAGGCGAACCGGGGTGCTGTGTGCGGCAGACTTCCACCTGAACAGTTCGGTTCGAACGCCACAACCCATTGCGCATACCCTCGCACCGCTTGAGCCGATGTCACTTGATGCGCTGGAGCGTGAACATCTGCAGCAAGCCTTGAGGCAGTGCAGCGGTAATGTTAGCAAAGCCGCTCTCGTGCTGGGCATCAGCCGCGACACGCTGCGGTACCGAATGGAACGCCACGGCCTGAAACGCTGATAGTGCTTTTTGGTTGGTTGAATTGCCCCACTTACCTGGGCCGTATCACCCAATATTCGTGGCGTTGCACGGAGTCACACGCGTAAGTCATTGATTTATTTGACTTTGACTAGTTGGCATGTTCTCTGCTGTGAGTCAGTGTCGTGCTCTGTGTGGCGCACGATTAACCCAAATCACTTTCACAACGGAGAATCTGCATGGTCCATTCAACCAAAAACCTACTAACGTTCGGCGCAGCATGCACAGCAATCGCCTTGTCCTTGCTCATGGCGCCATCGCAGGCCTTGGCAGGCAATACTGTCAGCATGGGTAAGGGAGTCAAGTGCTATTGGGTGCTTGTGTCTTCGAACCCTGCAACCGGCAGCAATGTCTACACCCAAGTGTGTCGCAAGTCCGGCGTTTGATTTCGTAAGGCGAGTGCGTTTTTCCGTATGTGGCGCCTGCTTGGTTGGCGCTGCGATGCTCGCTGGCACCACGGCGTGGGCTGAGTCGGGCACGCCGTCGCAATTTAGCATTGAAGTGGGGACCAGTTACGAAGATCAGTCCTCGCCTCTTATCCGAATTTCGCCTCAGGGTGAACTTCTATACCTTGGAGGTCTGCAGAGGCTTGGCGCCTCCAGCATGCGTATTGGTCTGCAAGGGTTCGCTAACTGGCAGATGGACAACGGATCAGGGCTTTCGCTAGCGGTTGATGTCAGCGCCAAGCGTTCACCAGCATTGCCAGATTTCAACTTTGGGACTGCGTCCATTCAACCCGCATGGCATGTTCCCTTGGGTTCTGGAACTGTAGGCGCGGGGTTGACGTTGCAACAAATCACTGTTGCCGGTCAGTCCTTCCGTGTAGTGAGCAACGCCCAGGTCGACTGGACACATCTTGATATGGACCAGGGACTTTGGTCATTGGTGATTGAACTCGGCACCAACCGGCATCCCGTCGAGTTGGCCGAGCTCAATGCGAGCACCGCCTCGGTGGTGGTGCAGCGCCGATGGTCCCAGCCGCTGCCCTGGATTGACTCCATCGATCTTTCGGCTCACACATCGATTGAACACAATGACCAAGGATTTAGCGAGTTGTCCCATCGAAGCGTATTAATTTCCGCTGGCATGCAGCGACGGTGGCGAGACGTGTTGTGGTCAACCGGTCTGAGCCTGCAACGTATTCAATTTGACGCCACTGCGTTTGTTGAAGACCCGGTAAGGCTTGATCGGTTAGTTACATTTGACATTGCGGTCGAGTTAGACGTTACGCCGCGGCACAGCGTTCGGGTCGAATACAGCGAGGCCATTAATACGTCCACGTTAGCCCTTTACGACAACCGATATCAGCAGTTTGCCATCAAGTGGCGCACCTCATGGTAATTTTGACTGGCGAAACACAATGATGTCTGGCAGCCACTAGAGGCGCACCGTCTTTGGATGCTCTGACTGAAATTGTGCAAAAAGCGTAAGTACTGCTGCCAAGGCCATTCCCCACAGAGCAATCCAGATCCAGAATGTGACCGATTGGTTCAGAAAAGTCCAACTAACATCGCCACACATCGCGCGGGGCTCAAACATATCGGGAAACCAGCGCTCCAAAGGAAGCCACTCAGGGAACCCCTTAAACCGCGCACAGCTGGCTTCCCCGCCTTCGCGGACGATGTGTTCCAGATTCAGCAATAGATTCGCCCGGAACAGACTCCAACCCAAGGCCAAAAACCAAACAGCCAGTGCGCCCCATCGTAATATTCCACTGCGGGGGCGCAACACACCAATCAGGCCTGCGATGGCGATCCCAAGCACACCCAACCGGATGTAGATGCATTCGTTGCAGGGCTGTACTGCATGCATGTGCTGCATGTACAGGGCAAAAGATTCCAATAGCAGAGCGATCACCGCGAGCATCAACCACGACCGACGCTGCAGGGAAAATGCCTTAATAACGCGGAACATCATCACTCCCATTTCAAGTTAACTAAGCTATTTGACAAAAGTCGCCTGCCTGGCTGTGCGCGCTTGAGAACGCGGACGCCTCATTCAGGCCATATTCACACTACGTAGGTTAAGGACCACGCGCAGCAAGTGCCCTGAGTTTTGTCTAACCAACCTTCAATCCCTAGGTATCCTCCATTGATTTCTGAAGTATCTTTAATACGGTATCCATGTCTTCTATCGGCACTTGCCCCGGTGCCGACGCCGCGGACCCCACTACAAAGGTCATCGCGGA
>CAIQBN010000582.1 GCA_903870065.1 uncultured beta proteobacterium | reverse complement strand
GCCTGATATTTCTTCCATCACGGTGCTCACTTGCTGCACTGTCTGCGCCATGTCGGCGATGGTTCTGCCGGCAGAGCGCGCCAGTTCCGAGCCTTCTTTGACCTGCCGCGTGGAATTTTCAATCAAGGCACTGATTTCTCGCGCCGCTGTTGCGCTGCGCTGCGCCAAATCGCGCACTTCAGACGCCACCACCGCAAAGCCGCGGCCCTGCTCCCCGGCATGCGCCGCCTCCACGGCCGCGTTCAAGGCCAGAATATTGGTTTGGAACGCAATACTTTGAATGGCCCCGATATTGGCGTGAATGGCCTGGGTACTTTCACTGATTTTGCCCATTGTCAAAACCACTTGCGCCACCACGTCGCCACCTTGCAGCGCGGCCTGGCTGGCGTTGGCCGATAGTTGCGCGGCACGCGTAGAGCTGTCGGCATAGCGTTTGGCGATTGACGTCAGTTGTTCGACATTGGCCGTCGTTTTTTCCAGGGAAGTCGCCTGCTGTTCGGTGCGGTTGGACAGATCAAGGTTACCCATGGAAATTTCACGCGAGGCGTTGGCGACTTGTGCCGAACTGTCGGCAATCTCGCCCATGGTCTGCGCCAACTGGACCTGCATCTCATTGAGTGAATGCAGCAAACTCTCTGAATCGTTGGCAGCCAAATTGATTTTCATGGTCAGGTCACCACTGGCAATGCGACTGGCAATCGCCTTGGCATAGGCTGGCTCACCACCAAGCTGGCGCACCAGGCGCCGGGTGACCCAGGTGCTGATGCCAAAGGACAGGGCAATCAGGATTGCAGTAATGGCGGCCACCCAAACCAGCGATGTGTCGTAAATTTTCCCGGCTTGGAGCATGGTGGCCTGGGCCGACTGGCCGCGCTGTTGCACCACGCTATCAACAATCTTTTCGAGCTTGCGCGTCTCGTTGACCAAGCCGGCATCTTCCATTGACACATCCGGACTCATTTCCATAAAGGACAGGGGTTGTTCCTTGACCAACTTTACATACTCACGCAAACGTTTGGTCCACTTGGCAATGGCCTCGTCGAGTTGCTTGGCGGTTGCGGCGGACTCTTCGCCGCTGGAGAGCTTGCGCACCAGTTCTTGTTGCTTGCCAATGTGGGCCAGACTGGTTTCAATATCACCAGCCAAGGTATCGCGCTCGGCGGCTGTACTGGCGGTCAACAGTTGGGTCTGGGCCCGACTGGCACGCAGCACATTGCTGCGGGTTTGTTCGGCGGCCTGACCGGCAGCATATTCCTGATCGTAGATAACATGGGTTGACGCATTGAGCCGCGCCATCTGAAACAGCGAGAACGCACCCACAACCAAAGCGCCGGCCAGCAGCGCGGCAAAGGCCAGCCGCAAACTTGCGCGAACCGAAATGCCCCCGCCGTCTGAGACGCTCTGACGCACCACTGTCTCTTTTTTCTGACTGATCGCACCCACAACACGCGATAACAGCGTTGGCACTGTTGGCCTCGCGGTGGACGACGCGGCATCGACCGCAAAAGACTCAGGGTTGGTCAGTTCCATGGTATGGCTCCAATACGCCGGCTAATTTTTATATTCGCAGGATAACGGCCTTTTGGGCTGTCATCCCATTTTTTCTCCCATTCGGATGGACCGGGTCGGCGTCCAAAGGGGGTTGAAGTTTACTGCGCCTTTTGGGAACAGCATCACCACAGTGGACCCTAGCAAGAATCGCCCCATTTCATCACCCTGGCGCAGCGCCACAGTGTCCCCCACATAGTGGCGCTCCCATAACGTGCCGGGGCGCGGAGGATTCACCATCCCATGCCAGACGGTTGCCATGCTGCCCACAATGGTGGCGCCCACCAAAGTCAGCACAAAGGGACCATGGACCGAGTCAAACACACAGACCACCCGTTCATTGCGCGCAAACAACCCCGGCACGCCGCGCGCCGTGGTTGGATTCACTGAGAACAAGTCACCTGGCACATAAATCATGCACCGCAGGGCACCATCACAGGGCATGTGAATACGGTGATAGTCCTTGGGGCTGAGATACAGGGTTGCGAAGTGTCCATCTTCAAACTGAGCTGCGAGTGCCGCATCGCCGCCCACCAGTGCCGTTGTGGAATAACGATGCCCTTTGGCCTGAAAAATTTGGTCTTTCTCAATGCGACCGAACTGACTGATGGCACCATCCACCGGGCAAATCCAGGGGGAAAGCGCCAGCGGACGCGCGCCGGGTTGGAGTGCACGG
>CAIQBN010000581.1 GCA_903870065.1 uncultured beta proteobacterium | reverse complement strand
TGCCTTGCAGCACTTGCAAGATGCCATTGTGGGCTGTCTGAGCCGAGCTCTCCCCGATGTCGCCAGGACACTGGCACATGTCCAGGTAATTCACGCCAATGCTGGTGTGGGGTGCTGCGTGTCCCGGCAGGTTGCTGTTGTCCATGGCAAAGCGGCTCCACTGGTCGTTGACGGCGACGATCACGCCGTTGTGATCAAGCACCGCAATGTGAGAGGGCATGGCATTCAGAATGGCGGACTTGAACAGTTCGCTTCTGGTCAGCGCCGCATCGCGCTGGCCTAACATGTCCAACAATCGGTTGAAACCACTTATCAGTTGGCCGATTTCGTTCTGGCCGGGAACGGGCAGCGCAACCGGTGGCGTGTTGCTGTATGCGGTCCGCGCCAGAAGTTCTGTGGTAGTCAGCAGGGGTTTGAGTTCACGGCGCAAGATCCACCAGGTCAAGCCGGCAGCTAGCAGCGTTAGCAGCAGTGTGACTGCCCGTAAGTTCAGCCCAATGGCAGTGATCGGCGCATGGGCTTCGGATGTGGGAATGACTATGCCCAGTACCCAGTCCGCCGCCTCGATGCCCTTGACAGATACCATGACCTCGACGCTGGAGGGGTTGACATAAGTCAGCGTGCCTTGGTAACCCTGCGCGATGCGGTCCAGCGTCGGGGAAACACCAGGAGCCGGAAAGGAATGCATGATGCGACTCGTGTCGGTCCCGGTAATGAATACGCGGCGCTGGCGGTCGGCCAGCACGTAGCTGCCAGTCTTGCCGAACGGCTTTCCCGAAATTTTGTCAAAAAAACTGGGTTTACCCAGGTTGACCGTTCCCACCACAGTACCGATCACGCGGCCACCCGCATCGCGGATGGGTGCAACGATGCTAAATATGGGCGCCCCCAGTTTCTTGCCCATTGCTGGGCGTCCAATCACCGTGATGCCCTGCTTGAGCGGGACCGAGACCGAATCGCGGTCCATATAGTTGGTGCCGATGCGCCCGGTTTCCAGCGGCACATCGGCGATGGCCGTGCCGCGCGCGTCGGTCACGAAGAAACCACCGTTGAACATATGCCCCCAAAACACGTTGTGTTCAAGCATGGCTTGTAAAGCATCCGGCCTGTCCATCAGGCGGCCATCGATGCGCTGGGCCAGGTGCTCGAGCCCGTCCTTGCCGTCGCGCAGTTCATCATCGAACTCAGCTGCGATTGCGCTCACCGCAGAGAACTGCTGCTCGCCCAGCAGGCGCTGCATATCCTGGAGCAGGATGTCGCTGGCGTAGAACGACACCCCCCAGATACTGACCACGAAGATGGCCAGCGTGAAAAACGTCACACGGGTTTTGATCGAGCGCCTGAAAAGCGATTTGAACTGCAAATTCAACATGTTCGCCCATTGAGTTTTCTGCCAAGCCCTACGCGTGCACATTCAATGAATTGCTCCGAAGGGCGTTGGCCTACTGGATGATTGTAAGGACGCTGTGCCTGGATGTTGGTTGCCGCTTCCAAAACGAGTGGTGCACGTTAACGGTCGGTGCTTGGGCTAACAACTCAAAAGTGCGAGAAAACGACTCATTCCTCAGGTTTTTCAGTCCAAATTTCTGATGCAGCCGCAACTGGCGTCAAAGCACGGTCTGCCAGTTTATAAACTTCGAAAAGTGGCTGTAGCCCTCGTTAAATATACGTTTGTCGCTATGCATAATATAGCAAAAATGCATTTCCTGGCGGCAGGTGGATTTAGCGGCTGGACACCGGTGCGGCCCTGCGAAAGCCTGCGGACGCTTCCATGAGTTTTTGGGTGTAGGCATTTTCTGCCCTGAAAGCAGCCAGATCGGTGTGGCTTAACATTTCCATGGTTTTCCCGCTCTGCATTACCATCAGCTGCTGGCACAGGTGGGTTACTACGGCCAGATCGTGGCTGACCATAATAAAGGTCAGTTTGCGACGCTCGCGCAGGTCTTCCAGCAAATTGAGTACTTCTGCCTGCACAGACGCATCCAGAGCGGAAGTCGGCTCGTCCAACAGCAGTATTTGAGGTTCCAGTATGAGCGCCCGAGCCAGTGCGATGCGCTGGCGTTGTCCACCTGACAGTTGATGGGGATACCGAAAGCGATATCCGCTGCCCAAGCCAACTTCATCGAGCGCACGTTCTATGCGTTGCTGATCATCTCCGAGCCCGTGAATCGCCAATGGCTCGGCCAGTATGCTGTCCACCGTGTGGCGCGGGTGCAGTGAACCATAGGGGTCCTGAAAAACCATCTGAACCAGGCGCCTGAATGGCTTGCTGCCAGGTGCAGGCAACGTGCGGTCGGTGGCGCCGATCAGTTCAACGGTGCCAGATACGGAGGGAGTCAAGCCGCAAATTGCACGCAGCACCGTGGACTTGCCCGACCCGGACTCCCCGACAATGCCAAAGCTTTCTCCCGGTTGAACGACAAAGGAGGTGTTGTCAACGGCCACAAAATCGCCATATTCGACTCGCAACTGCGCGATGCGCAATCCCACTGCGCGATCGGATGTGTCTGCGTTTGTGTGGTCGGTAGTCGGCCGCGTGTTCATTACACCGCCCACTGCGGTTGACGGTTCAGTGTCGGCAAAGGGTGACGCGATTGACCCAGCTGGGGTAGACAGTTCAAAAGACCCTGGGTGTACGGATGCCGCGCGCTGGCCAGATCGCCCGAGTGCAGTTCTTCGATCACCCGTCCGGCATACATCACCAAAATTCGATCGCAAAACGTGGAGACCAACCGCAGATCGTGGGAAACAAAAATGAGTCCCATACCGCGTTGCGCCACCAGCGTATCGAGTATCGACAGCACTTGCAATTGAACAGTCACATCCAGCGCCGATGTGGGCTCGTCGGCGATGAGCAGATCCGGGTCGGCAATCAGCATCATGGCGATCATGGCGCGTTGCCCCATGCCACCCGACACTTCGTGGGGATAGAGTTTGTACACCCGCTGGGCGTCGTCAATTTGCACCGCTTCAAGCGCCTGCAGCGTCCGGTTGCGGGCAACCGATGCCGACACTTCTTGGTGTGCGCGAAGTGTCTCGACGATCTGGGCACCAATCGTCATGACCGGGTTGAGGGAAAACTTGGGATCCTGCAGCACCATCGCCATGCGGCCACCGCGCAGTGCACGCCGCTCCTGGGTTCCGCAGCGCAGCAGGTCCACTCCGTTAAATGCAAGCTCGGTGGCGCTCACCCGACCGCCTGGCGCGGTGAGTCCCATGATCGCTCTGCCGGTTTGGGATTTGCCCGAGCCGGACTCACCCACGATTCCCAGTCGTTCACGCCCCAGGGTAAATGAGACGTTCCGAACGGCATCGACCCAACCGCCATTGCGATCGGGAAATGCGACGCACAGATTGTTCACCACCAGCATGGGATCCGGTTGTGCCGGGCGTTCAGTCATTTGACTCCCTTGGGGTCGAGCGCATCGCGCAGCCCGTCGCCCAGCAAATTGAAAGCCAGACTGATCAGGAAAATCGCACATCCCGGTGCGGCTGCCACCCACCATTGGTCCAGCACATACTGCCGACCTGCGGCTATCATGGCGCCCCATTCCGGCATGGGCGGCTGCGCACCCAGCCCCAGAAAGCCCAAGCCTGCGGCGGTCAAGATGATGCCCGCCATGTCCAGCGTGACCCGGACAATGACCGATGAGAGGCACAGCGGCATGATGTGGCGAAAAACGATGCGCCAAGGTGAAGCGCCGATCAATTGCACGGCAGCAATGTAATCCGTCTGACGGATGGTGAGCGTTTCGGCGCGTGCCATGCGTGCATAGGGTGGCCACGAGGTGATGGCGATAGCGATGACGGCATTTTCGATCCCTGGACCGAGCGCGGCGACAAATGCCAGTGCCAGAATGAGACGTGGAAACGCCAAAAAAATGTCTGTTATGCGCATGAGCGCGGCATCGAGCAGGCCACCGGCGTAGCCGGCTGCAGTACCCACTAGCAGCCCAATCGGCGCTGCCAGGATCGCGACAAGAAAAACCACGAAGAGTGTCACCCGAGAGCCGTGGATCAGGCGCGAGAGAATATCGCGCCCCTGGTCATCGGTGCCAAACCAGAAATTGGCGGAAGGTGGCAGTAGGCGGGTGGTGCGCAAGTCGCCAACGGTGGGGGAATAGGGCGCAATCACATCGGCAAAAAGTGCCACAAAAACCAGCAACACCACAATCATCAGCCCCAGCATGGCCAGACGGTTGCGCATGAATACCCGCCAGGCCCCATAAGCTCGGCCCAGTGCTGCCTGGCGCCGTGAGTCGGGACGCTCAGACATCAGCCAGGCATGCAGCCCGGGCGCAGCGCCCTGAACCCCGGATTCAGCGGTTTTCATCGTTGACGGGTCCTCGGGTCCAGCGCCCGGTACAACAGATCGGCAATCAGGTTCAGGCCGATAAATACCGAGCCCACCACGATGGTGCCGCCGAGCACTGCGTTCATGTCTGCGTTTTGTAATGAATTGGTGATGTACAGCCCCAGGCCCGGCCACGCGAATACGGTTTCCGTCAATACCGAACCCTCCAATAGGCCCGCATAGGACAGTGTGATCACGGTGACGAGCGGGACCATCGCATTGCGCAACGCGTGGCGCCAGATGATGCGCGATTCGCTAATGCCTTTGGCGCGTGCAGCCACAACATATTCTTGTGACAACTCGTTGAGCATGAAGGAGCGGGTCATGCGGCTGATATAGGCGAGTGAAAAATAGCCCAGCAGTGAAGCCGGCAGTATCAAGTGAGACAGCACGTTGGTAAACGCATCCCATTGGCCCGCCATGGCGGCGTCGAGCAGCAAGAGACCCGTGACCTTGGTCAGTGTGTATTCGTAGGCCACATCGATCCGCCCTGGGCCACCCACCCAGTCCAGCTTGGCGTAAAACAGCAGCAAGGCCATCAGCCCGAGCCAAAAGATGGGTACCGAATAGCCAATCAGACCCATCACACGGACCAGTTGGTCAACGATGCCGCCGCGCCGCACGGCGGCCCAGACGCCCAGCGGAACACCCAAGCCGGCACCGATCACGATGCCCAGCGTGGCGAGTTCAAGGGTGGCGGGAAATGTGCTTCGAATATCGTCCATGACCGGGCGCGTGGTCAAAACCGAGGTGCCGAAGTCGCCCTGAACCACTTTTCCCAAATACCGGCCAAATTGTTGCCACAGCGGTTTGTTCAGGCCCATCTCTTCGCGCACCCGCTCCACCACATGTTCCGGAGCATGGTCTCCAACCACTGCCAGGACCGGGTCGATAGGAACCAGTCGGCCAATGACAAAAGTCATGGACAGCAGCCCCAGGTAGGTCAGGAAAATGACCACCAGGAAACGGACCACTGCCAACAGCGTGCGCCGCAGGCGGGCCAGATGGGGACTGGAGTAAATCGACCGGGCTGGAATCAAAATCAATGCCGAGAGGTGAGCCGTGGGCGGCAAGCCGGTTAGCGTTTGGATACCTTGAACATATAGATGGTGTCCGCTGTGGGTCCGAGTTTGAGGCCGTCAACATGGGCGCGGACCGCTGCCACCTCTGTCTGCTGGTACAGCATGATGAAGGGGCTGCTCTTGCGGAATTCGGTTTGCATGTCTTCGTACATCACACGGCGTTTGCCAGGATCGCGCTCCAAAATGGCGGCGTCCGCTTTCTTGGTCAATTCAGGAATGCTCCACGCATTGCGCCAGGTCAGCGGTTTTGATTTTGCATCGTCTGCATTGTCAGGGTTGCGGGCAAAGGTATCTGCATTGGTGTGCGGGTCCCAGTAGTCGGCACCCCAGTTTCCGATGTACATGTCGTGGGTACGGGCACGGTATTTTGTGAGTGTTTGCTTGCCGTCACCCGGCAGAATTTCAATGTCCACACCCGCACGCTTGGCGGTTTGTTGAATCGCCTCGGTGAGTCCCTGCTGCGGTTGCACGGTGCGCATGTCGATAGTGACCTTGAAACCGTTGGGTAGTCCGGCCTTGGTCAGCAGCGCCTTGGCTTTGTCTACATCGAGTTTGTAGGGGTTGGTGCTGCTGGCACCCAGCAGTCCCATGGGCAGGAAGTTCTGGTTAATCACGCCGATGTGCTTGATCAATGTTTCGCCGATTGCCGCGTAGTCGACAAGCCATTTCATGGCCTCGCGCACTTCCGGTTTGGCAAAGTAGGGGTTTTTCATGTTCATGCTGATGTACATCAGCGTGCCCTTTGGCACGGAGGTGAGCCGGATGTCCTTGTTGGTCGACAGGGCAGTGATGTCTTGGGGCGACAAATTGCGTGCCATGTCAATATCGCCCTTTTCAAGCTGTAAGCGCTGGGTTGCAGCTTCTTTCATGTGCCGGTAAATCACCCGCGCCAGCGCGGCTTTTTCTCCGTGGTAGTTGTCATTGCGTTCCAGCGCTACGACCTCATTGGCACGCCACTCCCGCAACTTCAGCGGTCCTGAGCCGGCATAGTTGGTCTTCAGCCACCCATACCCCATGTCTGCGTTCTGCTCCTTGGATAGCAGTAGTTGCTTGTCCACAATGGCAGCCACATTGGCTGACAGGCAATTGAGCACGAACGATGGTGCAAAGGATTTTTCGGTCTCCAGTGTGACCGACATCGGGCCGGTCTTGCGGACCCGGTCTTTCACATTGGTCTTGTTCAGACCAAATTGCGTCAGGATGAATGCTG
>CAIQBN010000580.1 GCA_903870065.1 uncultured beta proteobacterium | reverse complement strand
TAAGCGCTGGGTTGCAGCTTCTTTCATGTGCCGGTAAATCACCCGCGCCAGCGCGGCTTTTTCTCCGTGGTAGTTGTCATTGCGTTCCAGCGCTACGACCTCATTGGCACGCCACTCCCGCAATTTCAGCGGACCTGAGCCGGCATAGTTGGTCTTCAGCCACCCATACCCCATGTCTGCGTTATGCTCCTTGGATAACAGTAGTTGCTTGTCCACAATGGCAGCCACATTGGCTGACAGGCAATTGAGCACGAACGATGGTGCGAATGATTTTTCGGTCTCCAGTGTGACCGACATCGGGCCGGTCTTGCGGACCCGGTCTTTCACATTGGCCTTGTTCAGGCCAAATTGCGTCAGGATGAAAGCTGGCGCCTTGTCAAGCAGCACGGCACGCTGAAGCGAAAAAACTACGTCATCAGCAGTCAACGCATTGCCTGAGGCAAAACGTTGGCCAGGCTTGATTTCAAATACAAAACTCTTTCCATCGGGCGAAACAGTCCATGACTTGGCAACATCAGGAACCAGCTTTGATGGGTCATTGACGTCCAGCCGAACCAAGCGGTCATAGGTGTTGCCCATGATCTCGCCGGTTGATATCTCAAATGCCTCCGCTGGATCCATGGTGATGATGTCATCAAAAGCCATTGCCACCACGAGGGTGTCTTTTGGTGTGGCTGCGCTGGCGGGAACCAGGCACAGGCCGATCGCCAGCACGGTGGCAAGGGCGACCTTGCCAGGTATGCGTTGTTTCACGGGGGCAGTTGGAAATCGCATGGCGAGTCTTTCAGTTCAGGTTGTGATCAGGTGGTGCCAGTTTGCGCACGGGAGGCTGCATCATAAACACGGGTGTTCATCAGTCCCTTCACTGCAGCAATCCCCAATCCGGGGGCGTTGGGCAGTTGGATCCAGGCGCCGTCCATGACCATGCCGCCTTCCACTGCGCTTGCGCTGCATAACTGCGGTCCGTCCAGGTCAATCAGGGTCACTACGTCGGAGTGTGCAACCGCAAAGTGCGCGGCGGCGGTGACACTGATGGCGCCCTCCAGCATGCAGCCCATCATGCAGGTTCTGCCGTGTCGGCGTGTCAGGTTGGCCACTTCGACGGCCTGGCTGATGCCTCCGGTTTTCATCAGCTTGATGTTGATGATGTCCGCACTCCGGGTGCGCAGGATTTGCAACGCATCCCCGGCTGAAAACACGGCCTCGTCAGCCAGGACAGGGGTGAGAATGTGGTCCGTCACGAACTTGAGTCCGGCCACATCGGACGCCAGGACCGGTTGCTCGACCAACTCCAGCGCAATGCCCGCGCGTTCTATGGATTGAATCACACGGACTGCGTGTTTGGGTGTCCATCCCTGATTGGCGTCGAGTCGAAGACCGATGGTGGGGCCGACCGCCTGGTGAATGGCCAAGATGCTTGCAAGATCGTCTTGCCAAGTGCGTCCGCCTACCTTGATTTTTAATGCGTCAAATCCATCTGACACAGCGCGCAAACAATCGTTCACCATGGTTACAGTGTCGTTCACGCTGATGGTGACATCGGTTCGAATGCGGGGCGTGCCGCCACCCAGCAGTTGGTAGAGTGGGACACCGAAGTGCTGGGCGCGCAGATCGTAGAGCGCAATTTCGAGCGCCGCCTTCAGGCTGGAGTGATGAATCACGGCCTGCTGCACGGTGCGCAAGTTCGCAGCGAAATCCAGCACATCTTTCCCGATCAGCCGTGGCGCGATCAGATCAAGCGCTGCGCGCATGGACTCAATGAGGTCGCCCGTGATGACCGCAGTGGGGGCCGCTTCGCCATACGCTTTGAGACCGGTACTGGACTCGATGATCAATACCAGGTCATGTACTTCGGTCACGGTGCGCAACGCGGTCTTGAATGGAACCTTGAGGGGAACCTTGACTTCACCAACGGTGATTCGTTCGATATGCATTCGGTGGTTGGCTCGGCGGATGGCGTAGACCGCTGTGGCGGCGTCGGCAAATTGTAGTCCTGGCAATCCGGTCGGAGGTTAGCTGGGGACATGCGTGCGGGTTATGGGGCACTGGCTTGCATTCATTGGAATGACGCGGTGTTTGCCGCTACGCTGCAGGGTTCGAATCAGCAGATGAATGAACATGCGGCATGTGGTTGTGATTGGTGGCGGTGTGGTCGGGTTGACCACAGCATGGGCCTTGTTGGAGTCCGGGTGCCAGGTGAGCCTGGTGGAAAAAGAGTCCGGGCTGGCGATGGGTGCCAGCCGCGCTAACGGCGGGCAGCTGAGTTACCGGTTTGTATCACCGCTGGCCGATGAGGGTGTGCCTATCAAGGCGCTACGCTGGTTGTTCGAAACCGATGGCCCACTGCGCTTCAGGCCGGAAATGCAGTTGCACCAGTGGGCATGGCTGGCCTCCTTTTTGAGCAATTGCCGCGGTTCGGTGAATCGTCGCACGACGCGGCGCCTGTTGGCACTTGGCGCCTTCAGCCAAGCGGTCTTTTCCGGGTTTTATTCCAGTGCAAAACTGGACGCTGTGTCCCTGCGCACCCCCGGCAAATTGGTCCTTTATCGCAATGACAAAGAATTTACGAGAGTAACGCGTCGCTTGGGCAGCGGTGGCGACACGATTGAGCAGGTACTCTCGCCCCAGGCGTGTCTGCATCTGGAGCCGGCGCTTGCAAACAGTCCAGTCCGGTGGGCGGGAGGGGTTTTTACCTCGGGTGAGGCGGTAGCTGACTGTTACGCGTTGTCGATTCAGTTGGGCGAGCGTATTCAGGCACACCCTTCGTTCAAGGGTTTGATACATGCGCAAGCCCTCGGGTTTGGCGTGGAGGGTGGACGTGCCGTGGCGCTGCGAACCACGCAGGGCGATTTGGTCGGCGATGAATTTGTCATTGCTGCCGGTTTGCACAGCCGCGCATTGGCACGGGCAGTCGGCATCGAATTGCCAATTTATCCGCTCAAGGGTTACAGCCTGTCAGCGCCCATTGGCAACGACCACCTGCCGCCTGTTGTGAGTGTCACCGATGTTGAAAAGAAAATTCTCTACACACGCATTGGATCCGAGTTGCGTGTCGCGGCGATGGCAGATCTGGTAGGTGATGATGCGACCATTGACCCGGCTCGAATTGCATCCTTGCATCGCTCGGTTCGTGCCACCTTGCCGATGGCGGCTGAATTTGCTCAGTCAAAGGAGTGGGCGGGGCTGCGTCCGGCTACTCCATCCGGTGCGCCCATACTGGGGGCGACACCGGTGCCCGGTCTGTGGCTGAACGTGGGTCATGGCGCGCTGGGATTCACGCTGGCTTTCGGATCGGCGCAGGTGCTGGCCGATCTGGTTTGCGGTCGCCCTAGCCCTTTGCCTTTAGACGGCCTGCAGCTTGCCTGAGAGTTGAGCGAGTAAGCGAGGGCACCATTTAGGTTCGAGACGCGCCACCATGGCGCGCCGTGCGGCATCCTATTTGAAGTCGTGCTTCACGCTCAGTGTCAGGCTGCGACCGAATGGGTCCGCCACACGCGGATCCCAGCCCGCGCCAGCCACATCATCCACGTCATGGTGGGT
>CAIQBN010000579.1 GCA_903870065.1 uncultured beta proteobacterium | reverse complement strand
CGGCTGCCGCGATCAGCATGATCATGGCTGTGATAGACATGGTGGTCAAAAAAGACTCATGCAGCATTTTGATGTTCAGGCGGCCATAAGCAGCGCACAACAAGGCTGACACCACGACGCCCAGTGCTGCCGACTCAGTAGGCGTGGCCCAGCCCGCGTAAATACTGCCCATGACGAGCACGATGACCGTCACGGGCGGCACCAGATCAAACAAGCGCAGGAGTTTGTCTCGCAGCGGCGATGCTGGCTCTGGAGCTCCTGCGTAGGCAGGTTTCCACAAACATGCGATGACGATTACAGACATGAATAGTGCCGTCAGCAGCAGCCCTGGCATTACCCCCGCCGCATACAGTTTGCCGACCGAGGTGTTGGTCATGGCACCATAGATGATCATGTTGATTGACGGTGGTATCAGGATGCCCAGCGTAGCGCCGGCCGCAATGCTTCCGAGCACCAGGCGCGCGTTGTAGCCACGTTGCTTGAAGGCCGGCAGCGCCACGGTTCCGATGGTCGCTGCCGTTGCGACCGACGAGCCGGAGACCGCGGCAAACAAGGCCGAGGCGCCAATATTGGAATGCAACAAACCGCCTGGCAACGGAGAAAGCCAGTCCGACAAGGCGCGGTACATCTTGTCGGTAAAGCCGCCCCGCACCAGCAATTCACCCAACAAAATAAACAGCGGCACGGAAACCAGCACAAAATTATTGTTGGCACTCCAGTACTGCGTTCCATATTCCAGCGCCGCGGGAAGCCCGAGGTAAAACACGGCGCCCAGCAGACTCAAAATGAACATGACAAACGCCACATGCAAGCCCAGGCTCATCAGGACGATCAACAGTACAAAACCAAAGGCGACTGCCGGCATTGAAATGTCAGACACGCTCAGGCCCCCTTGGTAGGTGGCACGTCACCCATGACTTGCGCATCAGTGCCACGCGCGTGCAGTTCGGCTAGTTCGGCTTCCAGTTCCTCTTGTGCGCTGACCGGCCCATACCAGGCGTTGAGTTCCGGACGCCCCCGCACCAAAAGGTAGAGGGCATGCAACGCATAGGACAACGCAATCACGGACAACAGCACCAAACCAATGACCCAGCCCGCTTGCGGAATCCACAACGGCTGTTCCAGATTGGTTGCGCTACTCTTGTATTCGACGGTGTCGGCCAGCACGGCAATCCCCCGCCACGCTGCAAAGGTCGCGAAAAACGCAAAACAGACCATCGCCAGGGTGTTCAACACCTTTTGAACCGTTCGCGGAAAACGCACCAGGAAAACGTCTACCCGCGTATGGCTGCGCAGAGCCATGGCGTAGGACGCGCCAATGGCCGCACTGATGGCCAGCACAAAGCCACCCAACTCATCAATACCTTTGAAGGACGTGTTCAGAAATTTGCGTCCCAAAATTTCGACGGTCAAGGCGACCGCGTAGGCCATGACGATCCAACCGCATGCGAGGGTGGCAAGTCTCGCAGCCGGGGCAATTTTGAGGCTGATGGGATTGGTGGTGGCCATAGTGCGTGCCGCTTTTAGTTGATGGTCATGCCGCGGGATTTGCCCACCGTGGCGTTCCATGTGTCGCTGCACTTAGGGTCCACCTTGTTGCACGCGGTCTTCCACATGGGGAGCACAGTGGCAGAAGCAGCGGCTTTGACTTTGGCTTCGTCGTCCGCACTGACGGGCACCAAAGTCATCTTGAAAGGCGTGCCGTTCTTGCAGGCTTTGCCCGTATTGCACGAAATGGAGTCTGCCGTTCCTTCCTCGGCCAGCTTCCACATCTGATCTTCCATCTTGTGGAACTCTGCAGAAATCTTGGTCTGCTGTGCGGGCGTCAATTTGTTCCAGAAGTCCAGGTTCACAAAATGGCCCTGAACCGAACCCGACACCGCCAAGGGGTAAAAATACTGGGTCACCTCCGGCCACTTGCCGGCGTTGCCTGAGTTCGCCGAGGTCACGCCGCAATCCACCACACCATTGCCCAGTGCCGAGTAGACCTCCGAAAACGCCAGGGTAACCGGTGTGGCGCCCAGGTTTTGCAGCATCGCTGACATGGTGGGCGTAAAGCTGCGAATTTTTAGACCTTTGAAGTCGGCAATCGATTTGATGGGTTTGTTGCAGAAGAACACCTGGGGTCCGAATGGCCACAGCGTGAGGGCTTTGGCCTTGAATTTTTCCTGAAGTCGGGCGTCAAAGACCTGGCGATACGCTTCCATGGAGGCGCGCAGTGTCGTCATGTTGGTGGAGACTCCCGCCAGGTCAATACCTTCAAAAAACGGGTCATCGCGTGCAACGCTGCCAATCTGTACCGACATGACATCAAAAATATTGGAGCGCAACAAACGCAAAGCGTCATCTGCCTTCACGTTGACCACGTCCATCGGATTGAATTTGACCTCCATATTGATGGCGGTCGCCTTGGGAAGCCCGGTAAAGAAGGGGCGTTCGATTCCTTCCGAG
Organism: uncultured beta proteobacterium; assembly: GCA_903870065.1. Classification (GTDB taxonomy): domain Bacteria; phylum Pseudomonadota; class Gammaproteobacteria; order Burkholderiales; family Burkholderiaceae_C; genus Allorhodoferax. The sequence goes on along the minus strand of CAIQBN010000579.1, from coordinate 8,627 downwards.
TGGCGCACATTGGAGGAAAAATTACCAGCGACACGCATGGTCACATCCGCTGCATGAACGTCGCCGATACAGGCCACGCCGGTCATCAGGGAAATACCCAGCAAAGTGGAAGTCAGGTGGTGAACAGTCTTGCTCATAGTTGTCCTTTTTGGATGGGGTCAAGAAATGCAGATGCTAGGAGGGAAAGAGAGCATTAAGGCGCAGCAGCGCAATGTCGGCTACCTGGGCCAAGGCTTCCGTCATTTCAGCGTCCCGGGCGTTGCCCAGGCGGCGGTCAAAAGCAGCAAACAGACTCTGTTTGGTGTGTTTCCCGACGCAGATAATAAAAGGGAACCCGTGCCGGGCGCGATAGGCCTGGTTGTTCGCTTGAATATGCGCAAACTCCGATGGGCTCAGTGCATTGAGTCCAGCGCGTTTTTGCTCTCGGTCTGATTCGACCGTCAGGGCGCCTTGCTGGGCCTCTATCCCTGTCAGTTCGGGGTGCGCAAACAGCAAGGCGAGTTGCTCGCCCGCGCTAGCCTGCTCTACAGCCGACACCATGGCTTGGTGCAGGTGCAGAACACTTTGAAATGGCCGCAATGCCACCACCCGCCCAGCAACCCAGGCAGAGTGCTCAAACACCCCCGACAGCGTGTGCACAAAGGCGTCGGCAGCAACGGAATTGAGCGTCGTGAATGCGAGCGCAGACGCGTTCGCGGTCGGTGGCATGTCTGGCATATAAATGGTATTTTTTCGGTAAATCAAGGCACAGTCTGCGTAGAAACCTTTTCTAGCAATAACTGGACCGTATTGCAGCGCACCATTAAAAGTATAGGTACTGGATGCCGCTCACAAACGCGAATTTCTTATGACTGGCATAAGATCTGCATGTGCCAGCGCGTCACTTTTTGAGAGCTTTCATGTCACGCCAAAACGACCCCTTGGATACCTACTTGCTGCGCGTGCTGGTGACCTTGCTGATTGAGCGCAATCTGACGCGTGTTGCTACACGCATGAACCAGACGCAACCAGCAATCAGTGCGGCGCTGCGCAAACTGCGACTGGTATTTCAGGATGAGTTGCTGGTACGCAGCGGCAATGCGATGGTGCCCACACCACGCGGCGCTGAGGTCCTGGAGTCTGCGCGCGTGGCGCTGGCCGAGCTAGACCGGCTGGTCGCAGGTGGCGAGAAGTTTGACGCCCAGGCAACGCAACTCTTGTTCAAGGTCGGTTGCCCCGACTATTTATCCACCGTGTTTCTCGCCGATGTCACCAAGGAAATCCGAAAACAGGCGCCCAATGCGCGCTTGATGGTGCACCCCCTTGGACCTGGCTACGACTTTGAGCAGGCGCTGGCAAATGGCGAACTCGATGTTGTCATTGGCAACTGGCCCGAACCCCCGGAGCACCTGCACAGGGCGCCGTTATTGGATGACGATATCGTCTGCCTGATGGCAAACAACCATATCCTGGCGCGCGGTGACATGAGTCGGGAGCAATATTTGCATGCGCCGCACATCGTTCCTCTGCCGTTTTCATCGGCGCACCGGGGTGTAATCGATAAACACCTTGCCAATCTTCGACTCACCCGCAATGCACGGGTAATCGTCCCTTTCTTCAGTATGGCACCGCATTTGCTGCCGGGCACCGATCTGATATTTACGATCAGCCGGCACTTTGCCGAGCACTATGCCCGCGTTTTGCCGCTCAAGGTGGTGCCCTGCCCCATCCAGTTTCCGCGCATGCAGTTCTACCAAATCTGGCACAGCAGAAATCACAAATCCGCTGCGCAACATTGGATGCGCGGCATATTGAAGCAGGTGGCAGACCGCCTCTTTGCCAGCACTACCCCATCGACCCTCGCTCTAGCCGGCAAGACCACTCCATGAGAGCAAAAGCGTTGCAGGCATTCACCCGGGCTATCGTGACTTGACGGGTGTTTTGGGTCGTGGGCGGCGGGGCGGCGCATGCATTTCAGCCTGGTCAGGCCAATCTGGCGTGGGAGCAAGTCCGGCCCGGCCTTGATTACGCCAAACAAGAGATCACCATTGAGGGCACCGACACGGTGCACCGTCTCCCAGGGAACTGTGTGGGCAGGCCCGAACCAGCCGCCCCGACAATGAGCCTGAACCACGCCGCATTGCCAACGCCTGGGTTGTCAGCACGCTGCCCCGCATCAACTGGGAATCACATTGCAACCCGTCCCGCCTGGCGCCTGTTGGACCTGGTTAATGCACGGGTGCGCCCGTGCGCTGCTCGATTGCCGAATGGTAGACATCAATGTACTGGGCCGCGCTGCGCTTCCAGCTGAAGTCCTGAGCCATGGCGTTGCGTTGCAGGCGGGCGAAATCTCGAGGTTTGTCGTAGTAGGTCGCCGTGGCCCAGCCCACCGTGTCGTGCAGCGCCCGTCCGGTCGCCTGGGTGAACAGGAAACCGTCGCCCTGGGTTGTGCCCCCGATATATTGGGCGATGGTGTCAATCAGGCCGCCGGTGGCGCGCGCCACCGGCAAGGTACCGTAGCGCATGGCATACATTTGCGTCAATCCGCAGGGTTCAGCGCGACTGGGCATCACAAAACAGTCGGAACCCGCCTGAATCAGGTGGGCCAGTTCGTTGTCGTAACCCACATGCACGCCCACCCGGCCCGCATACTGGCTGGCCGCGGAGCGGAAAAACTGCTCCAGCACAGGCTCACCGGCACCCAGAATGGCAAATTGCACATGCATTTGTTGCACGATGTCGGGCAACACGTCGGCTAGCAAGTCCAGTCCTTTTTGTGACACAAAGCGCGCAACCACACCAAATACCGCAACGTGCGAGTCGACCGTCAGGTTCAGTCGATGCTGTAGCGCTGCCTTGCAATGGGCTTTACCCGCCAGGTTGGATGCCCCGTAGTGGGCGGGCAGAAACCGGTCCACGGCAGGGTTCCATGCGTCGGTATCAATACCATTAACGATACCCACTAGGTCCCTGGCGCGGTGGCGCAGCACACTGTCAAGCCCCCAGCCTCCCGCGGGCGTCTGAATCTCCTGCGCGTAGGTCGGGCTCACGGTTGTCAGCTTGGTCGAGTGGTACAGGCCTGCCTTCATCATATTGACCGCACCATACGACTCGACACTGTCGTTTCGGAACTCCGCCAAAGGCAGCCGGGCGAAGTCAAGCACCCTGCGGTCAGCGTAGCCCTGGTGCTCCAGGTTGTGCACCGTGAATATTGACGCAATGCGGCCCAGCGGCGTGTGCTGCAGCGTGGTGTTGAGGTAAACCGGCAGCAGCCCGGTCGTCCAGTCATGGCCATGAACCACATCGGGAATCCAGTTAAGCTGTTGACACAGGGCAAGAGCCGCGCGACAAAGAAAGGCGTAACGCAGGTCGTTGTCGCCGTGGGAACCCCAGGGGCCGGCATACACCTCCGCACGCCCGAAGAATCCGTCATGTTCCAGCAGGTACACGGCCACGCCCGTATCGGGAAGGAAGGTCTCCCAGGTGCGCGCCCAGTGGGTCTGCGGGCCGACATCAACCCCCAGTGGTTCGTGGCGCGCGGTGCGCGGGCCATGGTCCTTGACCGAGCTATAGGCCGGACAGACGATGCGCACATCATGCCCCAGCGCAGCAAGTTCCTTGGGCAAGGCGCCGGTCATGTCGGCGAGCCCGCCAACTTTCACGAACGGCTCAACTTCGGGTGTGACGAAAAGGATTCGTAAAGGGCGCACGGCTGTATTTTGGAAATCTGCAAAAGGCTGCCGCTGCATTATGCAGTCGATGGCCGGCCGAGGTGATACGGGTCTGAACTGCGTCAAGTCGCGTTGCGAATCACCTCGCCGTCGCGTACCGCCGCTCCCACCCGAACCAGATCGTCAATCAGCCCATTGACCCACACCGGCATGTCGGTTTGCTGAAAGTGCTTTTGGTGAATCTGCGCAAAATAGGTCGTGGCTTGCGCCCAGGCGATCAGGTCCGCGCGTGGCTGGCTTTGCAGCTCGAGCAACTTGAACTTCAGCAGCACCTTGACTGCATGAAGGACGTGCCACGACGGGTTTTCGGTAAAGCTGCGCAAACGCGCCCGCGCCGCGGCCAGGGATGTTGTCACACTGGTGAACACCGCCCCGTGCCCTGGAATGACCACCGCCGGCGCCAGCCCCTCGATCAGGTCCAGTGTCGACCCCACTTCGTCAAATGCCTCCACACCTTCGAGTTCAGGGAACACCACGCCAAAACCACGCTCCCACAGCGCATCGGCCGATATCAATACACGTGAAACCGGCTCAAAAAGAATGACCGAGTGCGGATCATGACCCGGCGCAGCATGCACTTGCCATAGCGTGTCGCCTAGGCACATTTCCGCACCAGGCCTTAACACCGCATCAAACCGAAACTGGGGGCAGGTCTGGCCAGTGGGTGTGTAGGTCAGCGCGTCCGGGTTCCAGTCTTTCACAAACGCCGAGTGCCCTGGCGGGATCCATGTTTGCAGGCCGGGGTAGGCCTGCTGCAGTGCGGCATTACCACCGCAATGGTCACTGTGCAAATGGGTGTTGAGCAACCAATCGAGCGGTCGGTCATCGAGCGCGGACTTAACCAGTGCCAGCGTCTGAGCGGAGTGTGTGCTGTAGCCGCTGTCCACCAGCGCGCAGGACTCGCGCCCTCGAATCAGAATATTGTTGGACGAGAGCCAGCCACGTTCAAAAACGGTGACATCGGCGGGAAGTATTGAAATATTCGATGGCATGCCGCAAGTATCGCAGTCACTGGTGCAAACCGCTGCCGGGTCAACAGATGTGTACTATCCAAACTATGCAAAAGTCATTTGATTTCTCACCCCAATCCATCCTGAAGCAGGCACACGACGACGTGGCCCGCGCATTGGCCGAGGATGTGGGCACCGGCGACTTGACCGCCGGTCTGATCGACCCACAGCGACGGGCCAATGCCCGGGTGGTGGCCCGCGAGAGCGCTGTCGTGTGCGGCCAGGCCTGGGTGCAAGCGGCCGTGCTGGCACTCGATCCACAGGCCCAAATGACCTGGTATGTGCAGGACGGTGGCCGCTGCGAGGCGAACCAGGTGGTTTTTGAAGTGGAAGGCCGCGCCCAGGCCCTGCTAAGCGCCGAGCGCACCGCCCTTAACTTTTTACAGCTGCTCAGTGCCGTGGCCACCAAGACCGCCACTTTTGTTGCCGCGTTGGCTGGCACCCACGCAGCGATTGTTGACACGCGCAAGACCGTGCCGGGTTTGCGTCTGGCACAGAAATATGCTGTGCGCTGCGGCGGCGGCACCAACCACCGCATCGGCCTGTTTGATGCCGTGCTAATCAAAGAGAACCATATCGCAGCCGCCGGCGGTATTGCCCAGGTGTTGCAGCGGGCGGAAAAGCTTGCCGAGGCAGCAGAGTTTGTGGAGATCGAAGTGGAAACACTGGACCAGCTCAGGCAAGCCCTGGACTGCGGTGCCCGCATGGTGCTGCTCGATAACATGAGTCTGCCCACCCTGCATGAGGCGGTGCGCATCAATTTGGCAAAGGGTGCGGGCCGCGCAATTCTGGAAATCTCGGGCGGCGTCACCCTGGAAGGGCTGCGCGCCCTGGCCGAAACCGGGGTTGACCGTATCTCCATCGGTAGCCTGACCAAGGATGTGCAGGCCACCGACTACTCCATGCGTTTTGAAGCACTGGAAGGATCGCAATGATGCCAAACAGGGTCACCCCGGCAACCATTGCCGTGGACTATGAACAGCCGGAGACTGCCGGCACCGGCGGGCCCGCCGCCTGTAGCACCCGCCACGCCTGGGCCCGGGTGCCCGTGGAGCCCACCCAGGCCGAACGGGCCGCCCTGAAAGGCAAGATTCGCAGTCTGCTGAGGGAAAAGAACGCGGTCATGGTGTCGCACTACTACGTGGACCCCGATCTGCAGGACCTGGCCGAAGAAACTGGGGGCCTGGTCAGTGACTCGCTGGAGATGGCCCGGTTCGGCCGCGACCATGCAGCCCAAACGCTGGTGGTCTCGGGCGTGAAGTTCATGGGCGAGACCAGCAAAATCCTGTCGCCACACAAGACCGTGCTGATGCCCGACCTGGACGCCACCTGCTCACTTGACCTGGGCTGCCCGATTGACGAGTTCAGCGCCTTCTGCGATGCCCACCCCGACCGCACCGTGGTGGTCTATGCCAACACCAGCGCGGCCGTGAAGGCCCGCGCCGACTGGCTGGTCACCAGCAGTTGCGCGCTGGACATCGTGCGCGCCCTGAAAGACCAGGGCCACAAGATTCTGTGGGCACCCGACCGCCACCTGGGCGGCTACATCCAGCGTGAAACCGGCGCCGACATGGTGTTCTGGAATGGCGCCTGCATCGTGCACGACGAGTTCAAAGCGTTTGAGTTGGCGTCCCTCAAAAAGGAACACCCGGGGGCCCAGGTTCTGGTACACCCCGAGTCGCCCGTCGACGTGGTGGCGCTGGCTGATGCCGTCGGCTCCACCAGCGCCATCCTGAAAGCGGCACGTGAAATGAATGCAACAGAATTCATCGTCGCCACCGACAACGGCATGATGCACAAGCTGCGCACGCTCAACCCCGGCAAGACGTTCATTGAAGCGCCCACAGCCGGCAATAGCGCCACCTGCAAAAGCTGCGCCCACTGCCCGTGGATGGCGATGAACGGCCTGGCCGACGTAGCCCGGGTGCTGGAAACTGGTGCCAACGAAATTCACATCGAGCCCGCACTGGGCTTGCTGGCGCGCCGACCTATTGACCGCATGCTGGCGTTTACCGCCGCCCTGAAAGCGGGGCAACCGACTGCGGGCCTGGTGCCCCACATCGGCGCGGCGTAAACGCACACCACCATGAAAACACCACCACTCGACGCCTTCACCCGCCATGCTGCCAGCCAGGTGATCTACCAGATTTTCCCCGAGCGTTTCGCCATTGGTGGTGGCCTGCGCAGCGCTGAAAAACTGAACCACCCTGCTTACAACCTGCCGCGCGCCGCGAAACGTGGCTGGGACGAGGCCCCGTTGAATGAGTCGTGTGGCGACCAGTTCTACGGTGGTGATCTGGAAGGGATTGTCTCCAAACTGGACTACCTGAGCGACCTGGGGGTCACCGGTATTTACCTCACGCCGATCTTCACCTCACCAAGCAACCACAAGTACGATGCCACCGACTTCTTCAGCATTGATCCGATGTTTGGCGGTGAAGAAGCACTCAAGCGCCTGACCAACGCCCTGCACGAACGCGAAATGAGCATCACGCTGGACGCAGTGCTCAACCACTGCTCGGACCAGCACCCGTGGTTCCTGGCGGCGCAAGCGGGCGACCCCTCCAAGCGCGACTGGTTCACCTTCAAGCCCGATGGCAGCTACCTGTGCTGGCAGGACTTCGGGCCGATGCCCGAGCTGGACCTGTCCAACCCCGATGTGCGCGATGTGCTTTACCGCAAACCCGACAGCCTGGTGCAGCACTGGCTGGCAAGGGGCATCGACAACTGGCGCTTTGATGTGGCGCAGGACGTGGGCATTGCGGTGGCGCAAGAGATGCGCTCTATTGTTTGTGCGCGCTTTCCAGCTGCCACGCTGCTGGGTGAACTCAACGGCTTCTCGGGCAGCTGGTTTCAGGCTGGCGAAGGCTTCCAGGGCATGATGAATTACTGGTACCGCACGGCCACGCTGGCCTGGCTGGCCGGTGATATTGATGCCGTGCAGATGAACCACGCCGTGCGCGACGCCCGCGCCGGCTATGGCCTGCAAGGCCTGCTCTGCTCGTGGAACATGCTCTCCAGCCACGACACGCCGCGCCTGATCACCTCGGTGGGTGACGCCGAACGCGCCCGCCTGGCCCTGCTGATGCAGTTCACCCTGCCCGGGGTGCCACTGGTGTATTACGGTGAAGAAATTGGCATGGAAGGCGGTGCCGACCCGGACTGCCGGCGCACCATGCGCTGGAATGAGGCCGAATGGAACCACGCCCAGCGCGACTGGGTCAAGCGCCTGATATCCATCCGGCAAACCAACCCGGCCCTGCAATATGGCGACATAACCGTGCTGGGTGATCGCCTGGCTGGCAATGCGTTGATCTTTTTGCGCCACACCACAGTGCCGGGTGAAGATGCATTGGTGATTGTCAGCATGGACGACAAACCGCTCAATGCCCTGCTGATGCTGCCCTATTCGCACTGGTATGACGGCGTACCGCTGCGCGATGCGCTGGGCACCTCACCCGACACCAAGGTGCAGGCGGCCAGCGTTTGCCTGGCCATCGCGCCGCACACCGGTGCTGTCTACCAGGCCGCCGAGCCGGACCAGAATTACACCTTCTTCAAACCACGCAACCGGATGTGAAGTTGATACTATTTTGATAGCGCGCTACGCATATTCCACGAGGGCTGGAGACTCAAATTGCTTGTTGAGGACCATGGCAGTTTCGAAGTTGATCATAAAAGACCCCCTGCGTGCCAAGGTGCAAGCTGAATCCCCGCGCTAAACGGACTTCCCGCGCTCGTACAACACGAGTCCTCGGTACACTGCACTATGCCCCGGCGTGGGCACCCCATATTGCTGGCCCAGTGAGTGCACGCGCCCCGACAACCAGCGCAGTTCCAGTGGCTTGCCGCGCTCCAGGTCTTCCAACATTGAGGAGCGAAAAGCGTAGGGCATGCCCGCCAGCTT
>CAIQBN010000578.1 GCA_903870065.1 uncultured beta proteobacterium | reverse complement strand
TGAGACCCAGCGCGAGTGGGGGCGCACCATCACCATGGATGCGCAGGTGCAGCAGCGCATGGACGGCATCTTCGAAGCTCTGGGTTTGTGAGCTAAATCGGGCTGCAGCCCTCGTAGAATATGCGCAAGCAGCTATCAATTACGGAGCAAACGAGTGCCCAACGGCCAGGGTGACCACCACAGGCCAAAGCACTTTGTGCGTCAAGCCTTTCGCCAATATCTGGAATGCGGCATCTTTGGCGCGGTGGTCGTCATCCACCGTGTCGACTCCAGTCTGAACGAGCATGTGCATTTCCATGTGCATGTGGTCGATGGCGTATTTGAGGAAGTGGCGGGCGTTATTTTCCAGCCAGCCACCGGCATGGATGCGGATGCCGTGGTCCAGGTGCAGGCCGCCTTGCTTCGGCGCATCCTGCGCGCCTGCGTTGGGCGGGGCCTGCTGGAGAACTGTGACGCCAAAGACTTGCTGGCCTACAACCGGCCCCCCGATTACGAGGTGGACCAGCGCGACAATTGGTGAGTGGTTGAGGTGGCGATTTGGGCGCCGGATTGAGCATGTCGACCAGTGGAAGCCTAGTGTACGGCGACCGCAAACTCAATGTCCATTTCTACGCAGTGGAGCAGCAATACGCGGCTCAACAACGCCCAGCGTTCGATGCGCAGGCTCAGCAGATTACGACATTTGCTGGATGCCCGACAACACCCAGCCACTGCTGCCCTGGCGCGACTTCATTAAATGCCAAACCTCGTTGAACGGCTCATCCGGCTGGTTGGCGCCTTCCCGAATCACACCGGTGAAACGCACGCTGACCAGGTATCGGTCGGTATCTTCATCCACTTCAATCACCTCGGCGGCGATGCTCACCACGTCGGTTTTTTGCGTCGCTGTACCGCGCTCGGTCATTTCCAACTTCAGTTCCGCAAACATTTCTGGCGTAGTGAATTGGCGGATATCGTCCAGGTCGCCTGCATCGTTTGCGGCTTGCAAACGAATGAAGTTGACCTTGGCGTTGCGCTCGAAACCTGCTGAATCAAAATCCGCCGGGATCCCGCTTGGGCGGATGATGTTCGCGCCAATGGTGCTGCCACCGCTTGCCGGCATCAACACCTTGTAGGCAGGCGTGTCGTTGTCACCGTCTCGTGCATTGCGCGGCGGTTCAGGGTTCACGTGCGCATACTGCATTCCGCCAGGCCCCGCCATGTTGGATGCTTGTGCAGCCGCGCGCTTTCGCATAAAGAAGCCAATCGCCACTACGACTGCGGCGGCCAACAACCCCATCATCACCATGGATGCCAACTCGCCGCCAAAGCCCATGTGGGAGGCCAATGCCGCAAGGCCCAGGCCAGCGGCCAGCCCGGCAACCGGACCCATCCACGAACGGGATGGGGTTGCCGCTGCCGCACCCGCAGCAGGTGCCGCAGCGGTTGAAGGCGCGGCGGCTGGCGCCTTGTCCTGGGTCGCCTGGCGTTGCGTACCCATCGATTTACCTGCGCCCACACGCTTGGCGGCTTCAGCATCCATCGCTACCGTGGAGAGGCCGATGGTAAAAACAACGGCCAAGAGTGAAAAAAAGTGTCTCATATGAATCCCCTATGAACATGAAAGAACAGCCCAGACGTTAGACCGAAGAATGCAACGGAGAAAGCAGCATTAATGAGACTTGCACTTCGAGAAAAAGAGAATATCGCCAGGCAGCAAAATCCATGCTGACATTCCTGTTTTAACGAAGTATTTTTCGGAATCTATCCTGGAAAATATGGCTTTTGAAACCTGCAAGGTCTGTATGCAAACAATTGCTCCCCTGTGGCTATGGGCCACCTTCGGCGGCATCGTGCTGATGTCGCTCTTCATTGACTTCGTGGTGCTAAAAAAACAGGGTGCCCATGACATTGGTGTCAAAGAGGCGCTGAACTGGTCGATGGTCTGGATTGCCCTTAGCTTTATGTTCAACGGGCTGTTCTGGTGGGCGGTGAAAGACAGCACCGGCTCCAGCGAAATCGCTAACACCAAATCGCTGGAATTTTTGACGGGCTACCTGATCGAGAAATCGCTGGCGGTGGACAACATCTTCGTCTTCTTGATGATCTTCACCTACTTCGCCGTGCCAACGCAGTTTCAGAAACGGGTGCTGATGATTGGCATCATTGGCGCCATTGTGTTGCGCACCATGATGATTCTGGTGGGTGGCTGGTTGTTGGCCGAGTTCCACTGGATCCTGTATGTGTTCGGTGCGTTCCTGATCCTCACCGGTGTGAAGATGTGGTGGGCCGCCGGCAAGGAACCCGACCTGAACGACAACCCCGCGCTGAAGTTGCTGCGCAAGCTGCTGCCGGTAAGCAAAAACTACGATGGCGAGAACTTCTGGACGGTAGAAAACGGCAAAAAAATTGCCACACCGCTGTTCATGGTGATTTGCCTGATTGCGCTCACCGATGTGATCTTTGCGGTGGACTCCATCCCCGCCATTTTTGCCATCACCAGCGACCCATTCATTGTGCTGACCAGCAACGTGTTCGCCATACTGGGCTTGCGCGCCATGTACTTCTTGCTGGCGGCTGTGGCCAACAAATTTCACTTACTCAACTACGGGTTGGCAGTCATTCTGGTGTTCATCGGAACCAAGATGTGCTTGATCGATATTTACAAAATTCCTGTGGGTATTTCTCTGGGTGTGGTCGTGGGTATTCTGGCCTTGACCATGTTGCTCAGTTTGCGCACGGCCACAACACAGCCAAAGGGCTAGATCAGATTCGCGGCTTACTTCAAAGGATTGAGCGATGTTTGCATCTTACGGAGTTACTGGACAAGTTTTTCGCGGCACCTTGGAGGAAATGCAACAAGTGAACGGGATGAAGCGTGCCCGATCTGCTAGGCCCCATGATCGCGAAGATGACGCTTGGCCAATTCACAACCTTCAACCAATGGGGCCTGATGCACCAAATGAAAAAGCCGTGCGAGCTTACCGTGCCATGCTGCCCCGCGAGATTGAGCGCGGACCGCTCTATCACGCGGGGCAGATCATGCAACGCAAAGTAATTTGCGTCGAAGTCAATGACGATGTGGAGAAGGCCTGGCGAACCCTTCGGTCTCATAACATCAAGCAGGCACCTGTTATTGACGATGCATCCCATCTTGTTGGCATGGTTGGTGAACACGACCTTTTGATTGCTTTGCATCTTGGTACCGAGAATGGCATGGAGTTGCTGGCACGACGGATTGGTGATGTCATGCGCACGCCCGTCATCACTGCCGAAGCAGTTACGGATATTCGGCGCATCGCCACCGCGATGCTGACGAGCAAGCTTGACGGTGTGCCAGTGACCGCAGAGCTTGGGCGGCTTGTCGGATACGTTTCCCGCACAGACATTTTGCGCGCCGTTGTAGCGGACCCACCCCTGAGCTTGTGGCGTTAAGGTTGCAAGTCAATTCAACGTGAAAGCAGACTTTGGATTTCAACTATTTGTGGTTTCTTAGTGCCGTGCTGGTTTTGTTGGGCCTGGCCGGCACCGTGCTGCCTCTGCTGCCTGGCACTTTGCTAGTGTGGGCGGGCTTATTCTTGGGAGCGTGGATTGACGGCTTCACCCGTGTGGGTGTTTTTACTGTCGTGCTTCTCACGCTGTTGGCTGCGCTGGCTTGGACGCTTGATTTTGTGGCTGGTCTGATCGGGGCCAAGCGCGCACGTGCAAGCACGCAGGCGCTGGCAGGCGCTGCGGTGGGCACCGTTGTGGGCATTTTCATGGGTTTGATCGGAGTGCTCTTTATGCCCCTTGTTGGGGCGGGAATTGGCGAGTACTGGGCGCAAAAAAACCAACAACGTGCGGCCAAAGTGGCACTAGCCACCTGGCTGGGCCTGCTACTGGGCATGGTGGCAAAAATTGTGATTGCGTTCGTCATGGTGGGGATTTTTTTGATCTCCCTTTGGGTCTAAGTTTTTGGCAGGTAAAAATGGAAAAAATTCTTTCAAGCGTGGGCTCCATGCTCTACAGCATGCGGTTCACCATGCTGTTTTTCTATGTGGGCCTGGTGGGCATTATTTTTGGAATATTGGGCAAATTCCTGATGGAGACCTACAAGCTGATGAACACCTTGTTGTTCGGCGATCTGGAAAAAATCGGCCTGATCATCAAGGTGTTGGAACTGGTGGACATGACCATGGTGGCGCAACTGGTGTGGGTGGTAGCACTGGCGGGGGTGTCGCTGTTTGTGACCACCGGACACTTTGACAAAAAGGATATGAAGAAACCCGACTGGCTAGACCATGTCAACACCTACAACCTGAAGTTAAAGCTCGCCTTTGCCATCATCTCCATCTCGGGCGTGCATGCCCTAAAGACATATTTGAGTGGTGAGCTGAACCTGGAAAACATCCAGATCGTGACCATGGTGGCCGTGATTCACTTCACGTTCGTGTTGTCGGCCATTGGTATCTCTTTCGCCGAGAGGCTGACACGCGACAAGATGTAGAACCCAATGTTGTCAGGGAACAAGCCATGCTCGCCCGCCCGGACATAGACCCGACGGCACCACTCCAGTTCGTCATTAATGCGGCAGCGGGTAGCAGTGATGCGGACGCAAAACGCAAGGTCATTAAAGCCGCACTGCAGGCCGCCGGGCGCCAGGGAAACCTGCTGTTTAGCGACCCCGCCAATCTGGCGCGTGTGGCGCAACAGGCTGCGGCGCACGCCATCGCAACCGATACAGCCGTGGTCGCTGTCGGAGGCGATGGCACGCTTAACACCGTGGCGCAGGCCGTCCACGCCTTGGGCTGCCCTATGGGGGTGGTGCCGCAAGGCACGTTCAACTACTTTGCCCGCACCCATGGCATACCGTCCGACCCCACTGAGGCCGCGCGACTATTGCTGCAGTGGGCGCCATGTCCGGTACAAGTGGCGGCCATCAATGACCGCGTGTTTTTGGTGAACGCCAGCCTGGGGTTGTACCCCGAATTGTTGGAGGACCGCGAGGCCTACAAGGCGCACTTCGGGCGCAGCCGGTGGATCGCTTTCTGGGCGGCCGGTATCACCCTACTGCGCGCACAAAGGCGGCTACGGCTGCGTATCGAACAGGGCGCCGCTGTACGCGATGTAAAGGCACTCACGCTGTTTGTGGGAAATAACCGGCTGCAACTGGAACAGTTGGGGGTAGAGCCGGAGCAGGCAATGCGAGCGGGTTACATCACCGCCGTCATGTTGCGCCCGATTGGCACCCTGTCGATGTTGCGGCTGATGCTGCACGGGGCCATGGGCACGTTGGGCGAGGCGCACAGCGTGGAGCTTTTCGAGTTTGACCATTTGGTAGTGCGGCCCACCCTCGCGCCGGGACGCCGCGGGGTCAAGGTTGCTTTTGATGGCGAGGTCACGCGGCTGCGCGCGCCGATTGACTTCCGTGTACTCTCGAAGCCGCTGTATCTTTTGAAACCAAGCCCACAGTTGGACCCGTCCGACGCCACAGCCCCATTGATGGGTGCCGGACCATGAGTGTCTTACTGCAGATATCTGACCCACACTTTGGCACCGAGCAGCCACAGGTCGTTGAGGCACTGGCTACGCTGGCGCGGCTTCAGGAGCCTGATCTCCTGGTGCTCTCGGGCGACATCACACAGCGCGCCCGGCCCGCCCAGTTTCAAGCCGCCCGCGCGTTCATGAATCGTCTGGGCGCGCCTTTTTTGGCTATCCCGGGTAACCACGACATCCCGCTGTTGGATGTGTGGACCCGCCTGCGCCGCCCCTATGCCAGGCACAGCGCAGCATTCGGGGCTGAGCTAGAACCCATTTACTCCTCGCACGATTTGATGGTGGCGTGTGTCAACACCACGCGGCCCTGGCAGCACAAACACGGTGAGGTTTCACGGCAGCAAATCGACCGCGTTGCCCGTTTACTGACCAACGCCGCACCCGCGCAGTTGCGCGTGGTGGTGGTGCACCAACCGGTGGCCGTTACACGCTCCGAAGATGCGCCCAACCTGCTGCGCGGCCACGCGGACGCCCTTCAGTGCTGGGCTGAGGCGGGTGCCGACCTTGTTATGGGTGGACATATTCACCTGCCTTACATAGTGGCACTGCAGGGCCTCGCACGCCCCCTGTGGGCGGTGCAAGCGGGCACTGCAGTCTCATCGCGGGTGCGTGCGGGTGTGCCCAATTCAGTCAATCTTTTGCGCTGGGGCGCAGATTCAGCCCCGGGCTGCTGCCAAATCGAGCAATGGGACTTTTCAGCTGCCGAATGTGCTTTTGTTCGCGCCATGGTCAGCGAGGTGCGGTCAGATCGGTCATGATCATTGAAGATCTTGAAAAAGTGTAGTTTAAATCTGTATTTAACTGCTTTTTCCGAACAGTGAACGGCGCAACAATCATTGCCAGTCACACTTAACGAACGGGAAATCACCATGTTTTACGCGCTCAACTGGCTTGTCGTGGTCAGTCTTTTTATTCTTTGGTCGCTCGCAGCCTGGGCGTTTCATTCGATCGCCGCTTGGACGGTCGTGAACGCTGGCACTTTGGCTGGGGGCCTTGGAGCCATAGAGGCTTTGAAGGTACCGGCCTGGCTTGCGCCCTGGATTCCGTCCGAGTACACCAGCAGTCTGAATTTGATGATTTCGTCCCTCACGCCTGCCATTCAGAACGTGCTGGAGTGGGCGCCTGCGCTGGCGGGCGGTTTGTCGATTGCAGTCTGGACGGTCTGGGCAATCGGGGCAGTTCTCGTCATCATGTTGGGTTTCTTGGTCACCGGACTGATCGCCGTGCTGCGCCGCCGTATGTCCGCATCGGCGACTTCCTCCAAAAGTATGGCCCCCGCCCGGTGAATAAGGGGGAGTAGGCATTGGGATATCTCATCTCTGCGGGCAAATCGATCAACATGCCGTGACACAGTCCGAAGGTACGAAGGGCCGTGCCAGCACGCTGGTCGAATCGGTGGCGATGTTCATACTGCAGCAAGGCTCAGCGGAGGACGCCGTGTCCTTGGTAGAACGAGCCGCGGTGCACCGCGAGCGCACCGCAAAAGACAGTTTCCTGCGGGATTTTACCGATCCTGCCAAGGGCTTTTATGACCGGGACATGTACGTCTTTGTACTCGACGACAACGGAACTTACCTGGAGTTCGGCGGCAACCCGACTAAGGTGGGAACGCGGGTGTAGGACATTGCGGGTATTGATGGCAATGGCCTGCTGAAGTCCATCGTCAACCAGGCCGATTTCGAGCCAGGATGGGTCGAGTACGACATCACCAATCCAAGCACGGGTAAGGTGCAGACCAAGATGTCGTTCGTTCAGGGTGTTGACGACCGCTATCTGGGGTGTGGTGTTTGCAAGAATCTGGTGGCCGCCAGAGCGATACCACTGTGCCAGCAACTCGACATGTCCACATTGCTATAACTTCAGTAACTGTTTACGCAATTGTTACGGGGCTGCAGGACTATTTTCCTAAAACCATCGCGGTGCAAAACCGCTCAAACTCTGCCAATGGCAGGGGCCTGCTAAAGAAGTAGCCCTGGTAGGCATGGCAGCCCTGGCGTGCCAGAAAGTCCCGTTGGGCTTCCATCTCGACCCCCTCGGCGATCACCGTCAGGCCCAAGCTCCCGGCCAGCACAATGACCATTTTGGCGATCGCGGCATCGTTGGGGTCGCTCAGAATGTTTCTGACAAAGCTCTGGTCGATCTTCAACTGATCGAGCGGCAAACGCTTCAAATAGGACAGTGACGAATAGCCGGTGCCAAAATCATCCAGCGAGAAGCCGACGCCTCTTGATTTCAGTGCGGCCATCTTGGCTATGGTGTCTTCCACATCGGCCACCAGCAGGCTCTCGGTCAGTTCCAGCTTCAGGTTCTTTGGGTTGGCCCCAGTTCGGTTCAGCACGTCTATCACGCCGCTGACAAAATCCTTGTGGTGCAACTGACGGGCACTGACATTCACCGCGACGCTGAGGTGTGCCATGGGCGGCAGTGTGGCCCACAGCGCGAGTTGTGCGCAGGCGGTTTCCATGACCCATTGACCCAAAGGCAAGATCAGCCCGGTTTCCTCGGCCAATGGGATGAACTCCAGTGGTGACACCAGACCGCGCCGGGGGTGTTGCCAGCGCACCAGGGCCTCGGCACCCGTCAGTCGGCCTTCGCCGACGATCTGCGCTTGGTAATGCAGAACCAGCTCGCAGCGGCCAATGGCCTCCCGTAAATCGGCTTGCAGCGTGGCGCGCGTGGTTACCTGATCCTGCATCTGCGGTTCGAAAAAACAGATTCCGTTGCGTCCGGCAGACTTGGCCCGGTACATCGCCAGCTCGGAGCGCTTCAGCGGTTCCGCCGCGGCTTCCTGCTGCTGGCCGTCAAACAGCGTGATGCCGATGCTGGGCGTAACGTGGTAGCTGCCGTCGCCGAGGTGATAGAGCTGGTTGAGCGAAGCTAGTATTTTCTCGCCCACCGCTTCGGCCTGCGTCGCCGCTTCCAGATCGGTTTCGCTCAAGTCTTCCAGCATCACCACAAATTCGTCCCCGCCCAGACGAGCCGCCGTGTCGCCCTCGCGGATGCAGTTGCTCAAGCGCTTGGCGGCCTGCTCCAGCAGCAGATCGCCCTGCTGGTGCCCAAGGGTATCGTTGACCATCTTGAAGTTGTCGAGGTCGACGAACAGCAAGGCGCTTCTCCGGTGGTGGCGGGCACTGGCAGTCAAGGCCTGTTCCAGCCGGTCCATCAGTAGCCGGCGGTTGGGCAAACCGGTCAATGAATCGTAGAACGCCAGATGCTGGATTTGGTTGGCTGCCGACTTGCGTTCACTGATGTCGGAAAAAATAGCAACATAGTGCGTCACCCGTCCGGCATCATCTCTGACTGCGCTGATGTTGAGCCATTCCGGATATACCTCGCCACCCTTGCGCCGGTTCCATATTTCCCCCTGCCAGTTGCCATTGGACTCCAGACTTTCGGTCATGGCCGCGTAAAAGGCGGCGTCATGGCGCCCCGAGGACAGCAGACGCGGGGTTTGGCCAACCGCTTCATCCGCACCATAGCCCGTGATATCGGTGAAAGCCCTATTGATCCGCAAAATGACCCGGTGCGCGTTGGTAATGGCGATGCCCTGCTGGGACTCGAACGCGGTGGCTGCAATGCGCTGGGCTTCCTCCGCCTGCTTGCGGTCGGTGATGTCCACCATCGCGGTCACCCGCACCAGTCGACCCTTGTACTGCATCATCTTGCCGCGAACGATGGCCGGGAAGGTGCTTCCATCTTTGCGCAAGCCGTTCACTTCGTAGGGCAGTTCATAGCCGGAGATCATGTTTTGCATGACCCGCGCGCGGTCATCGACTGCAATCCATTCGGTGCCCATGCGGCCAACGGCCTCCGCCAAGCTGTAGCCAAACATTTCTTCGGCGCGCGCATTCTGCTCCAGGCATTTTCCCTTTTCCGAAATGAAGATCGACTCGAACGCCGCTTCACTCAAGGCGCGGTACTTCTCGCGGTTCTCTTCCAGCGCATCTTCGATTTGCTTGCGCTCACTGATGTCACGCACACTGGCTTGCACCAGGGTTTGGCCGTCAATTTGCATGCGGCTTAGCAATACCTTGGCGAAGAAGGCCGTGCCACTGTCGAGCCTGCGGTGAACCCAATCAAATGAAACACTGCCATCGGCAATGGCCTGTTCGATGTAACGGTCGGCTACGACTCTTGAATTTTCACCGCCTGGCTGTTGTTCGGGCGACAGTTCGCTGGGATGTCGGGCCAAAATAGCATCGCGGCTGTCGGCACCAAAGACCGATATGGCCGCCGGGTTGCAGTCGATAAAGCCATCCCGGTCGAGGATCATCACGGCATCTACCGTGGTTTCGAAAAGCGTTCGGTAGAGCGCCTGCGATCTCAGGAGATCGGCACTAGGCGAAGACGCTGCGGCTTCGAGATTTGGGTCGAGGGGCAATGACATCAACAAAGGCATTTCAACTACATGGAGCCGAGTATCGCCGTTTTGCCCTGTCACGGGTTGTAGATGGTGGCCCGGTGAGACCCAGCGCGAATGGGGGCGGACCATTGCCATGGATGCGCAGGTGCAGC
>CAIQBN010000577.1 GCA_903870065.1 uncultured beta proteobacterium | reverse complement strand
TGAATTTATTTCTGCATGCCTCGACTGAGAACTTCTTCAGGGTCTCGATGTCGTCATTCGAAATCCCCACCACCGTTGCGCCGAGCGCACTGAATTTCTCGGTTGCCTCCGCAAAATTGTGTGCCTCAATGGTGCATCCCGATGTGAACGCCTTGGGATAGAAGTACAGCACCACCGGCCCTTTTTTAAGGGTCTGCGACAAGGAGAATTTTGTGGCCTGCCCGGCCAGCGCTGCCTCGGTTGAAAAATCAGAAACCTGGGCACCAATCTTGAGCGCTGCGAAGCAAGCAGTTGTGCCGCCAACCAACAGCAACGATGTGCACGCTTTGAACGCGATACTTGCAAGATTCATAGCAATTCCCAGGTTGAAGAAGTCGGATCATCGCAGGAAGTTGAAACCTGCGTTGCACCCGTCATTGTGCGAGGGACTGGCGAGTAGAGACCGTCGGTCAACCCCGTAATCTGGCGAGTGATCCGTTGCTTCAGGTCGAATACAGTGCCACTAGCTTAGGCATGTCACCTTGCGGGCGTTACAGCCAGACCCCGCTGTGCGGCATCTCGATCCTTTGCACTGCGCTGCCACTAGGCAAGAATGCCTCGATCACGATGCTAAGGACGGATACGAATATGCTGACGAAGAAGGCCGTCCAGAATCCGGACACCTTAAACCCCTTCACCAGCGCCGAGACCATCAGAATCATCAGCGCATTGATCACCAGCAAAAAGAAGCCGAGGGTCACCAGTGTCAACGGCAGCGTCAACATAATTAGCAAAGGCTTGACGACTGAATTGGCAAACCCCAGCAACAGTGCGGAAACGACTAAGGACGAAGTGTCGGTAAACCGGACACCATTAAAGATGCGACTTGCCACCCAGAGTGAAATCGCCGTGATGGCCCAGTGAAGCAAAAATGGGCCTAATGCATCAAACAACGTGCGCGCTCCGGTTGAAATCAAGAGGCCAATATACCAATTGCGGCTGGTGTACTTCTCTTGCGCACCGCATCGTCAACCCTGGGTATAGTGGATCAATTGATTATTGAATGCCGACCCCGACTTCCAAGGGCATATTTGTGAATCCCCAGACATTGCTTTCGCACATTGACTCCGGCGAGCTGTGGACAACCGCGCCGAGCGAAGATGCATCATTTAACATAGCACAGGCTTACCGCGATGCCCTTGCAGTTCGTGCCCTGCGCATCGCCCGTGGCGAAGTCCCCCGTGGCTTCAAGATTGGATTTACCAACCGCAATATCTGGCAGCGCTACGGCGTCTATGGACCAATCTGGGGTACCGTTTACACAACATCCCTGAGTTTCTGCGAGGGCGAGGGCGTCGTCTCGCTCAAGGGAACCTGCCAGCCCAGACTGGAGCACGAAGCAGTTTTCGGGATGCGCGTTACGCCACCTGCCAACGCCTCGCTCGACGACCTGTTTGACTCCCTGGAGTGGGTCGCGCCCGGCTTCGAGGTCGTCCAGTCTCACCTGCCAGATTGGAAATTCAAGGCGCCAGACACTGTTGCAGACGGTGGGCTGCATGCGCGTCTGTTAGTTGGCAGAAAAGTACCGGTTGCGCAAATTGCGTCCAGTGCATCCCAACTCAACGAGCAATTAGCAGCGGCACAGGTCCACTTGATCAAGGGGGGAATGACAGTTGAGAGCGGCTGCGGTGCCAACGTCCTGGATGGCCCCTTACTGGCTCTGCAGTACTTTTTGAAGGAACTCAGAGCCTGTCCTGGCGCAGTCGACCTGCTTGCCGGTGACGTGATTACCACCGGAACCTGGACCGACGCCTGGCCGGTATTGCCTGGAGAGACGTGGACTGCGGACTTTGGGCATCCTTTATCGCGCCTGCAGGTTGAATTTGCTTGAATTCCATGACTCATCGTTTGAAGTCCAGTACGTTGCAACGATTGAAGGCGTTGCTGCAACCAAGCAAAGTAGCGCCCTCGGTAGAGCAGCGTGCGGCTGACCTGTTAGCCGCAATCGACGCCGGTGGCCTGCCACTGCATGCAGGGATCGTTAACGACATCGCCCGCAAGCTCGGGCTTGAAGTGACCTTGGACGCGCCCATGGAGGTCACGATTGCGCGCATCAGAGCGAAGATCGCGCCGCAGAAAGATCGGCCATCACTATGACACCCCAGCATTTCACCCCGGTAGCGCTGGACAAGTCCTACCGTCTCATGAACCACGGTCCGACTGTTCTGGTCTCCGCACAGCACGGCGGCACGACCAATGTGATGGCCGCAGCCTGGGCCTGTGTGCTGGACTATGGGCAAACTCCCAAAGTAACCGTGGTGTTGGATAAGCCCACACGCACGCGGGAGTTGGTTGAGCGCAGCGGGTACTTCGCCCTTCAGCTTCCCACCAAGGCGATGGCAACTCTGACATTCGGTGTGGGAACAGATAGTGCCAAGGACGTACCCGACAAGCTCGCCAAATATGGCGTGAAGACATTCACCGCTTCGGGCAGCGATGTACCTCTTGTCGAAGGCAGTGTGGGCTGGTTGGCTTGCAGATTGGTACCGGAGTCACACAACCAGCAAACCTACGACCTGTTCATTGGCGAAGTGATCGGTGCCTGGGCAGATGAGCGGGTATTCAGCGATGGGCGCTGGCACTTTGACGATGCGCCGGACGAACTACGTACCATTCACCACGTGGCAGGTGGGCAGTTCTTGGTTACCGGTGGGACTGTTCAGGGCTGAATCGGCTCCAGTTGTCACGCCTTGCGATTGACCAGTAGGCCCTTCGCATACTGATCCAGTGCCTTGGTGACCTTTAGAGCCTCATCGGACGGAAACTGCCAAACGATTTGCTTTGTACCACGGTCGGTCAACTTGACTATGTTCTTGCCGGTGTCTTTGTCAACTGAGAACTGTAGCTCCGGGGAGTAGGCGGCAACCTTGTGCTGCATCTCTGTAACCAGACGCTTGAGTTCATTGGTTGCAGGTTCTATCTTGGCAGACTGTGCAGCTGAACTGGCCACAACTTCCGGTGCCGGTGCGCTTGTGCGAACCGCAGCGGACGCAGTCTCGGACCCTGCTGCCCGAATCCCGGGGGGCGACGCACGTATTGCCGTCTGCGCCTGACTTGCTGCGCTGCCGATGGACTGCGACTTGCTCATGA
>CAIQBN010000576.1 GCA_903870065.1 uncultured beta proteobacterium | reverse complement strand
GTCGTTCGTTACCAGTTCATCCAACTGCTGGCACAGCCAGCCCAGGGCGGCCAAGCGCTCGGTGTTGGAAAGTCCTTCTGTCTGAAATAGTTGAATGCAAAAAAACCGCACATCATCCATTTGGTCGTGGGAATAGCCCCCGACGGGGCCAAAGACCACGGTGGTTGCTAGTCGGGCCGTGAACTCGGCACTGACAAATTCAAAGGCACCGGGCAGTGTCAAGGCCAGCCGCGCGGCCTCGGGGCAGGATAGGGTTAGGGTTTGTTCGAATCGCTCGCCAAATTGAACCGTATTGCGTGGATAGGTAAAACAGGTGTCGCACAGCGCATCCTCCCCCAGCGTTTGTTGAATCGTGCAGTTGCCGTCCGCGGCGTGCAACCCACAATGCGAGTCGGTTGGGCGAAGGTTCAATCGGCCATGCTTGTCCTCGGAGTCTTTGTCAACTTGAATGAGAAAGGTCTTTAACAGCGGTTTGAGCGTCGGCTGAATGACCCGCCGGTATTCCTGAAAACTGTCCTTGTCGACGTTGATCGACCACCCTGCGCAACAGGTGTCAGGACAGCTGCCCCCCAGGCAGCGGAACTGGGTGACGTATTTGGGCACCAACATCGCGTCGGTGAAATACTTGGGGGGCGTTGCAATAGGGGGAGTTTGTATCGACATATGAATTCGATTCAAGAAATTCATAATAGGAATGGGCCTGATTATGCGTGCTTCTGTTCACGTACACAGGCAATTGCTGGGGTTAAACTTAGTAGCGCGTTTTGTTGCGTAACAACCAAGGAGATGAAATTGTCGTCCGCCGTTAATGTTGAAACAAATTCCGTCAATGACACTTCGCCTACTGAGGCATTAGCAGTAAATCAAGTCGGAGATACTGGTTCGGCGTCTTTTGGTGTAGAAGAAGTATTGGCTGCGGCGAACCAGCTTTGCGAAAGCGCGAACTGGCCGGCCGCTCTGGCGCTTTGCCAAGAATTGCATGCACGGTACCCTTCCGACCCGCGCGCAGAGCAAATGGGCAAGCAGATTGAACTGCAAATACACTCATCAGCAGCTGCTGAACACTTTCCTGGCCCTATATATCTTGATTGGTTGAAGTGGTTTCATGCCACGATGCTGCCGGCCAACTATGTCGAGATTGGGGTGGAGTCTGGTGCCTCACTGCAGTTTGCAAAACATCCTACTCGCGCAGTGGGCATCGACCCGGCTATCCAGATAGTGCACCCTCAGGAGACCTGGAGTAAGTTGTTCAAGTTGCCAAGCGATGACTTTTTTTACAAACATGATCTGCGCCAGGTGTTAGGGGCGGACACCGTCGACCTGGCATTTATCGATGGTTTGCATTTCTTCGACCAAGCCCTTAGGGATTTCATCAACATTGAGCGCTACGCGAATGCTCGCACTGTTGTGCTGTTTCACGATATCTATCCAGTAACCGCAATCACTGCGGAGCGTGACCGCAAGACCGTTTTTTGGCCAGGTGACACCTGGAAGGTCATGATGATTCTCAAGGAACTGCGGCCAGATCTAAACATATTCACCATACCCGCCTATCCCAGCGGCCTCGGTGTTGTAACCGGCCTGAACCCGGAGTCACAAGTGCTGTCTGAAGGCTTGCGAGAGGCTGTGCAGGATTGGATGCCAGTCAAGGTGGAGCCGTACATGGCGGAAATGAATCGGCACCTGAACGTGGTGAGCAACGACTTTGTTACCGTGTCTAAACGTTTGCGTACTTCTGCGGCATAGATCAGGTTCTTGGGTATGTCACCCCCAGTGGGGGGGTGCCGAGGAAGACTATGGCAGGTGCGGGGAGGCGGCCAGATCAGAAGGTGTGATTGAAATCGGTTTTGACCGCCTTTTCTGAGTTCTGCACCAGTCCTGCCAAACCTTGCGCAGTTTGGCTTCCAAGTCTTTTGTCGCCGTTGCACCGTCCATCAGTGGCGATGCCAGCATTCTTTCACGTAGCCCAACCCGCACTTCAGCCAGCCATGCGACATCGTTTGCACACCGCCGTGCAATGGCAATGTACTCCTCATGTGTTTGTGCCACAAACTCCGGGTGCCCAACGGTGGACATCATCGACGTGGCCGAGCGATGAATAGGGCTATTGCCTGCCAGCGTTATAACTGGCACACCCATCCAAAGTGCATGGGCCGTCACTGTGGCGCCTGTGTACGGGAATGCGTCCAACACCACGTCCACCTCACCGTGAAATTCAAAATACTCTTTGAGTGGCCTGCGTGCAAACAATTTCAACTGCTCCAGCGGCACACCACAATCAGCACAGGTTGAGCGTACCTGCTCATTCAATACCTCGTCGTCCTCTTTGCCGCCGGTGGCTACATACAGTACCGAATTGGGGATGGCCTGCAACACCTGTCCCCATAGGGTAAATACTTTGGGATTGATCTTTCCAAACGCATTGAATGAGGCAAAGGTAATGTGGCCATTTTTTAGTGCTGGCAGTTCATTGACCACCAAGTCCACCGCTTCGTGGCTTGTTTTGTAGCACCAGCCGCTCACGATCCGCAGCAGCTTCTCGGCATGTAAATGCTCGGTCAGGCCAGGCGGGTCCATGAAGGCGTCGGTGATGCGGTAATCAATGGCGGCCACGCCGGTGGTGGTCGGCATACCCAAGGTGGTCATTTGAATCGGTGCCGGCTTGCGGCCGAACAAGTACAACCGGTGGTACGCGGTGTGGTTGGATAGGTCGACAAGGATGTCAATGCCATCCAAACGAATCATCTCCACCAGTGCCTCATCAGACAGGTCTAGCGTCCAGCGCCAATGGTCAGCCATTCCCATCATGCGCTGGGTAATCGGGTCACCACCCTTCTGGTTGGCATAGCAATAAATCTCAAACGCCTCGTGGTCGTGGCTAGATAAAATCGGTTCGGAGAAAAATGCAACGGAGTGCTGCTTGAAGTCGCCGGACACATAACCCAGCTTAATGCGGCGTTTGGCCAAGGGTTTGTTTGCGAACTTAAAGTCGGCGGGTGGCGCGCGCCATTTCACAAAACGCTGGTCCCATGACTTATAAGCATCTGCTATTTGCTCAGGTGTCAGCTCC
>CAIQBN010000575.1 GCA_903870065.1 uncultured beta proteobacterium | reverse complement strand
TTTTTTGAATCGCTGTGCCAGCGTTTTCTGGGTTGGGCGCAGTCGGAGTTGCTGCACCGCGCGCAAAGGGATGCTGCGCTGCAGGTGGCAGAGTTTCCTCAATTGCCATTTCGGGCCGGTCAGCGTCAGATGGCCGCCGCGGTGTACCGGGCTTGCACGCAGTCAAAACCCTTGTTGGTGCAGGCACCCACTGGCATTGGCAAGACGATGGGTACTCTCTTTCCGGCTCTGCGTGCCATGCCGCAGCGAGCGATTGACAAAATATTTTTTCTCACCGCCAAAACGCCCGGACGGCGTATTGCGCTGGACGCACTTCAACGGGTGGATGCTTGCCTTGGCCCATCCACTGGGGGTCGCCCTGGCGCTGTCTTGCGTGTCCTGGAGTTGGTGGCACGCGACAAATGCTGCGAACACCCCGATAAGTCGTGCCATGGACAGTCCTGTCCGCTTGCATCAGGTTTTTATGATCGATTGCCCAGTGCGCGGGTGCAGGCCGCGCAGCGTGGCTGGCTTGACCAGGCATCTCTTCGCCATGTTGCTTTGAGTCACAGCGTGTGCCCGTATTACCTGGGCCACGAAATGGTGCGCTGGGTCGATGTGGTGGTGGGCGACTACAACTACTATTTCGACCGCAGCGCTATGCTCTTCGCGCAGACCAGTCAGCAAGACTGGCGCGTGAGCGTGTTGGTGGATGAGGCACACAATCTGTATGCGCGCGCCTGTGCCATGTACAGCGCAGAGCTAAGTGAAGCGCAGACCAGCGCGGTTGCCGATCAGGTGCCAGCGGCCCTTTGGGGGCGGGCAATTGACTTGCGCCACCATTGGCAGGCGGTGCTCAGGGCCGCGCGCAGTGATTCTGCGGCGACGCGGTGGCGCCTGTTGGATGAAGTGCCGCAGGAGTGGTTGCGGGCATTGCAGCGCTTTAATAGTGCGGCTAGCGACTATTTGAATGACCATCCCGCTGAACACGCCGGTGGTTGGCTCTTGTATTTCTTTCAAACTCTGGCATTTGCAGCTCTCGCCGAGGAGTTCGGTGCACACTCATTGTGTGAACTGCGCTGCGATGACGCATCCTCGGCCTATCTGGCATTGCGCAATGTGGTCCCGGGGCACTTTATTGGCCCCAGAATGGCTGGTGCAGACTCCTTGGTGCTGTTCTCTGCAACGCTCAACCCGACTGACTACTACTCCAACTTGCTGGCAATGCCGCCAGCAACAGGTCGACTGGATGTTGAAAGTCCGTTCGCGCCCGAGCAGTTGGCTGTCAGGGTCGCGCCGATTTCCACACGACGCAATGATCGACTTGGCACGTTGGATAGCTTGGTGGATGTGATTGCCGATCAGTTTGCGCAGCGTCCGGGCAACTACCTGGCGTTTTTCAGCAGTTTTGACTACATGAACCTGGCTGCGGAGCGGCTTCAAATGCGGCATCCAACGTTGCCTGTCTGGTCTCAGCTTCGGCAGATGGATGAGTCTGCGCGGTTTTTGTTTTTGCAGCAGTTTCGACTGGATGGACAGGGCATTGGATTTGCGGTTCTCGGTGGAGCGTTTGGAGAAGGGGTGGACTTGCCAGGCACACGTCTGATCGGTGCATTTATCGCGACACTCGGTTTGCCCCAGTTTGACGAATTGAACCAGGCAATTTGTCAGCGCATGCAAGCTCAATATGGTCGCGGTTACGACTACACCTACGTTTTCCCAGGACTGCAAAAGGTGGTTCAGGCTGCCGGGAGGGTGATTCGTGCCTCGACTGACACCGGCACGCTCATTTTGCTCGATGATCGCTACCAGGATCCACGCTATCGGATGCATTTGCCGGCATCCTGGCGACTTTGAACAATCGGCTACTTGAAGGGACTGCGTCGACCGAGTTCACCCAGGTACGCACTGATTCCCTGGTCCTCACGTTCCAGGAACTTGGCCACCGCATCGGAAAAACCGGTATGTGCGAGCCAATGCGCACTGGTGGTTCTGACCGGTAGCAGCGCGCGCGCCATTTTGTGCTCGCCCTGGGCACCACCTTCAAACCGCTGGTATCCGTTTGCAATGCACCACTGGAGTGGCTGGTAGTAGCAGGCTTCAAAATGCAGGCAATCCACACGCTCCAAAGCACCCCAATAGCGACCATAGGCGACCTTGGTAGGCGCATTTTTTTGGTGATTTTGGCCGCTAGCCCTCGAATCATTTGCGTCAAGCGCTATTAAACTTGTAGCAATTGGCCGACCCTCCCGTTCAGCCACAAAAAGAAGCCAGTGTTGCGCCATGGTCAGTGCCATGCGTTTGAAAAAGTCCCGGTTCAAGTAGGGCGCGTTTCCATGTTCGAGGTAAGTGCGCTCATAACAACGGTAAAAAAAGTCCCAATCATGCTGATCAATTTGATCGCCCAGTGCCCACCGAAAGCTGACGCCAGCGTCCCGCACCTTGCGTCGCTCTTGCCGGATTTTTTTCCGCTTGTCCTGAGCCAAGCTTTCCAGGAAGTTATCGAAATCGCGAAATGCCAGCGCAGCACGCGAAGCGACCAGCGTGGGGGCTACATTCTCCCAGTGGAATTGAACCGTATGCCGCAGCATGAGGCCTGCCTTGGAGCAGGTTGCGGCTTCGTCTTCGCTGATAAAGAGCAAATGCAGCGATGACATGCCGTTGCGTTCGCACCATCCCAGCACGGCCTGCAGCAATGCCATTCGCGCGGCTTCGCTGCGGGCCATTAATCGGGCGCCGGGGACCGGAGTAAAGGGTACTGCTGCCACCGCCTTTGGGTAGTAAGAAAGTCCGTGCTGCGCGTACGCATTGGCCCAGGCCCAGTCAAATACATATTCCCCGTAAGAATGCCCTTTTTGATAAATGGCAGCAGCGGCCGTCAACGTGCCGTTCATGGTGCGCAGTGTAATAAAGTGAGGGCTCCAACCGGTCGCCTCGATTGCGCTGCCGCTAAGGTGCATCGCAGCCAAATAGGCATGGCGCATGAACGGACTGGGGTTGGACTGCAATGCCAGCAATGTGTCCCAATCCGCAGCCACCACATCCATTGGTGAATTCAGCACCTGAATGACATAATCGTCAGTCAAGACGCACCCCGCGTGCGGTCACTGACTTGGTGCAGCCTCGACTAACAAGATTTTTCTGGTTCATGACTCTCAAACTGTGCATCGCGCAACTCAATTTCATCGTAGGAGACCTGGATGGCAATGTCCAAAAAATAGTTGCGGCTGCGTCTCAAGCCTACGCCGATGGCGCGCGCCTGGTTTTGACACCCGAATTGTCGATTTGCGGTTATGCGGCGGAGGATCTCTTTTTGCGTCCGGCATTTATTCATGCCTGCGATGATGCCGTGAAATTAGTGGCCCGGGCGTTGGCCGGGTTAAAGGACCTGGTTGTAGTGGTCGGGCACCCAAGCGGCGACGACAGTCGTACCCGTTCGGTAGCCGTTCAAAACCGGTTTAATGCCGCCAGCGTATTGAAAGAAGGTCAAGTCGTTACGACCTACGCCAAGCGCGAGTTGCCCAACTACCAGGTTTTTGACGAACGGCGCTATTTCACGCCCGGCGATGGCGTCTGTGTTTTTGAGGCCGGAGAGGAGGGTGCACGGGTACGTGTTGGCCTGTTGATTTGCGAGGATGCATGGTTCGAGCAGCCTGCGCAACTGGCCCGTGAGTCCGGGGCGCAAATGCTAGCGGTTATCAATGCGTCACCGTTTCACGTGGGTAAGGGGTATGAGCGCGAGGAAACCATGCGCAAGCGGGTGCAGGAAACAGGATTGCCTCTGGTCTACGCCCATTTGGTTGGCGGCCAGGACGAAGTAGTTTTTGAAGGGCATTCGTTTGCGTTGAATAGCGATGGATCGGTGGCGGGGCGTGCGCCGAGTTTTAAGGAGGATTTGTTTCTAGCCCTCGTCGAATCAAACAATGATGCTATTAAAATAGTAGCATTTATTGAGCCGGTACGCACCCCTGAACAAGATTTGTGGGACGCGCTGGTGCTCGGCGTAAGGGACTACGTGGGCAAGAACGGTTTTCCGGGTGCATTGCTGGGTTTGTCTGGTGGCATTGACTCGGCGTTGGTGTTGGCTATTGCCGTGGATGCACTCGGTGCACACCGAGTCCGCACCGTGATGATGCCGTCGCCGTACACAGCAGATATCAGCTGGCTCGATGCACGCGAAATGGCGCATCGCTTGCATGTGCGTTATGACGAAATTTCTATCGTGCCGCAGTTTGAAGCCTTCAAGGAGTCCCTGGCGCGTGAGTTTGCCGGTTGTGCAGAGGACACCACAGAAGAAAACATTCAAGCCCGCATCCGGGGCACTCTGTTGATGGCTCTGAGTAACAAATTTGGAAGTATTGTGCTGACCACCGGCAACAAGTCTGAAATGGCTACCGGGTATTGCACCTTGTACGGGGACATGGCAGGCGGTTTTGCTGTCATCAAGGATCTGGCAAAGACACTGGTTTTCAAAATGGCTCGCTGGCGTAATGCCCACGACCCTTATGGCACTGGCCATTGCCCCATTCCCGAACGCATCATCACCCGTCCACCGAGTGCCGAGTTACGACCAGACCAAGTGGATCAGGATAGTCTGCCGCCATATGAGGTACTCGATGCAATCGTCGATCGGTATATGGAAAACGACCAAAGTATTGAGACCATCGTGGCCGACGGATTTGCACGTTCCGATGTTGAAAAGGTAACCCGACTGATTAAGCTGAACGAATATAAAAGGCGCCAGGCGCCCGTGGGGATTCGGGTTACGCACCGCAGTTTTGGCAAAGATTGGCGTTATCCTATAACCAATCGATTTCGCGCATAAATTTTATGGGTGCAACATCGTGCAATAAAGCGAGTCTCTCATTCGTTAACCTGGAGTTGTATGAAACAAATTACCGCCATTGTTAAACCCTTCAAACTTGAAGAAGTGCGTGAGGCCCTTGCTGAGTGTGGCGTGACGGGGCTGACTGTGACCGAGGTTAAAGGCTTTGGACGTCAAAAGGGGCATACCGAACTGTACCGTGGCGCCGAATACGTGGTGGATTTTCTACCAAAGGTTAAGGTTGAAGTGGTGGTAAAGACCGATGACGTTGACCGATGTGTGGATGCCATTGTCAAGGCCGCCCATACCGGCAAAATTGGTGACGGGAAAATATTTGTCACCAGTGTTGAGCGTGTGGTTCGGATTCGTACCGGTGAACAGGATGAATCTGCTGTTTAAGGCGTCCAATCCGTTTGGATGCGGCTTATGTGAGTCGATGCCACAATGCTGCAGCCCAAACGCCTGCGCACAGGCACAGGCTTAGGAAGACCGCAGCACTGCCCATATCCTTGGCGCGTTTGGATAAATCGTGAATTTCGGGTCCGATACGGTCGATTGTGCTTTCCAGCCCTGTATTGAGTAATTCAACAATCAGCACTATCGCCACACTGGCGCACAGGACTGCTGTTTCGATCCAAGTCTGTCCTACAAAAAATGCGCATGGTAAAAGGAGCATGGCAGCCAGTGCTTCCTGGCGAAATGCGGTCTCATTCCATCCGGCGCGCAAGCCAGCAAGTGAGTAGCCAGCGGCGTGCCAGACGCGATTGAGGCCCTTGCGGTACTTTTGGGGGTTGGCCAATGGTGTTGAATGGAACTCTGTCACGGCGAATGCTCTAGCGGCTTTGTGGCAATGAAGAGATCAGGCGCGTTCCTGCCATGACGTCATGCCAGAATTGACCTGATGGGTGAAACCTGCTGAGCACGGCCCACACGGTTACCCAACCCAAAAGTATCACAGTGGTTTCGCCGGCATTCAAGGCGAAGGGCGAGATTGCGACCAATGGTGGCAGAAACCACAACCAACTGAGGCAGTAGCGGACCAACGCACGCGTTTGACTGATTGCTTTGCCCTGGATGTCAACGATACGAATATGCCATGTTTTCATGGCGAGCGTTTGCCCCTTCCCCCAGAACCACACGAAGTAAATTCCGAAAACAACAAAGATAAATGCCTGCAGGGCATTGCGATGGTCTAAAGCGTTGCGAGATTGGCTCAACGTACTAAAAAGGTATCCAGCCAAAAATACGACACCAAACAGCAGTATGCCCTCGTAAAGCCAGCACGCCATGCGACGCCACAGGCCAGGCAGAGTCATTTCCAGGGGTGTCGTGCTGCGCGTCATATCGGGGATTGTAGGGCGATGAAAGCCCTATCTTTGGCCGAGAACACTGGCACCGGTGCGTGCCACAACTTGCGGACCCCTCAAGCCAATTATTGCTGTGATGCGGGCTCTGGTTGCGGTGCGCTCGCGGCCCCAAAAGGCACTTGTGAACCCGCCGGCACGGTATCGACGGCAGTATCTGGCGCACTTGCCGGGGATAAGGGTTCCGGTGGTGGGGCCGTGATGGGTGCAGCTACCGGCTTGGCGGGCAGCAAGGTATTGGGATTAATCATTGGTTTGCCGACGGGCACAGTCCCTTGTTCCTGCGCGGTATGGCGGGTGATTGGAACTGAAGTCAGCTTGTTGGGTGCCACAGGTGTAATGGCAGTCGCTGCCCCTTTGGGAACAGGGGGTGACTTTTTGGCCAAATTCTGTCGTTCCTGCTCGCTCAGGCCTTTGTAGGTTTCCCATTCTGCAGCCAGATCCGCTGGTGAAAGCTTCTTGGTCTCCGCAAAGTTGAGCCGTGCCCGTTCACGTTCAGCAGGCGATAGTGCAGCCCACTCGGCCATCCTCCCTTGCATCTTTGCTTGCTCTGCCGGCGACTTGGATGGGTAGCTTTGCGTCACTGCAATCCACTTGATCTTGTGCGTGCTTCCGAGTCCATCCCAAGTGTTGCTCAATGGCTGCAATATTTGGCGCTGGGCCGGTGTCAATTCCTGCCATCGCGGTCCCGAATTCATGTTTGCCGCAGGCAATGGCGCAGAGGATTTCACCTGTTGGCTCGGGGGATTTACTTGCTGCGCCCGAACGCCACTCGTAACCATTGAAGCGGCAATCGCTGCGATGGCAACAACCCGCGAGAACGGTAACGACTGAAAATGTAGCCGGGAGCAAGCAAGCCTGTCGTTGAACGCCATAAATATCAGGATAGCAACTATTCGCGTCGATTAGTCTTTAAATAGTGCACAAAGCCAGAGTCAATATAAGCGGCAGGCGGTAAATCATCGGCAAGTAGTTCAATGTCCACTTCTGCAATCTCGTTTGCCCGATTTTGCTCTTGACCTATTGCAATGGCCAAGAGTCCGAAAATAAGCACCAGTAACGGAAGCAAGGAACCAAGTCGAGTCCAAAGGCTGTTGCCTGAATCACCCAAATGCAAAACAGCCGAATGCCCGTTGGCAGTGACGCCCGATGCCACTTTGATTCTGACAATTTTGCGTTTGCCTAACGCCTGCATGCGCGCCGACTTCAGGCGTTCTGAGATGTCACTGGGTAGATTTCCAGCCGCGTCATTCAAGCGCGCCGCTACATTGCGCGCAAAACGGTCTTGGTCGTTGCCGGCAGGTATCAAATCCCGAGTTTTCATAATCGTATTCCTTTTGCGCTTAAGGCTTTCCCCAAAGCTTGGACCGCTCTAGAACAATGCGTTTTGACACTGCCTTGCGAGCAACCCATGGCCGCTGCCGTTTCGGCAACGTCCATATCTTCCCAGTAACGCATGAGAAAGGCCTCCCGTTGACGCGCCGGCAGAGCCTCGATCTCTTTTTCGATTTCAAGCAAAGTCTGTGCCCGCTCGGTTTGATTTTCGGTACTCTCGTTTTGTTCCCCACCACTTGCAGAAAAAACCGATTCAAGCAAATCAAACCCTTCAACCTGGTCATCAGATTCAAAGTCGCTCATCGTTGAAAAAAGGGCTCTCTGGGTCTTTTGGCGCCGAAACCAGTCCAAGGTACAGTTCGACAAAATCCGGTGAAATAGCATGGGTAACTCTTCAACTGGCTTGTGTCCGTAGTGTTCAGCCAGCTTCATCATGCTGTCTTGGACAATATCTAATGCAGATTCGTCATTTCGCACGTGATAAACGGAGCGTTTGAACGCGCGCTTTTCCACGCTCTTCAAAAAATCGGATAGCTCACGTTCAGAGGCCAAGTGTGAAAAGTCAAAAAATGTGCAACTGGGAGAGCCCCGGAGAATTAAGGGGCTCTATTACGTACCCAGGTTCTTGAATTATCGCACTTGGGTTCGCAAAGTCGCTCTGAAGCAATCAAAATGCCGCCGTCCGGTGCGATAATGCGCGTTGCATTCAAAAAGCAAACGGGTTTTGGTCCGGTGCAGCATTCAATGTGCCAATGTTCAAAATCTTAAGTCTCGACGCGACTCCACAAGTGTTTGCGAAGAGGCACCCAAGGTTTTTCGTCAGAGAAATTCACAAAGGTTCATCATGGAAATTTCAAAAGCCGAAATCGCTTCGGCAAGTGCCACTTCAACTACTGCCAAGTCCTCCGCGGCCGCATCCAATATTCCGGAATTGCGTGGTGCGGAAGTTCTCGTCAAGGCCTTGCAAGCCGAAGGCGTTAAATTCATCTGGGGATACCCGGGTGGGGCAGTGTTGCATATTTACGATGCTTTTTACAAGCAAAACACCATTCAACATGTGTTGGTTCGCCATGAGCAGGCCGCTGTGCATGCCGCTGATGGTTATGCAAGAGCGACTGGACAAGTTGGCGTTGCGTTGGTGACATCGGGGCCAGGTGTGACCAATGCCGTAACCGGAATAGCCACTGCGTACATGGACAGCATTCCAATGGTCATCATTTCCGGTCAAGTGCCCACGCACGCGATAGGTCTTGATGCTTTTCAGGAATGTGACACGGTGGGGATTACACGTCCCATTGTTAAGCACAATTTTTTGGTGAAGGATGCCCGCGATTTGGCGGAAACCCTTAAAAAGGCGTTTCACATTGCGCGTAGTGGTCGCCCAGGTCCGGTAGTCGTGGATATTCCAAAGGATGTGTCTTTTAAAAAGGTGCCCTATGCCGGGTACCCGACCTCCGTAGAAATGCGTTCCTATAACCCGGTTCGCAAGGGGCATGGTGGCCAGATTCGCAAGGCGTTGCAATTGTTGCTCACTGCCAAGCGGCCCTACATTTACACCGGAGGGGGCGTACTGTTAAGCAATGCATCGGCTGAATTGCGCACTTTGGTAGATATGTTGGGTTATCCCTGCACCAATACGCTGATGGGTCTTGGCGCTTATCCGGCCAGCGACCGCAAATTTCTGGGAATGCTCGGAATGCACGGTACCGTGGAAGCCAACAATGCAATGCAGAACTGTGACGTGTTGCTTGCAGTGGGTGCGCGTTTTGACGATAGGGTGATTGGTAATCCCAAGCATTTTGCGCAAAACGAGCGAAAGATTATTCATATTGACATCGACCCATCAAGTATTTCCAAACGGGTGCGAGTGGATATTCCAATTGTCGGTGACGTCAAGGACGTACTCGGTGAAATGATCGCCATGATCAAAGAGGGCGCAATCAAGCCTGACGCGGCTGCGCTGGGTGCCTGGTGGGAAACCATTGAGAATTGGCGTGCCCGCGATTGCCTGAAATACAGCATGGGTAAAGGCGATGTAATCAAGCCACAATATGTCGTTGAAACACTTTGGAATATGACCAAGGATGTGGATACGTATATCACTTCGGATGTAGGCCAGCACCAAATGTGGGCGGCACAGTATTACCGGTTTGATGAACCGCGCCGCTGGATCAATTCCGGCGGACTGGGCACGATGGGCGTAGGCATTCCCTACGCCATGGGTATCAAACTGGCCAAACCGGACAGCGAGGTGTTTTGCATTACTGGTGAAGGCTCAGTTCAAATGTGCATCCAGGAATTGTCTACGTGCTTGCAGTACAACACACCCATCAAAATTGTGTCACTCAACAATCGTTACCTTGGCATGGTGCGGCAGTGGCAGGAAGTCGAATATGAAGGTCGCTATAGCCACAGCTATATGGATGCCTTGCCCAACTTTGTAAAACTCGCCGAAGCCTATGGACATGTTGGGATGCTAATTGAAAAGCCTCAAGATGTTGAGCCAGCGCTATGTGAAGCCAGAAAGCTCAAAGACCGCACGGTATTTATGGATTTTCGGACAGATCCGACCGAAAACGTGTTCCCAATGGTGCAGGCTGGTAAAGGCATCACGGAAATGCTACTGGGGTCTGAGGACCTTTAAGCACAAGATTAACTCATTCGACGAATCTATTGTCTGCCAAGCCCTGCCGTTACCGCTGCAGGGGGAGGGCAACGAAAAGAGGAGTCATATCCCTATGAAACACATCATTGCAGTATTGTTGGAAAACGAACCAGGAGCTCTCTCCCGGGTGGTCGGGCTATTTTCTGCCCGCGGCTATAACATCGAGTCCCTGACAGTTGCGCCCACTGAGGATCCCAGTTTGTCGCGCATGACGATTCAGACAACCGGGTCTGATGACGTAATAGAGCAAATTACCAAGCATTTAAACCGACTGATTGAGGTAGTGAAAGTGGTCGATTTGACTGAAGGGTCATACATTGAACGCGAACTGATGATGGTCAAAGTGCGTGCTGTCGGCAAAGAGCGCGAAGAAATGAAGCGCATGGCTGATATTTTTCGCGGTCGAATTATCGATGTCACAGATAAAAGTTACACCATTGAACTGACAGGTGACCAGTCGAAAAATGATGCTTTTCTGGAAGCGTTGGAACGAGCCGCAATATTGGAGACGGTGCGCACAGGCAGTAGCGGAATCGGCAGGGGAGAGCGAATATTGAGAGTTTGAGGATGACTTCCTTGCGCGCGTATCGAAAGGCTCAACGCGTTTGGAGTTGGTGACTGAGTTTGTCGTTTGCCCAGAGCTTGGGTTTTTTTGCAATAGGGCGCTTTTTGCCATTATTTTTTCGGAGTACAAATGAAAGTTTATTACGACAAGGACTGTGACTTAAGCCTTATTAAAGGTAAGACGGTCGCGATTATTGGCTATGGCAGTCAGGGTCACGCACACGCACAAAACTTGAATGACAGCGGAGTCAATGTTGTGGTGGGTTTGCGCAAAGGTGGCGCGTCCTGGTCCAAGGTTGAGAAGGCTGGCTTGAAGGTCGCTGCAGTTGCCGAGGCAGTTAAGTCTGCTGATGTGGTGATGATCTTGCTACCTGATGAGCAAATTGCGTCCGTTTACACCAATGACGTTGAGCCCAATATCAAGCCAGGTGCCTCGCTGGTATTTGCGCACGGTTTTAACGTGCATTACGGTTTGGTCGCACCACGTGCTGACCTTGATGTTTGGATGGTTGCTCCAAAAGCCCCTGGTCATACGGTGCGTGGTACCTATGCACAAGGTGGTGGCGTCCCCCATCTGATTGCAATTCATCAAGATAAGTCGGGTCGTACCCGCGACCTCGCCTTGAGCTACGCAATGGCAAATGGTGGTGGCAAGGCTGGCATCATTGAAACCAATTTCCGCGAAGAGACTGAGACCGATTTGTTCGGCGAGCAGGCAGTGCTATGTGGCGGTACCGTTGAACTCATCAAAGCTGGTTTTGAAACGCTGGTGGAGGCCGGATACGCACCAGAAATGGCCTATTTTGAGTGTTTGCACGAACTCAAGCTGATTGTTGACATGATTTATGAGGGCGGAATCGCCAACATGAATTACTCCATTTCCAACAATGCTGAATATGGTGAATACGTCACCGGTCCGCGCATTGTGACAAACGCCACAAAGGACGCAATGCGTCAGTGTCTGAAAGACATTCAGACAGGTGAATATGCCAAGAGCTTTATTCTGGAGAACAAAGCTGGAGCGCCAACCCTTCTGAGCCGGCGTCGCCTAACTTCGGAACATCAAATTGAGCAGGTGGGTGAAAAGTTGCGTGCCATGATGCCTTGGATTAAGAAAAACAAGTTGGTCGATCAAACTCGAAATTGATTTCGGTATCCCGTCAAACAAAGGTCACAGCGGTGACCTTGTTTTTTTCAAATTGGGGTGAATCAGCCGCCGGCGACTTGCTGCCTTTACACTTGCTCTGACGTGGACCACAAGGCCCATTTATACAGTTTTCCCCGAAGCGTATGCTAGGGGCGTCCGCGACTAGGAGAGCATATGCGTGATGGAGACGGTACGGATTCCGGTGACGGCGGGGAAGTCGTTGTCCGCAAGCGGAGAAAGGGCATATACATATTGCCCAATCTGTTCACACTGGCGGCCTTATTTGGCGGTTTTTACGCAATTGTGATGGCGATCGATGGACGATTTGATATGGCCGCGGTCGGTATTTTTTGCGCCATGGTGCTCGACAGCCTCGACGGACGGGTCGCCCGAATGACCAACACGCAAAGCGCGTTTGGCGAACAGATGGATTCGCTCTCTGATATGGTGTCATTTGGTGCGGCACCAGCACTTATTTCCTATGTCTGGGCTTTGAAAGGGCTTGGGCGTTGGGGCTGGATTGCTGCATTTGTTTACTGTGCCTGTGCTGCGCTTCGCCTGGCTCGGTTCAATGTAAATACCGCTGTCGTGGATAAACGGTTCTTTCAGGGCTTGCCATCGCCGGCCGCAGCAGCTTTGATAGCGGGTTTCATATGGTTGTTGACGGAAAATGGATTGCGTGGGGACGGTATTCTTGAATTGGGGCCATTCAATCTCGCTGTACCCTGGGTTATGTTTTTCTTGGCACTCTACGCCGGTTTGACGATGGTTACCAACGTGCCGTTTTACAGCTTTAAGGACATTCAGATGAAGCGCAGCGTACCTTTCGTTGTGACGGTGCTGATTGTGCTGGGATTTGGGGTGGTTACTATTGACCCGCCAATCGTCATGTTCGGAATCTTCATTGTCTATGGACTCAGCGGCTATTTTGTTTATGCACGGCGCAAGGCAATGGGCCAGCAAACCAGTGTTATTAGCACATCCACTGATGAACCTGACGAGCGCGGCCTTCATAAATAGCGCAGCATTGCTTTGGGAAAAGTTGTCAGTGATCTTGTGTTACATTGTCTCCATGAAATCCAGTGCGCTATCGCTATCTCTTCTACGTCGATACGGGCGGAATAGGTAGCGCACGCACTTTTTCCAAACAGGCCCGTTAGCTCTTGCAACGGGCCTTTTGCTTTGGACCAAAGATCAATGTTTCCGGTATTTGTTGATTCACAGGAGTAAGCGATGTCAGACAAATTGATAATTTTTGATACAACGTTACGCGACGGAGAGCAGTCTCCCGGTGCGTCCATGACGCGTGACGAAAAGCTGCGGATAGCGCGCCAACTTGAGCGCCTTAAGGTGGACGTAATTGAGGCGGGTTTTGCGGCAAGCTCAAACGGCGACTTTGACGCCGTGCAACTCATCGCGAATCACATCAAGGATTCAACCGTTTGTTCACTTGCACGCGCCAATGACCGGGACATTGCGCGCGCTGCTGAGGCACTCAAGGGGGCCGCCGGCGCGCGTATCCATACTTTCATTGCCACCTCGGCCTTGCATATGGAAAAGAAATTGCGCATGACGCCCGATCAGGTTTTTGAGCAGGCTAAGCAGTCAGTGCGATTTGCGCGAAATTTGGTGGGTGACATCGAGTTCAGTCCTGAAGACGGATATCGCAGCGACGTCGACTTTTTATGCCGCGTCATTGAGGCTGTCATACACGAGGGCGCCACGACCATCAATGTGCCGGATACAGTTGGTTATGCAATACCGGAGCTGTATGGCAACTTCATTAAGACCCTGCGCGAAAGGGTGCCCAATTCCGACAAGGCGGTCTGGTCAGTGCACTGTCACAATGATCTTGGTATGGCTGTCGCCAATTCTTTGGCTGGCGTAAAAATTGGTGGGGCAAGGCAAATTGAGTGCACCATCAATGGACTGGGCGAACGTGCCGGCAATTGCAGCTTGGAAGAAGTTGTCATGGCAGTCAAGACTCGAAAGGACTACTTTGGACTGGATCTTGGCATCGATACACACCATATTCTGGCGGCAAGCCGCATGGTAAGTCAGACGACCGGATTTGTGGTGCAACCCAATAAAGCCGTAGTGGGCGCCAATGCTTTTGCACATGCTTCAGGCATCCACCAGGACGGTGTCTTGAAGGCTCGCGACACCTATGAAATTATGCGAGCTGAGGACGTGGGTTGGACCGCTAACAAGATTGTTTTGGGTAAATTGAGTGGTCGCAATGCATTCAAGCAACGGCTGCAAGAACTCGGTGTTCAGTTGGAAAGTGAAGGTGAAATCAACGCGGCCTTTGCAAGGTTCAAGGAACTGGCTGACCGCAAAAGTGAAATTTTCGATGAAGACATTTTGGCGCTTGTCAGCGATGAAAGTGTGACGCACGTCAACGAGCAATATGGCTTTGTTTCACTTTCGCAGCATAGCGAAACCGGTGAGCGGCCCAGAGCCAGCATCGTGTTTACTGTCGAGGGTAAAGAAGTCCGCTGCGCTGCTGAAGGGAACGGTCCGGTAGACGCGTCACTAAAGGCCATTGAAGAGCATGTGAAAAGTGGAGCAGAAATGGTGCTTTATTCGGTCAATGCCATCAGCGGTTCAACAGAGAGTCAGGGCGAAGTTACGGTTCGACTGCAAAATAGCGGTCGTGTAGTCAACGGCGTCGGATCTGACCCAGATATTGTGGTGGCTTCAGCGAAGGCATATTTGAGTGCGTTGAACAAACTGCACAATAAGGCCGACCGCGTCGCTGCTCAGGGTTAGTCCTAATGGCAGATTTGGCAAACATCAAATTTCATTAGGTTTGTCGCGCAAGTATTTGATATTGCGCAACTTTTTTGATTACACTCCCTTCTGCCTGTATCTGCATTTGGCCGATTCATTCGATCACCATGCACTGCACTAGAGAAATTCAATGAAACGAAATTTGCTGTCTTTGGGCCTGATTGCCATTTTCTCCTCGATGATGTGGGCATCTGCGTGTGCTGAAGTGAGTCGTCATGCCTCAACGACTGGAACGCAAGTTGACAAGCGGGTCGTCGCAAAATCCAAAGTGGTCAAAACCAAACGACAACCCGTCGTCCGGGCGGCGGCCGCAACCAAAGTACCATCCTTTGGGCAACTTGCCGGGCTTCATGGGGCGCATGATGTGCTCGATCTAAAGTCAAGCGTTGCTTTTGTAGTCGATCAAGATACACATGAAGTGCTTTTCCGAAAAAATGAACTTGCTGTGTTGCCGATTGCGTCAATCACCAAGCTGATGACGGGTTTGTTGATCAGCGAATCAAAGCTTCCAATGGAAGAGCTGGTTCAAATTACGCAGGACGATGTCGATATGGAAAAGGGGAGTTCTTCACGTTTGCGTGTTGGGACTGAATTGAGCAGAGGCGAGTTGTTGCACCTTGCTTTGATGTCCAGTGAAAACCGTGCTGCCAACGCCTTGGGCCGTAGTTATCCTGGCGGATTGCCTGTGTTTGTTAGTCTGATGAATTCACGCGCAAAAATGTTGGGAATGATGGATACAAGCTACGTCGAGCCAACTGGGCTTTCAAGTAAAAACCAATCCAGCGCGCGTGATTTGGCGACGCTGGTGAACTTTGCGTCTGGTGACTCAACATTGCGTGAATTGTCCACCTCCACGGGGCACCAGGTTGCGGTTGGTCGCCGCACTTTACAGTACAACAATACCAACAGATTAGTGAAAAATCCTGCCTGGGAAATTGGTTTGCAGAAGACCGGTTATATCAGCGAGGCCGGGCAATGCCTGGTGATGCAGGCGAAGGTTGCCGGACGCAAGCTCATCATGGTGTTCCTGGATTCTGCGGGCAAGTTTAGTCGTCTTGCAGACGCGGAGCGGGTGAGGCGTTGGGTTGAGTCGATCCCGGCACCAGTTTCAAACATTGTCCCCGTTGCCAGCAGCATTGCAGATCAAAGCATTGTGTCCAACTAGGCTGGTTTATTTACGACAGGTTGCGCTTGTGGCCAAGTGACTCAGAAATGAGTTTTGCAGTTTCCTTTAGTTTGGGTAGCCAACTGTCTTCCAGCCGCTCCGATGGCGCTGAGATCGAAAGCCCCGCAACCAACCGGTCTTGATCATCGTAAATGCCTGCTGCCATGCAGCGAACGCCCAACTCGAGTTCCTCATTGTCGCTAGCCTGACCGTATTGCCGCACTTTTGACAATTCGCGCTCTAGCGTGTTCAAGTCGGTTATGCTATTTTTGGTATGACCCAATAAACCTGTGCGCAACGCGTACGCCTGAATGCGCTGAGGGTCATCCGCAGCAAGGAAAAGTTTACCAACTGACGTGAGATGCAGCGGTGCGCGCCCTCCGATGGCCCTGACGACCTGCATGCCGGAGCGTTCACTAAAAGCACGTTCCACGTACACAATTTCATCACCTTGACGAACACTCAAGTTCACGGGCTGTTGAGTCAATTTATGCAATTCGCGCATTGGACCTACAGCGGAATCGCGCGCATTCAAGCGCCCTTTGACAAGGTTACCCAGCTCCAGCAATCGCATTCCTAACCGGTAGCTTCCCGGTTGGGTCCTGTCGACAAAACGGCCGGTTGCCAGATCGTTCAGGATTCTGTGGGCAGTCGATGGATGCAGTCCAGCCTTTTCGCTGATTTCCTTGAGACTTAGTGAATCTTCCCTGGAAGCAAGCACGTCGATGAGCGTAAACATTCGCTCAATCACCTGCACCGTGGGCTTGTTGGGAATGTCAGGGTTATGTTTGGTCATGGGCTCTTGATAATGTCGATCTTATTCTGTTGCTTGTTCGCTGCAGCCTGAAACCCTTGTCGACACCGACGAGTTTTCTGTCCACGCGCCGTCGACAAGGATTTGAGCAGGTGCAAATCGGATTTTGTAATTCATTTTTGGACTCTCTTGAATCCAATAACCTAAGTAGACAAATGCCAGCCCGAGGCGTTTGGCTTGTTGTATTTGCCACATAACGTTAAAGGTTCCAAAACTCGCTACGTCACCCGGCTCAAAGAATGTGTAAACAGCAGACAAGCCGTCATCAATGACATCAAGAATCGAAACCATCTTCAGTTGACCTAGGCTACCGTCACAGCCTGCTTCGCGAAACTCGACCAAACGGGAATTGACGCGACTCTGAAGCAAAAATTGCGTGTACTGGTCCACGCTATCCTCATCCATGCCGCCGCCTGCATGGCGGCTGTGTTGATATCGCAAGTACAACGCATAGTGTTCGGCCACGAAACCCAGTTTTAGAACTCGGACCGTGAGGCCTTCGTGACGTTTCCATGCACGACGTTGGCTACGATTTGGGCTAAATCGGTCAGTGATAACCCGCAATGGCGTACAGGCCTGGCATCCATCGCAATAGGGGCGGTAAGTGAACATGCCGCTACGGCGGAATCCTTGCCCAACAAGCTCGGAATACGTCGTGTTGTTGATTAAATGACTGGGCGTCGCGACCTGTGAACGTGCCTGTCGCGTGGGCAGATAACTGCAGTCGTATGGTGCGGTTGCGTAAAACTGTAGCGTTTGAAAGGGAAAATCTTTAAGGTCTGTCACGGTGGTTTCATCAGGCAGACAAAATGTGTTTCCAGTATAGGTTGCTGAAGCTCCATTTGCCGGCGCAGTGTCCCGCCACGCGTCCGATATGTTCCAAAAACATCTCACGTGCGATCGGTTTTGCACCTAAAGACGCCAGATGAGACGTTTTTTGCTGGCAATCAATGGCGGTAATTTCCCGATCTCGACAGAAGGCCACCAACCCCGCAAGTGCGATTTTCGATGCGTTAGGCACCAGTGAGAACATCGATTCGCCAAATACGGACTTGCCTATGCCAATGCAATAGAGCCCCCCCACCAACACGCCGTCGATCCAGGTCTCTACACTGTGGGCGAATCCCTGCCTGTGGAGAGCTAGATAGGCCTCAACCATGGGCGGTAAAATCCAGGTTCCTTGTTGGTCGTGGCGTGAAATATTTGAGCACGCACCAATCACATCGGCAAACGCTGTGTCCATTCGAACTTCACACCGCGGGTCATTTGCAAAACGGGTCAAAGTTTTCTTGAAAGAACGATGGATTCGAAAGTCTGACACTTTCAATACCATTCGCGGGTCTGTACTCCACCATAAGATCGGCTGTCCGTCGCTGAACCATGGAAAAATACCACCACTGTATGCCCGCACCAGCGTATCCTCGCTCAGGTCCCCACCCGCAGCCAATAGACCCGGTGCGTCGGAGTTTTCATTCCAGGCTTGATCCGCTGGCGGAAACGCATCTCCCGGTTGGAGCCACGGAAGCGCGAAGTTTTGGATCGTCATAAGGTCAATGGATTTGGGAAATGCGTGCAAAAAATGGTTTAGTGGATGAAGACCTCGCGCGCATCAGGTTAGAATACTAGCTGTCGGGGCGTAGCGCAGCCTGGTAGCGCATCTGGTTTGGGACCAGAGGGTCGAAGGTTCGAATCCTTTCGCCCCGACCATTATTTTTAGCCAGAGCCACGTCTCTGGCTCATTTGTTTTTGGGTTAAATAAACAACCCACGCTTTCTGTCCGTAGCTCAGTTGGATAGAGCATCAGCCTTCTAAGCTGAGGGTCGGGGGTTCGATCCCCTCCGGACAGGCCAACTATCTTATCTGTCCTATCCGCGCTTATTCAAGGGTGGCCAATTGTCCTTGTCATTTGGTTGATAGCGTAAGCGGCTGTCTCTCGCTGCGAAAAGCTCCTTGTCTGTGAACGAAACTGGCACGCCATGAATTGTATTTTTAGTTGAAGCGACTGTCGATTCCCTTGTCTTTCAACTTTTTTTCAAGCTCCTGGTCTTCTAGCTCGCGTTTACGAAGCTGCTGCTTGACCCGTTCTGCCTCGCGCAAGGCTTCGAGTTCTTCGGCCGTGGGCTCCTTGTCAAATGACAGGGTTGGGCCAGACGCGGATGGGGGTTCGCCACGTTTGCTTTTTAACTTCATCGCAAGACGCAGCTCATTTGCCGAATCGGCATTGCGCAGTGCCTCTTCGTAGGAAATATGTCCGTCGTTGTAAAGCTCGAACAACGCCCAATCAAACGTACGCATGCCAAGTTCGCGGGACTTTTCCATCAGTGGTTTGATTTCACCAAATGCGCCTTTAAAAATGCGCTCCGCGATAGTGGGTGTGTTGAGCAAAATCTCGATGGCTGCCTTTCGACCTTTGCCATCTTCTGTGCGCACGAGCCGTTGGGACACGATCGAACGCAGATTGGCCGACAAATCCATTAGTAACTGATTGCGGCGGTCTTCCGGGAAAAAATTGATGATGCGGTCAATGGCTTGGTTGGCGCTGTTGGCGTGCAGCGTGCCCAGGCACAGGTGCCCGGTCTCGGCAAAGGCGATGGCATGCT
Organism: uncultured beta proteobacterium; assembly: GCA_903870065.1. Taxonomy (GTDB): domain Bacteria; phylum Pseudomonadota; class Gammaproteobacteria; order Burkholderiales; family Burkholderiaceae_C; genus Allorhodoferax. Next base: position 7,489 of record CAIQBN010000575.1, on the reverse strand, counting down.
CCATGGTTTCCGGGTCGCGAATTTCGCCAATCAATATGACGTCGGGTGCCTGCCGCAATGTGTTTTTAAGGGCATGGTGCCAGCTATGGGTATCTACTCCTACTTCCCGATGGCTAATTAACGATTTTTTCGAAACATGAACATACTCGACCGGGTCTTCCACGGTGATGATGTGGCCTGCCGATGTGCTGTTGCGGTGGTCAATGAGTGCGGCAAGCGTGGTTGACTTGCCCGATCCTGTGCCACCAACTACCAGAACCAGACCCCGCTTGTTCATGATCACTTCTTTAAGAATGAGCGGCAGTTCCAGCTTTTCAAAGTTGGGAATCTCCGAGGCAATGGTGCGCACGACCATTGCAACGTTTTGCTGCTGAACATAAACATTGACCCGAAAGCGCGAGATTCCCGGTATGGAAATCGCAAAGTTGCATTCCAGCTCTTTGGCAAAGTCTTCGCGTTGTCGCTCATTCATCAGAGCATTCGCCAAGACGCGGGTCACGTCCCCGGAAAGCTTTTGTGCAGTCAAGGCCTGCATCGAGCCATTGGACTTCATGCTGGGTGGGAAGTCATGTGAAATGAACAAATCTGACCCGCCCGCCTGGCTCATTGCAGCGAGCAGTTTGTGCATGTAGGCGCGTGCCTGATCTTCGGTAAGTGTGGTGGCCATGCGCAAAGTATCTGCGGCAATTCCACTGGGGTCAACCGGGTTGACGCGGGTGCGCGCCATCATCTGGCATCTGTATCACAGGGTTTCTACATTGTACCTGTGCCAACTTTGTGGGCGGCTTTCGAGTTGCGTAAAACGTCCAGGTGCACGCCATCGGGACGGTAGCGCATGCCTGGTTGGCTGCACAGGCGGCGATTCAAAAAGCCAGAAGGGTAATTAGTTGATTTTGAGTGAGTGGGCGTCAATGTCCAGTTTCAACCACCGCAGGGCAGCTGCCTGCAAGACTTGGGCGTTGCCGGTCGTTCCGAAGTAAATTGGATGAGCTGGCTCGACCGGTTCAACCCCCGGCAACTCCTCCTGCATCAGCCAGTTATTGGCTGCAAGAAGCCGGCGAGCCTGTCGCGCAACCGGTGTGCCGCACTCCACAAAAGTAACGTGATCACCTACTAGCGTGCGCAGTTCATCGCTGGCAAACGGATAGTGGGTACACCCAAGAACCAAAGTGTCGATGTTGTCAGGGTCTGAGCCGAATTGGCCCATAGCCCTCGTGGAATAAGCGCATGAAGCTATTGTTTTGATAGCGTCTGATCGTTCAATTGCACTGGCAAGGCCGTCGCAGGGTTGCAGGATGAATGTGGCCTGGTCTTTCAGGGACGCCAATAGGGCACTAAATTTCTCACTTTGCAGTGTGCCGCGCGTCGCCATTACGCCAATGCGCCGGGTCTTACTGAGTGCTGCGGCTGGTTTGAGCGCCGGCTCAATGCCGATTATGGGGATGTCCGGAAAATCCTGGCGTAAGAGACGGATTGCAGCCGCAGTGGCGGTATTGCACGCCACGACCAGCGCTTTGACACGGTGATGCGCCACCAAATACCGTGCAATGGCGCGGGAGCGATCGATGACATGTGCATCGTGTCGTTCGCCATAAGGTGCGTGCCCGCTATCGGCAATGTAGACAAATCGCTCAAGCGGCAATTCTTTGCGCAGTGCCAATAAAACGCTCAGCCCGCCAACGCCGCTATCAAACACGCCAATGGCTTGGGCCCGTGGGTCGGGCTCACCAGCAAGCGGTTTGAAGTGAGGCGGTAGAGCGTCGGTCAACTCAGCCTCAGACAGATTGGACCGGAATATGCTTGAATTCGCCGGTGGCAATTTTCTTTTGCCATTCGGCCGGTCCGGTGATGTGGGCACTGGTGCCACCTGAGTCAACGGCGACCGTCACAGGCATGTCGACCACATCGAATTCATAGATGGCTTCCATGCCAAGGTCTGCGAATCCAACCACTTTTGCAGCCTTGATCGCCTTGCTGACCAAATAGGCAGCGCCACCCACGGCCATCAAGTAGGCGCTCTTGTGTTTTTTGATGGCTTCAATGGCAACCGGGCCGCGCTCAGCCTTGCCGACCATGCTGATCAAGCCGGTTTGGGACAGCATCATTTCGGTAAAGCCATCCATGCGGGTAGCCGTGGTGGGACCGGCGGGGCCAACGGCTTCGCCCTTGACAGGGTCCACCGGACCAACGTAGTAAATCACGCGGTTGGTGAAGTCCACGGGCAGCTTCTCCCCCTTGGCCAGCATGTCCTGGATGCGTTTGTGGGCTGCATCGCGGCCTGTGAGCATCTTGCCGTTGAGAAGCAATGTCTGGCCGGGCTTCCAGCTGGCCACTTCAGCCGGTGTCAACGTGTTGAGGTCAACACGTTTGCTTTGCTCCGTGTTGGGTGTCCAGTTGACATTGGGCCACAGGTCCAGCGACGGTGGATCCAGGTAAACAGGGCCACTTCCATCCATCACAAAATGTGCATGCCGGGTTGCTGCGCAGTTAGGGATCATGGCAACGGGCTTGCTGGCGGCATGGGTTGGATACATCTTGATCTTGATGTCCAGCACGGTTGTCAACCCACCCAGACCTTGCGCGCCGATGCCAAGGGCATTGACTTTCTCAAAGAGTTCCAGCCGCAATTGGTCAATCTTGCTTAGTTCTGCACCGCTGGCGGCTTTGGCCTGGAGTTCGTACATGTCGAGGTGGTCCATCAGACTTTCCTTGGCCATCAGTACGGCCTTTTCGGCGGTGCCGCCAATGCCGATTCCCAACATGCCCGGAGGGCACCAGCCTGCACCCATGGTGGGCACAGTCTTGAGTACCCAGTCAACGACCGAGTCGCCGGGGTTGAGCATAATCATCTTGCTTTTGTTCTCGCTACCACCGCCTTTGGCGGCGACGGTCACCTCCAAGGTGCTGCCGGGAACGATTTCGCTGAAGATGACTGCAGGTGTATTGTCTTTGGTGTTTTTTCTTAAAAACTCAGGGTCTGCCACCACGCTGGCACGCAGCATGTTATCGGGGTGGTTGTAGCCCCGGCGCACGCCTTCGTTGATGGCGTCATCGAGGCTGCCGGTGAAGCCTTCCCAGCGCACATCCATTCCGACCTTTAGGAAAACATTGACGATGCCGGTGTCCTGGCAAATCGGGCGATGACCGGTGGCGCTCATTTTGCTATTGGTCAGAATTTGCGCAATGGCGTCTTTAGCCGCAGGGCTTTGCTCACGCTCGTAGGCTCGCGCCAGATGCGCAATATAGTCGGCTGGGTGGTAGTAGCTGATGTATTGCAGGGCTGCAGCAATGGATTCAATCAGATCTGTCTGGCGAATAGATGTCATGGTGAAGGTGGCCTTGGGTAGGATGATTTAATGTGATTCGGCGTGGGTGCGGGACATCAGTCGGTCGGTGTAGGCGATGGCCATGGCCGAGAGCAAAAAGGTGATGTGAATTGCGGTTTGCGCAATCAATACTTTTTCATCGTAATTTGCGGCGTTGATGAAGGTCTTGAGCAGATGAATGGAGCTGATGCCAATGATGGCGGTAGCCAGTTTGACCTTGAGCACAGAAGCATTGACATGACTGAGCCATTCTGGCTGGTCGGGGTGGCCTTCCAGGTCCATGCGACTGACAAAGGTCTCGTATCCGCCCACAATGACCATGATCAGCAAGTTCGAGATCATCACCACGTCAATAAGGGCCAGCACGACCAACATGATGATGGTCTCGTTCAGTGCTGCGGTAACGCCAACTTCCTTGTAGCCAATGCTGGAGATCAGTGCCTGCAATGCGGTTTGGCTGCCGAAGGCGGCTTCCAGTAAATGAACGAGTTCAATCCAGAAGTGAAAAACGTAAACGCCCTGGGCAGCAATCAGACCCAGATACAGGGGCAGTTGTAGCCAGCGACTTGCAAAAATAAAACGTGGCAGCGGCCGCAGATGGGCGTGGGTTTTTTTGGTGGAGGGTGTGTTCATGGGGTGAGTGTCCGAGCAAGGGTTTGACGGCAATTGTAGGGGGACCGTAGGGGGAGCCGCTGTAAGTTTGGGGCCAGTCAGTGGCATGTAAGTGCAGTCCATAACCATACGCGCCAGTTCAAACTGACAACAAGGAGATACCCCATGAGCACGCAATCGTCCGCCATCGAATCCACGCTGGTTGAAAACCGGGTTTTCATGCCCAGCGAAAGTATGGTCAAGAATGCCCGCATATCCGGCATGGACGGCTACAACGCGTTGTGCGCACAAGCGGAGGCCGATTTCGAAGGCTTCTGGGCGAAACTGGCACGTGAAAACGTTGTGTGGAACAAGCCTTTTACGCGCACGCTTGACGAGTCCAACGCACCGTTTTACAAGTGGTTTGACGACGGTGAACTAAACGCTTCGGCCAACTGTCTGGACAAGCACATGGGCACGCCGGTCGAAAACAAGACTGCTGTGATCTTTGAGGCCGATGACGGCACGGTCACCAAGACGACCTACAAAGAATTGTTGGCCCGGGTAAGCCAATTTGCCAATGCGCTCAAGGCTGACGGTATCCAGAAAGGCGACCGGGTTCTGGTGTACATGCCCATGACGCTCGAAGGTGTCATTGCGATGCAGGCGTGCGCCCGTATTGGTGCCACCCATAGCGTGGTGTTTGGTGGCTTTTCGGCCAAAGCGTTGCAAGAGCGGATCATTGACGCCGGTGCGGTGGCAGTTATCACATGTAACTACCAAATGCGCGGTGGCAAGGAGCTGCCACTGAAGTCGATTGTTGATGAAGGTCTGAGCATGGGCGGGTGTGATTCCATCAAGACGGTCTATGTCTACCAGCGCACGCAAACCGCCTGCAATATGGTGGCTGGGCGCGACAAGACCTTTACTGACGCATTGGCCGGCAAGAGCACCGAATGCGCTCCCGTGCCGGTGGGTGCCGAACACCCGCTGTTCATCCTTTATACATCGGGCTCAACCGGCAAGCCAAAAGGCGTCCAGCATTCCACCGGCGGTTACTTGCTGTGGACCAAGCTCACCATGGACTGGACCTTTGACCTCAAGCCAGAAGACGTGTTCTGGTGTACGGCCGATATTGGCTGGATCACCGGACACAGCTATGTGGCCTACGGCCCGCTTGCTGCGGGTGCCACCCAGATCATTTTTGAAGGTGTGCCAACATTCCCTAATGCAGGGCGTTTTTGGCAAATGATCGAGCGTCACAAGTGCACCATTTTTTATACTGCGCCGACAGCCATTCGCTCCTTGATCAAGGCCGCCGAAAGTGATGCCGCAGTGCATCCTGACCGGTCTGATCTGTCGAGCCTGCGTATTTTGGGTTCGGTCGGTGAGCCAATCAATCCGGAAGCCTGGATGTGGTACTACAAGAACATCGGCCATGAAAAGTGCCCGATTGTGGACACATTCTGGCAGACCGAAACCGGCGGCCACATGATGACACCTCTGCCAGGTGCAACACCTTTGGTGCCCGGTAGCTGCACACTGCCACTGCCTGGCATCATGGCAGCGATTGTGGACGAGTCGGGTAACGACATTCCAAATGGAACCGGCGGTATTTTGGTGGTCAAGCGCCCCTGGCCTTCCATGATCCGCACGATTTGGAATGATCCAGAGCGGTTCAAGTCGAGCTATTTCCCACCGGAAATGGGCGGCAGGCTGTATCTGGCGGGTGATGGTGCAGTGCGCAGCGCTGACCGCGGCTATTTCCGCATCACCGGCCGAATTGACGACGTCTTGAACGTTTCGGGCCACCGCATGGGCACTATGGAGATTGAATCGGCGCTGGTCGCCAAGTCTGACCTGGTGGCAGAAGCCGCAGTCGTGGGCCGCCCGGACGATTTGACGGGCGAGGCCATTTGCGCCTTTGTAGTGCTCAAGCGCTCACGCCCCAGCGGTGATGAAGCCAAGGCTATTGCCAAGGAACTGCGTGACTGGGTGGCTAAGGAAATTGGTCCTATCGCCAAGCCTAAGGATATTCGCTTTGGCGAAAACTTGCCCAAGACACGGTCCGGCAAGATCATGCGCCGGCTGTTGCGCTCGCTGGCCAAGGGTGAGGCGATTACCCAGGACACATCAACTCTGGAAAACCCGGCGATTTTGGATCAACTTGGTCAAGCGTATTAATTTGCGCAATTGACTCCCCCGGCAAAAAGCCCGCAACTTGCGGGCTTTTTTGTGCGCGTTGCCGGCCCTGTTTTGCCAGTTGGACTGCGCCATGGGTTACAGTGCACTCGCATGCTCAGGCGCAAGCCGGGTAAGCCCTGGCGAACACGGTGTGCACGCCCTACAGGAGGTTGCAATGTATTTGGTTGGAATTGGATTAATTCTGTTGGTCATGAAATATCTGGACGTCGCGCCCGTTGCCACGTGGGCGTGGTGGGTTGTGCTTTCGCCATTCGGGCTGGCGGTGGCCTGGTGGTCATGGGCGGACGCCTCCGGGTATACCAAACGCAAAGCGATGGAGGTTGAAGAGGCCAAGCGCAAACAGCGCATTGACCGCAACCGCGATGCCATGGGCATGCTCAGCAGCAAGAACAAGAAGCGATGAGCCCGCTAGTCCTGGCAGCGCCACAATACCGTTCATGCTGATTCATCCCCAAATCGACCCTGTCGCCCTGCAGTTGGGGCCAGTTGCGGTTCACTGGTATGGCTTGACCTACCTGGCCGCTTTTGCGTTATTTATGTTTCTTGGCAAATTGCGTTTGCGCCATGCACCGTTTGCCGACCAGAAAAGAAATGTTGCCTGGGTTTACCGCGATGTGGAAGACATTCTTTTTCTCGGCGTTTTGGGTGTTGTTCTGGGTGGTCGGGTGGGCTACTGCATCTTCTACAAACCGGCGTATTACTTGACCCATCCGCTGGAGGTGTTCGCGGTCTGGCAAGGAGGAATGAGCTTTCACGGTGGCATGCTCGGTGTGATTGCTGCAATGCTTTGGTTTGCCCGTTCGCGCAATAAGCCGTTTTGGGAAGTGGCTGATTTTGTTGCACCCTGTGTTCCAACCGGATTGGCGGCGGGACGCGTTGGCAACTTTATCAATGGTGAACTGTGGGGCCGCCTGGCAGATCCGTCCCTGCCATGGGCCATGGTATTTCGCGGCGCAGGTGCAATGCCCCGCCACCCGTCGCAGGTGTATCAATTCCTGTTGGAGGGGTTGTTGTTGTTTGTGCTGTTATGGTGGTATGCCCGGACCGCGCCGCGCCAAGGGCAAGTTGCGGCTGCGTTTTTAATCGGCTACGGCCTCATGCGTTTTACCGCCGAATTTTTCCGTGAACCCGACGCACACCTGGGCCTGTTGTCATTGGGAATGAGCATGGGGCAGTGGTTGTGTGTGCCCATGGTGTTAGGTGGCGCAGGCTTGTGGCGTTGGGCGGGGCAGCGCAAATCGTCTGCATAGTTTTGGCGCCTAGACCCCGAATTTACTGAATACTTCGCTACAAATATAGTAGCAAATTTGATGATATCAAAATAAGCGTAGGAGACAAGACAATGAGCAATCAAGCGGAACTATCGC
>CAIQBN010000574.1 GCA_903870065.1 uncultured beta proteobacterium | reverse complement strand
GGTAACTTAGGGAGGTCCAAGAAAATAGGTTGCTGGCGATTTGCATAGCGTGCCACTGCGCGATGTGAAAAGCGAGATTCAAATCAGACGGCTACACATGTAGAACTGTTCGAAGAAGGTTTGCGGACGGGGGTTCAAATCCCCCCAGCTCCACCATTACCCCTGACAAAGGCCGCTAAGGACATACACTTAGCGGCCTTTTTCTTTGGTAAATCAGGTGCTTACAGTGCAATAGCCTACAAAGGCCGCTATTGACAGCTAGGGCAATGCGGGGGAACAATGGGGGGAATAAGTGGGGGTAAACAGTGATTTTTGGGGTGTGTTCCCCCATTTTCATTGGCAAACCCTGCAATTTGTTCCCTTACCTCGGAGTTGTTCCCCATGCTGACCGATGCTGAATGTAAAAACGCCATCTGCCCACCTGAAAAGAAACGGGCGCGGCTGGCATGTTCCGGCGGGCTGTATCTTGAAATCAGCCCGGCAGGATCGAAACGCTGGTTTTACAAGTACCGCAAGGACGGCAAAGAAGGCCGTATGGCGTTGGGCAGTTATCCCGACATTGGGCCGAAGAAGGCGCGAGACGCGATGACGGCGGCGAAGCTTCAAAAGTCAGAAGGCCATGATCCGGTTCAGGTGCGCAAGGTTGAAAAGCTGAAAGCCACGCGAACCGACGGCGACACCTTCAAGGCTATTGCCCTGGAGTGGTACGGCAAACAGTCCCCCCAATGGAGCGCAAGCCACGCAGAGCGGTCATTGCGGCAACTGGAGCGTGACTTGTTCCCGTGGATTGGCGACAGGGCCATGACCGACATTCACGCCATGGAGCTATTGGCAGCACTGCAAAAAGTAGAGGAACGCGGGGCAATTGAAACGGCTGACCGGGTATTGATGCTGGCGCGGCAGGTATGGGACTACTGGCTACCCACCGCCAACGTTCAGCAACGCAACATCACCGAAGGGCTGAAAGGCCGCTTAACGCCTTACCGTGGCAAGACCTTTGCGGCCATCCTTGACCCCGTGCGCATGGGTGGATTGATGCGGGCCATCAAGGGTTACAAGGGCGGGCCAATTGTGCGCACTGCTTTGCAGCTCACGCCCTACCTGTACCAACGCCCGGGCAATCTGCGCATGATGGAATGGGCAGAACTTGATTTAGATGCGGCGCTGTGGACGATCCCCAGCATGAAAATGAAGCGCACCAAGCTGGAAAAGGAACAAGGCGAAGCCCACACCGTACCGTTGCCCACACAGGCGGTGGCTTTGCTGCGCGGCATTCACCCACTGACAGGGCATGGGCGCTATGTGTTCCCCGGTGAACGCAGCCACGATAGGCCGGTGTCTGACAATTCGGTGCGCAGTGCACTTTATGCGCTGGGCTTTGGCAAAGAACAAAGCTGGCACGGGTTCCGGGCAAGCGCACGCACAATGCTGGTGGATGAATTGAATATTGACTGGCAGGTGATCGAGGCCAATCTGGCCCACGCAAAGAAGGACGCGAACGGCACCAGCTACAACCGCACCAAATACATTACCCAGCGGTTTACCATGATCCAGCAATGGGCCGATTACTTGGACAAGCTGGCGCACGGTGCAGAGGTGATCCCGTTCAAAGCGGCATAAGACAGTTTTAGACCACGCCTAGCTATCGGCTGATCCCCGATGGCGAACACCGGGACACCCTGACCTGGCGGCGATGGTTTTTTATTCGGGCGTTACAGGGAGCAGGGATGGCAATCAAGATTCCGACACGGAACTATCTAACATTTTCGGAATTGCAAGAACGCTGGCAATGCTCGGAAAACGATCTGAGGTACGCCATTATTTCCGGCGCGGTGAAACCATCAATACGGCTTATTGGGAAACACAAAATATTGAGTTGGGAGATTGATGCATTTGGAGACTGGGTTGCGAGCGACTATGCGCCGGGTGATTCGGGCTACACGCTTGAAGTTGACGCACGCGGCTGGCAGTACCTTCAAGACCCGATTCAAACTGAGTCATTCGACTGTGAGTTTAGATTTGCAGCGGACGACTGGGATGCCGAAAAGGGAGAACTTCCCTTTGCGATCTGGCGCAAATTAAATGGCACAGTCAATATCGGAAAAATTAAGGAATCTGCGGTTTTTTTGCTTGAAGAAATCGCGAGGTATGAAGCCAAATACGGCAATGAAGCCGAATACCAAAAACCAGCAAAGCCACTGGCTACCCGCGAGCGAGACACACTATTGACCATCATTGCCATCCTTTGTAAGGACGCAAAGGTTCCATTTGAAAAACCAGCAAAAGCTGCGGGGATGATTCAAAGTACGGCAGCGACGATGGGTCTTTCAATCGGAGAAACCACCATTGAAGGCCACCTAAAGAAAATCCCCGATGCACTGGCAACCCGCATGAGATAAGGGTTTCATAGGCGGTTGCCTATTTGCTTTGGGCAGTTGCCCCCGTATCCCTTTACCAATTTTGACAATTACCCCCAATCGCTAGCAACCGCCAGCGAGACACATAGGGGGCTATATGCCAATTTGGAGATTGCGAGAGGTTAAAGCTGAAATGGGGTGGCGTTCGGATGCAAGTCCCTACAACGCCATTCGGGACGGAGTGCTAACGACCGGCGTTGCCATTGGCCAGAGGTCAAAAGGTTGGCCAGACTATGAAGTGAAAGCAATTGCGGCGGCGCGTATCGCTGGCCAGTCGGATGCGGAAATACGCGAACTGGTGAAGGAGTTGCACTCAAAGCGCACCGAATTGGCCACCCTGCAAGGGGCGGCGGAATGACACACCACGC
>CAIQBN010000573.1 GCA_903870065.1 uncultured beta proteobacterium | reverse complement strand
CCATGTCGGCATAACGGCCGGGACCGAAACGCACCATCAGGTCGGCGTCTTCCGCCACCACGTCCAACAGCGGAATGGACACCTGCAGCGTGAGGTCAAGTTCGGGGTAGGCATCGGTGAACTGGCGCAGCCGCGGGATCAGGATGGAGCGCGAAAACGTGGGTGTCACCGCCAGGCGCAGCTTGCGCTTGCCCGGTGCAGCGGCTGAAGTCGGGAACTTCTGCAAAATCGCCAGCCCCTCGCGTACATGGGCCAGGTATTCACTGCCTTCAGTCGTGAGGGAAAAGTCGGCCCGGCCAAACAGCTTGGTGCCGATGATTTCTTCGAGCTGGCGCACCCGGTGGCTCACCGCGCTGGGGGTGACGCACTGCTCTTCGGCTGCCTGCGTCACGCTGCGCAGGCGGGCCAATGCCTCGAAAGTCAGCAGGCACTGGATGGGAGGAATACGGGCTGCGGACATAGTGCAATCTGTTCATATTTCATGGCTTCAACGCGATCCATCGATGATGCCGGGAAGTTGTCGCGTCAATTCAGGCAATGCCGTTTGTATGGTTTCCCAAACAGTCTCCAATCCGATTGATGGCACTCATATAGGCTGAGCTTCCGCCAACACTTGGGCGCGAAAGTCTTTGGGAAGGTCACCAGGTGTGAGCAAGTCAACGGGGACGCCCAGCAACTCTTCCAGCTCAACCTGCAAACCACCCAGATCGAACAGCGTGGTTCCAGGCAAGGTGTCTACCAGCAGATCAATATCGCTTCCTTCAGCGTCACGCCCGGATAGGATTGAACCAAAAACACGTGGGTTCGCCGTGCGAAAGCGTGTCGCCGCTTCCAGCACCGCGCTGCGGTGGAGTTTCAGAGTTTGGGAAGGTTTCATGTGCTCACTATAATGCGCCCGCATTCGTGCCTCATGCACCCCGAGTTAAACCAACCAGAAGGAACTGCCGTGTCCGACACCCTTGCGGTCTTGCCGCAGTACCTGATGCCCAAACAGGCCTTGACCGCCCTGGCGGGAAAATTTGCCAGCAGCAGAGCTGGCCATACCACCACAGTGGTCATTCGCTGGTTTGTGAAGCGTTACCAGGTCAACATGGCCGAAGCTGCCAACCCGGACATTGGGAGTTATGCAACGTTTAATGATTTTTTTACCCGTGCACTCCAACCCGGCGCGCGTCCGCTGGCGCTTTCCCCCTGGATTTGCCCGGTGGATGGTGCCATCAGTCAGTTCGGTCGCATTGAGAAAGACCAAATTTTTCAGGCCAAAGGGCATTGTTATTCCACAACGGCACTGGTGGGCGGCGATGCGGCACTCGCAGCTCAGTTTGAAGATGGACACTTCGCAACCCTGTATCTCAGCCCCAAGGACTATCACCGCATTCACATGCCCTGTGATGGTGCCCTGAGGCGCATGATTTATGTGCCAGGTGACTTGTTCTCAGTGAATCCAACCACGGCGCGCGGCGTGCCGGGGTTGTTTGCGCGCAATGAACGGGTGGTCTGTATGTTTGACTCGGTCCATGGTCCCTTTGTGCTGACTTTGGTGGGCGCCACCATTGTGGGCAGCATGGCAACCGTCTGGCATGGGCTGGTGAATCCTCCGCGCCCCGGCACGTTATGGGAGCGCCACTATGT
>CAIQBN010000572.1 GCA_903870065.1 uncultured beta proteobacterium | reverse complement strand
CGCGCTACTCAATACGGTTAAACCAATGGCCAGTGATATCCATGTGTGTTTCATAAAAAGGCTCCTTGTCATTGCTGAAGTGTCAGGTTGGGTGTGCTCTGTGGGGGCAGTTTAAGGTGGCAGTGTGCGTAACCGGACGATTTGCGGTTAAGTTTTGTAAACAATGGTTACCGCACTGATGTCCACTGATGTCGAAAGCGAACCTGGCATGGCCAGTGCGCCAGCTGCTATAGCGTCAGCACTCTTCCCGGGTTCATGATGTTTTGCGGATCCAGCGCATGTTTGATGGCACGCATCATGTTCAGCGCTACCGGGGATTTGTGTTGCGCCAGTTTCTCGCGCTTCAAACTGCCCACGCCATGTTCTGCGGAGATGGAGCCGTTGAATTGGTCCACCATCTCGTACACGATGGCATTGACACCAGGTTCATCGTTGCGCAAAAACGCTTCGGCGTCGGACCCTGCGGGAGCTTGCACGTTGTAGTGCAAGTTGCCGTCACCCAAATGGCCGTAGTTGACCAGGCGCACCCCGGGGAATGCTTGCTCTAGTTGCGCATCGGTCAGCCGTACAAACTCGGGGATTCGGGACACTGCAATTGAAATATCGTGTTTGATGTTCAGGCCCTCTTGTGCTTGCGCCAGTGGGATGCTCTCGCGGACGTGCCACAGCGCTTGCGCTTGCGTGATGCTTTCTGCCACCACGGCGTCCTGCACACAACCCTGCTCCATGGCGGCCTCCAGCAAGCGCTCAAATCCGGCGCGGGCGTGGACTTCTGACTCCTGATCGGAGGCTTCAAGCACGACGCAGTAAGGGCTTGAAAGCTGTTGAAACGGCACCCGTATCTGAGGGAAGTGTTTGATCACCAGGCTCAGGGCAAACTGTCCCATCACTTCGAAGCCTGTCAGTCCGGCACTCAGGTGCTGGTGCGCCATTCCCAGGAGTTGGACAGCCGCTTCCAAAGAGGGGACGGCAGCAAACGCGGTCAGTTGCGCGGCCGGCAGCGGATAGAGCTTCATGATGGCACCGGTGATCACACCAAGGGTGCCTTCCGAGCCAATGAGCAGGTGGCGCAGGTCGTAGCCGGTGTTGTCCTTGCGCAGGCCGGATAGGCCGTGCCAAATGTCACCCTGTGCGGTGACCACTTCCAGGCCCAGGCACAGCTCGCGCGTGTTGCCGTATCGCACCACCTGTGTGCCTCCTGCATTGGTCCCGAGGTTGCCGCCCAGAGTGCAACTGCCTTGCGACGCCATACTCAGCGGAAACAGGAAGCCTGATTGGGCGCAGGCCTCTTGAATGCTTTGCAATATGCAGCCTGCGTCGACTGTGACGGTCAAATTGGCGGCATCGAGCGCACGGACGCGGTTCATGCGCGTCAGGCTCAGCACGACCTGGGTGCCACTGCGGTCTGGCGTCGAGCCCACCACCATGCCGGTGTTGCCACCCTGCGGCACGATGCTCACGCTGGCTGCTGCGCATGCCTTGACGACCGCCGCCACTTCTTCAGTTGTGGCAGGGCGCACCACGGCCATGCATTTTCCATATTCCCGTTTTCGCCAGTCTTGCTCATAAGCGCTCAGGTCTCCCTCGGTCAGGACGTGGGCGGCACCGACGCTCTTGCGCAGGTGGTTGAGCAGTTCGGTGGGCGGCATCATGGGCTTGCTTTCAGGAGGGCGTCCGGTGAGTCGGTTTCATGCGGGTGCGCCAGGCGCAAACGTACATGGGCGGCACATGCCACAAAGAGCAGCACGCACAGCACGATTTCAAGCATCGCGAGGTAGTTACTAGGTGCCTTGTCGCTCCAGGCCCTGACCACACCTTCGATGAAGTAAAGCCATACCACCAGGCTGACCCACCGGTAGGTGTACATGCGGTTTTTTAGCAGCCCTGCCAACGGGATACACAAAGGTAGTGCCTTGAGCACTAGCCAGGATCCGCCAGGGCGCAGCGGTGCCAGCACCAACTCCCAGCTCAAAGAAAGTGCGATGAGGCCGAGCACGCTGCCAACGGCGAGCCAGCGGGTGGAATTGACGTAGTAAGAGGGTGCGTTCATGTCGGTGGCATCATAGCGGTATGCAACATCTTGAACGTTTGAGGGGCTGGCTCAACGAGTTCGCCCATGTGCCGTGGCTTCATGCCATCAGCACCTTGCGAGAGCGGTTTCGCGAAGACCGCTTGGGACTGACCGCCAGCAGTCTGACCTTTACCACCACCATTGCACTGGTTCCGTTCATCACCGTGGCGTTGGCGGTGTTTACCGCGTTCCCGATGTTTGCCAAGTTTCAGGATGTGCTGCAACGCTGGCTGATTGAGAGCCTGGTGCCCGACAACATTGCGCGCCAGGTACTGGGTTATTTGAATCAGTTTGCGGGCAAAGCCAGCAAGCTCGGCGTGGTTGGGTTGGCAGTATTACTAGGCACCGCGCTGGCGCTGGTGTTCACGATCGACCGCACGCTCAACAACATTTGGCGGGTTCGATCCGTGCGACCGTTCGCGCAGCGGGTGCTGATTTACTGGGCCTGTATTACCCTGGGGCCGTTGCTTCTGGGCGTGAGCTTGAGCATGACCTCTTATGCCATTTCCGTGTCCCGTGGCGTAGTCGGGGTGCTGCCGGGTGGGGTTTCATTGCTTTTTGACCTAGTGCAATTTCTGCTGGTGGCCGGTGGCATGGCGGCGATGTTCCGCTACGTGCCCAACACCCATGTGCGCTGGGGCCATGCCTGGATTGGTGGGGTTATCGTGGCAGTCGGCATTGAAGTGGCCAAGAAAGGGCTGGCGCTGTATGTCAGCAGCGTGCCAACGTATTCCATGGTGTATGGCGCCTTTGCGACGCTGCCGATCTTGCTGGTGTGGATCTATGTGGTCTGGGTGATAGTGTTGCTTGGAGCGGCTTTGACGGCTTATCTGCCCAGCCTGTTGGCTGGTGGCACCCTTCGCCGGTTGCCGCATGGTTGGCGATTTCAGCTGTCGCTGGAAGTGGTGCAGCATCTTGAGCGTGTTCGGGGATCCGATGCCAAGGGGCTAACGCTGGAGCAGCTCTGCCGGGTCATGCATGTGGACCCCTTGCGGCTGGAGCCATTGTTGCGAACGCTCACCGCGTTCGACTGGATCGCGCAGCTGCGCGAGGCATTGCAGCCCGGTGACGAGGCGCGCTATGTACTGCTGATCGATCCAGACACCACGGCGCTGGAGCCACTCATCAGCGCCTGGTTGGTCGAGCGCATGGCGCAGACCGAAAAAATTTGGCAAATCGGGCGCTGGCCCTCGGTAATGCTGCGTGAGGTGCTATAAATAGTGAAGCAATTTCACAGCGTACAGGCAGTCGGTCAGTTGCTGTAAAAGGGGCGGGGCATGTTGTCATTGCCGGCGGCGATGTAGTAGGTGCGCACCGCATTGGCACCGCGGTAAACATGCAGCGAGTCGCTTCGTGAACTGGCAGAAAAATCTTTGCCATGGGGTCCAATGTAGTCTGTCGCGGTCCAGACATACAGGCCTTCACTGCCATCAGGGTCGCTTGGCAGGTTCCACAAGTTGAACTGGCTTGGACGGGTGATGCGGGCAGTTTGAGCCTGAATGGCCGTGTCGGTGTAGTAGATGATCTCGGCACTGAGTTGGTGTGAAGGTGTTACCGCAAAGTCCCGGCCTGGGTATTTCTTCAACTCGGTGCCGAGCTCGCGCCAGCCGTGGAACCAGTTTGTGGCGTCTGCAGCGGCGAGTTCACGGGAGTAACGGTCCAGTGGAATCAGATTGAATTGCGCATGGGCCGTGGTGACGGATGAAATGATCAGACTCGATACCAGCCCAGCCGACCACAGCGCACGCCGCGTACGCGAAGAGTTGTCAAGGCAATACTTGGTGACCAGGATGCTGAATGTGACATAGGCAAACGCCGGCCAATTTGGCCCCGCGGCTTTTCTGAACGACGAAAGACCGAAGAATGCAATGATGGGTATTGCTGTTGCGATGAGGAACAGCGTCTCTTTGTCCTTCCGATAGAGGCCAACAAAGGCAGCATAGATCCCCACAATCCAGACGATGGGGCCGGTCACCAGCAGCTGACCGCCAATATATTCGGCCACTGTGCTGATCGAGTAACTTTCGCCGCCCAGACCGTTTCTCAATTGAAATGCAAAGGAAACCCAGTCGTGCTGGCTGTTCCAGTACACCACTGGAAGAAAAATCAGGAGTCCGGTGGCTAGCGCAAGGTAGGGATGGATGGTCTTGAGCCACCAACGGTCATCGGTCAGCACCAAATAGATGAAAAAGCACGGGATCATCAAAATTGCCGTGTATTTGGACAACATTGCCATGCCAAAGGTGACGCCAAGCGCATACCAGAGCCAGATTCTTTGGGTGCGCACCACTTGCCAGAGGAGATAAATACTCAATGACCAGAACAGAAAAACCGGAATATCCGGGGTAATCACGATCAGGCCCAGCATGGTCAGCGGGTAAACATTAAAAAGCATCACGCTGCCTGCCGCTATGGGCACGCTGCGGTAAAGCTGCAATGCAAGATGCCAGATCAAGCCGCTCAACACCAGGGAGACGATCGTGCCGGAGAGCCGGACCCAAAGTTCTGACTTGGACAGCAGGGTTGTGAACCAGATGAAATAGGCAACCAGCGGAGGGTGGTCAAAGTAGCCAATGTCCAGGTAGCGCGACCAGAGCCAGTAATAAGCTTCATCGGGATGCAACTGCAGTTCTGCCGAAAGGTAAAGACGCCAAAGCGTCAATACGGCGACCAGGATCCAAGTGTTTCGCTTGGTTAGCAAATATTCCATTTTGTTTGACTTTGATTGCGTTTTTGGCAACACGCCACTCCCTCACCCACGCTGTCGGCCCCATCGCATGGCGGTTGCCCGCCCAAATCGACGAGCACTACCCACGCGACGCAGAGCCCCAGCGGGGTCCTACCAAAGCGGCAGTCTGTTCGACTTGGCGGGTGCGGACGTGATATTTATCAAATTGTGAACATGCCGATGCAAATTGCAATTGCACTGTTGGCGCAGTGCCACGCGGCAGTTTTATTGCGATGGCCGCTGCGGGTCTTGTAGACCCTGCGCCCTTGCCGACAGGTATGCGTATAAGTCCACAATATGGACGTTGACGCTGGGCTCGGACTCCCAGGCCGGCATGGGCAGGGGGTAATCCTGACGCAACAGGATCTCTTCAATCAGAGTTTCCCGGTCGGCGCTGTTGGATCGCTCCAGTGTGCGGCCCCAGTCGTATCGCCGCAGGACCAGGTTCACGAACTGGTGGGGCCCCATCTCGCGAACGATGGGCAATAAGTCGGGTGCAAGTGTGGTGCCCGCCGCGGCCGGCCCATGACAATGGGCGCACTTTTCACTATAGAGCCGCCATCCACCATAAATTGAACCGGGCGGCCTTGATGCCTTGGCAAGCTGCTTGACCGGTTGTGTGTTTTGAACCTCCAGTGCACAGGCACTCAATCCCAACAAAACCAACGAAAGAAGCGGCGCTAAGGCGCCACACAATAATCCGTTACGCCGCGCCTCCCTGCGCAGGCCAGATGAACAGGACGAATCCACGGAATATTGCTTCATCATCACCCCTTAATACCTGCGAGCCGCTTAAGAGTGGCAATACGGACCAAATCGCACTCACACGCTTGACGCTCGACTGTCATTGTGGCGATCGGCGGGCTGTGGAGTTTGACAAAAGTCAGCGGGCTGCTGCGGCGCCAACGGCGTGAGAAGTGTCCGGAAATGCGTTTTCTCAAGGATTCGCGCGCAATGCGTCGCGGCGATTCCCGTCTGTCGGAAAATTCCCGGTATCGTGGGCACACAGGGGGTGTGGCGAATGCAAGGGGTGTTGAGGCTCAATCTGTTGGCGATGCAGGTGGCCCTGGTGGGGGGGTGCTCGTTCTTGCTGCCCTCGGCAAAGCAGGATGTGGACAACCCCTGGCAAAATTTTGAGGACGCCAAGCGCAGTTTTGACGCCATAGTTCCCTACCAAACCGGCATGGACACGGTGCGCAAATTGGGCTTTGATCCACTGAAGACGCCCAATATGCAGCTGCTCAATCAGTCCCAGGTTGTGAGTGCGGTACTGCCATCGCCGGCGCAGGTCCATGACCCGCTGCCCCAAGGCATCGTGGATTGCATCCGGGCACATGAGGGTTGCGTGGGCTATTTGATGCAGTCCAGCCGGATCAGCCGCAAACGCATTGGCAATTTCCCGCTTGATTTTCTGAATTTCAGACGAACCACGCTCACCACGGGCTGGAAATTTGAGGCACTTATTGTTGTGGTCGACACAATGGTCGTTTTCAAACAATGGAGCGGGCAACCAAAAATTGAAACCACCGAACTGCAGGCCAATCCGCTTGGCCCGCTTCAGGGAATGGGCGAGACGATCAAGCCTGGGCCTTGAAAATACCCCAAGGACCAACGGGTTGCGTCATTCGGGCAGAGGGAAGGTCGGAATGACGGGAATTTGAATTTCGTTGGCCAAGCCGGGGTATTGGGCCGGATCCAGGCCGGCCAGCCGGAACATTTGCTTGATGGAGTTCAGGGTTCCGGCAATCGGGTTGTCGGCATCGGTCAGGGCCCAAACTGCAAACGTGATCACGGGAATCTGGTTCATGTCGGTGCGTTCACGTTCGATGGCTTGCAGCAGAGCGCTCAGGTCCGCACGACTGTCCCGATACAGCGTCATGGTCTGGCCGGCCGTGGGTGTGTTGAGAGCGGAATTGAGGCAGCTGCCATCAAGGCTCATTTCACTTTGTTGTCCGGGCTGCACGCAAACCGACGCGCTCTTGATAATGCCCAGGTTCTGGTAGCGGGTGTCGGTATTGCGCAATGCATGGCCTGGCAACACGCAATAGCACTGCTGCTGTGCCGTGGTGTTGCGCACCAAGGCCCGTGCCACCGTGCCTGATGCCTCGCCAGTAGCCGTGATGCTGACTTGGGCTCCTGCAGGGGCATCCACCAGTGGCTGGCAGTCATTGGTCACTGCACCGCCAGCGCCGACCAGGCTTAAGCTGGAGTTGGCCTCCAATTTGAGTTTGGCCCACATTCTGGTCGTGCCAACCACCACGCATGGCAACCCGATACTGGTGGTGGAGGGCTCAAAAACGGCGCACTGTCCGGGTGTCGGTGCCAACCCGCTGGCTCCCAGACTGCGCACACCAAATGTCAATGGTGAGGCTGAGGTCAGCGACAAAGAGGCCTTGTAGGCGGTGCCTCCAGCGGCAAGGCAGGGTATTTCCAGTGTGCTGGAGTTGGGGTCAAACACGGTGCAATAGGGTGCAGCGGGTTCTGCGGCAGCGACACCACTGACCATGAGCATGGCCAGCGTCCAAGGGAATCGAAACGACATGGTGGTCTCCTGTCTGTGAATCACGCTTCAAACGGCAAAGCGTAGTCCTGCGCAATTCGTTGAACTTTGATCCACATCAAAGGCCAGCCAACTTTTGCTGCAGGAACCCAGTGCCCGATACAGAGCTTGCAGCTTGTTATCAGTCCAGTTTGGCCCCGGACTTTCCAACCACCTCCGCCCAGCGCGGCATCTCGTTCGATAGGTATTTCGCAAACTCATCGGCCCCCAAAAAGGCCGGGTCGGCCCCTTGTGTGATCATGCGGTTGCGCACTTCGGGCATTGCCAGCACCTGTTTGAACGCATCGCTCAACTTGGCGACCACATCTTTGGGTGTGCCCACTGGTGCCAGAAAGCCGTAGAAGCCCACCACCTCAAAATTCTTGATGCCGGCTTCCATGGCGGTGGGGACATCGGGAAGGGCAGGGTTGCGCTCGCGGCTGGTCACGGCCAACGCACGCACTTTGCCCTGCTTGTGGTAGGTGGCAGCTTGGGGAATGGATTCGGCCATGAACTGGACCTGTCCGCCCATCAGGTCCGTAAAGGCCGGTGCACTGCCCCGGTAGGGGATGTGGACCATAAACAGGCCGGTGGCAGCTTTGAACATTTCGGGAGCCAAGTGACTGATGCCGCCATTACCAGCGGAACCGTAGTTGATCTGCCCCGGGCGCGCGCGGGCGAAATCGATGAACTCCTTGAGCGAATTGGCTGGTACCTTGGGATTGACCAGCAATGCCAGGGGTTGCATCGCAGTGCGGGCAATGGGCGCGAAGTCACGCAAGGTTGCATATGGCAGCTTGGTATAAATGGCGGGGTTGATCACCATCACCCCGGTATTGGCCAGCATGATGGTGTACCCGTCGGCCGGGGCTTTCATCACATCTTGTGCGCCCACGGTGCCACCAGCACCGGATTTGTAGTCGATCAGCACGGGTTGCCCCAGCACCGTCTGCAATTTGTCGGACAGCAACCGGGCATGTTGGTCCAATGGCCCACCGGCCGGGAAACCGATCACGATTTTGACTGGTTTGTCGGGGAAAGCTGCCAGGGCCAGGCCGCTGGCGGCACAGAGGGCGAGGGTCAGCAGGCTGGAGAGTACATTTCTGGTTTGCATCGTGTTTCCTTGGTGCCAAGAACTCAGGTTCGGTTTAAAAAGTCACGAATCGCAAACAGGGTGGCGTCGGGCGTTTCGGTCATTTGGTGGTGTCCCACAGGCAGTGTTACCACCTGCACCGTGCGTCCGCTGGTCTGTGCCTTAGCAATCAAGGTCTGGGCTGCTCTGGGCATTGTCATTTGGTCCTGTGCACCCAGCACAAACAATACCGGGCAGCTGATCTCTGCGATCGCGGCTTCGCCATTGGCATAGCTGTTGCAGGCGACAAATCCCCGGTGAAAGACATTAACAGCGGGATTGCTGGCCAATACACGGCGTCCCAGCGCCATGCCCACGCCATAAACCCAGGTTCCCGGTCCCAGCGCCGATGGCGGCGCTGCCAATGTGCTGCGGGAGAATACATTGATCATGGTGAGCGCCTTCATGGGATCCGTGAGCGAAGTCTCAATGAGCACGGGGGACACTTTCATCGGGAACGCAGTACCCACCAGCACCAGGTGGGTGATGCGCTCTTTCAGTCGGGCAGCCGCTTCCAGCGCAATCAGTGAGCCCCAGCTGTGGCCAACCAACGCGGCCCTTTGCACGCCAACGGCATTCAACAAGTCAGTGACGAAGTTGGCAGCCTCCTCGACTGTGGACGGTGCCTCGCCCTCGCTGCGGCAGTGCCCTGGCAGATCCACCGCCAGCACGTTGTAGCCGTGGTTGGCCAAGTAACGACTCTGAAGTATCCAGACGCTGTGGTCGTTGAGCACACCGTGGATGAAGACAACCGTGGGTTTGGCGGCATCCCATGCTTTGCCACCGGTGTAGCAGTAAGTGCGGTGTTGGTTGACGGTTACATCCATGAATTGATGCCCCTCAAAGTTAATTGTTGATGAAAATAGCCACTAGCCCTCGTCGAATAAGGGCATGCTGCTACAATATATGTAGCATTCGGCGGTCCGAAAAACCCGGGTGTCATGCCTTCTCGGCGGCTTTGAGCGCACGTTTGAGGTCATCAATCAGATCGTCGGCGTCTTCCAGTCCGATCGACAGGCGTATCGTCCCCTGCGAAATACCTGCGCCTGCCAAGGCCTCGTCACTCATGCGGAAGTGGGTTGTGCTGGCCGGATGAATCACCAGGCTGCGGCAGTCACCCACATTGGCCAGGTGACTAAATACTTTGAGCGTTTCAATAAATTTTTTGCCTTGTTCGCGGTTGCCCTTGAGGTCAAAGCTAAAAACCGATCCGGCACCCCGCGGCAATAGCTTTTTGGCCAGCGCGTGGCTGGGGTGGCTCTCCAGCATCGGATGGCCAACCCGGCCGACAAAGGGCTGCGCGGCCAGGAACTGCACTATTTTTTCGGTATTGCTCATGTGGCGTGCCATGCGCAGTCCCAGTGTTTCAACGCCTTGCAAAATCAACCAGGCGGTGTGAGGGCTCATGCAGGCCCCAAAGTCACGCAGCCCTTCGCGCCGGGCCCGCAGCAAAAAGGCTCCCACGGTGCTCTCTTCGCTGAAATTCATGTTGTGAAAGCCTGCATAAGGCGCTGCCAGTTCTTCGAAGCGGCCGGTTTGCGCATAGGCACGTGCCCAGTCAAAACTGCCACCATCGACCACAATGCCGCCGACTACCGTGCCATGCCCCGACAAGAACTTGGTGGCCGAGTGGTAAACCAGATCGGCACCGAGTTCCAGCGGTTTCATGAGCCAGGGAGATGTGAGCGTGGAGTCCACCAGCAGTGGCACGCCAGCCTCCCGCGCGATCGATGCAATGTTTGGAATATCCAGCACATCAAGGCCGGGGTTACCCACCGTCTCACCGAACAGGAGTTTGGTGTTCGGTCGAATGGCCGCGCGCCAGCCGTCCTGGTCGCCGGGTTTGACAAATGTGGTCTCGATTCCAAACCGTCGCAGGGTGTAGTGCAACAAGTTTTGTGAGCCTCCATACAGCGCAGTGCTGGCCACAATATGCGAGCCAGCGCCCATCAGGGTGGCCACGCTCAGATGCAGTGCAGCCTGTCCACTGGCGGTGGTTATGGCGCCAATTCCGCCTTCCAGCGCAGCCACTCGCTGCTCCAGAACGGCATTGGTGGGATTGCTGATGCGGCTGTAGACATGTCCGGCACGCTCCAGGTTAAATAGCGAGTGGGCGTGCTCGCTGGACTCAAATACGAATGATGTAGTGAGGTGGATCGGCACCGCCCGGGCGCCCGTGGCAGGGTCGGGTTCGGCACCCGCATGCAGGGCCAAGGTGTCAAAACCGGGGTCAGCGTAGCCAGACATAACTTTTTCCCATGGTTGTTTGTGGTTTCAGGCGTCCATTGTGGGCTATATTTGAGCAACTTTTCTTATCCAAGTGCCACGGGGAAACACCATGAAAGTCAGCGACATCCTGCGCGTCAAGGGCAATACGCTTTACACCGCTTCACCCGACGAGCCTTTGTCGAAGGCGCTGGACCTGATGAGTGACAAGGATATTGGATCGCTGGTGGTGATGGAGCATGGTGAACTCGTCGGCATGCTGACCTTTCGGGAAGTGATCCAAATGGTGGTCAAAAACGGCGGCGCGATTGGCAAGACCCTGGTTCGCACTGCAATGGATGACCATCCGCTGACCTGTACGCTGGAAACCGACATGGACGAGGTTCGACGCATGATGCTGGACCGCCACGCACGTTACATGCCGGTCATGGATCATCGCATGTTGCAAGGTGTCATCAGTTTTTACGATGTGGCGCGTGCCGTGGTCGACAGTCAAAATTTTGAGAACAAGATGCTCAAGGCCTATATTCGGGACTGGCCCGAAGGGGAAGGTGAAAGCAAGTAGACCGGCGCCTCTGGGATAATTCAGTCCCATGAGCGGCAATACTTTTGGACACCTATTCGCAGTCACCAACTTTGGTGAATCCCACGGCCCGGCCATTGGCTGCGTGATCGACGGCTGCCCGCCGGGCATGGAGCTGAGTGAGGCGGATATTCAAGGCGACCTGGACCGGCGCCGCCCTGGTACCAGTCGCTTTGTGACCCAGCGTAATGAGCCCGATGCCGTGCGCATTCTCAGTGGCGTCTACCAGGGTAAAACCACCGGTACACCCATTGCCTTGCTGATTGAAAACACCGATCAGCGCAGCAAGGACTATGGCAACATCCTGGAGACATTCCGCCCGGGTCATGCCGATTACACCTATTTCCAAAAATACGGCATTCGCGATCCACGGGGTGGCGGTCGATCAAGCGCGCGCCTGACAGCACCGATGGTTGCCGCCGGGGCGGTGGCGAAAAAATGGTTATTGGAGCGTTACGGCACCCGGTTTCGGGGCTGCATGACCCAAATAGGCGATATGCCCATAGCATTTGAATCGTGGGACCATGTGGCGGGAAATGCCTTTTTTGCGCCTGTGGCCAATGTGGACGCACTGGCTGACTACATGGACGCTCTGCGCAAAGCGGGGGACTCTTGCGGTGCCCGTATTCGCGTCAGTGCCAGCGGCGTGCCGGTGGGTCTAGGGGAGCCGTTGTTCGACAAGATGGACGCAGACATTGCCTATGCCATGATGGGCATCAATGCAGTCAAGGGGGTAGAGATCGGTGCCGGCTTTGCCAGCGTGGCGCAACGCGGCACCACCCATGGCGACTCGCTTTCACCCACAGGGTTTTTGAGCAACAACGCCGGCGGTGTACTCGGTGGTATCAGCACAGGGCAGGACCTGGAGGTCACCATCGCCATCAAGCCCACCAGTTCCATTTTGTCGCCGCGCGACTCGATCGATGTTGCGGGCAACCCGACCCAGGTTGTCACCAAAGGGCGCCATGACCCCTGCGTGGGCATCCGTGCCACTCCCATTGCCGAAGCGATGCTGGCGCTGGTCGTTATGGAGCATGCCTTGCGCCAACGGGCCCAGTGTGGTGATGTAGAACCTGCATTGGCCCCAATACCGGGACAGGCCTAGCCCGCGAATACCGATGCGCCAGTGCGTCAATCTGCATTGACGGATTGGCTTTCTGCTCAATCCTCTGAATCCTGCCCGCATCTTTAGGGCTGCCATTGGATGGCACACCAGTTTGAAGGGTATACCCGAAGGCTCACGAGGAGATAGAAGGAATACAGTTGGCCACCAGGTCCACAACCACGGATGTGGTTGTTGAGCTGGCGAATCCGCAACCGTGCAATCTATTTTTTAGGTGAATCCATGAAGCGAATGCTGTTCTCAAGGTCCTTATGGGTAGCAATTTTGATTGCGTTTTTTGCCCTCGGTGCGGCACACGCATCCGATCAGGGTAGCGCCGCCGAGGCCGAGGCGATGGTCAAAAAGGCGGTTGCCCACATTAAGACCAATGGAGCTGAAAAGTCCTACGAAGAATTTACCAACGGAACCTCCTTCAAGGACCGTGACCTCTATATTTCGGTCTACGACCTCAAGGGCAACAACCTCGCACATGGCTCCAACCCCAAGTTGGTTGGCAAGAATCTAATGGGGTTGAAAGATCCCGAGGGTGTTGAATTCATCAAAATGATCACCGCGGTTGCAGTTGAAAAAGGCAAGGGCTGGAGCGGTCAATACAAGTTTATCAATCCGGTCACCAAGGTGATGCAGAGCAAGGCTATCTACGTCGAGCGGGTTGCCGACACCTGGGTCGGCGTTGGCATCTACAAATAGTCGTTTGCGACTGCATCCTTTTTTATTGTAGGAGTGATGAAATGAACATGTTTGCATGGTTGAAGTGGTCTCTTGCTGCCTTTTTGGCGAGTTTTTTGATGCTCGGAAACTGTCTGGCTGCTGAGCAGGGAACGGCTGCAGAGGCCGAGGCGATGGTCAAAAAGGCGGTGGCTTACCTCAAGGCCAACGGAGCGGAAAAGGCCGCGGAGGAATTCACCAATGGCAAGTCATTCAAGGACCGCGATTTGTACATTGTTTACACCGAATTCAATGGCAAAGTTCTCGCCCATGGCGGTAATTCCAAGCTCGTTGGAAAAAATTTGACTGGCATGAAGGACTCTGAGGGCAATCCCTTCTTTCAGATGCTGCTCGACCTTGCGAAGACAAAGGGCA
Source organism: uncultured beta proteobacterium (assembly GCA_903870065.1). Taxonomy (GTDB): domain Bacteria; phylum Pseudomonadota; class Gammaproteobacteria; order Burkholderiales; family Burkholderiaceae_C; genus Allorhodoferax. The sequence goes on along the minus strand of CAIQBN010000572.1, from coordinate 20,979 downwards.
AGGGTTGGTCAACCAGCTATCGGTTTCTGAACCCGACTTCACAAAAAATTGAAGCCAAGGTCATGTATCTGGAAAGCGTTGGTGATACCTATTTGGGCGTTGGCATCTACAAATAAGTTGGGTAGAAATATGCGGAATTTGAAGATTGGTTTGCGGCTGGGTCTGGGTTTTGGCGTTTTGCTGTTCACCGCGGCTGCGATGCTGATTGGCTCAATGCTCAGCAACAGCGCAAACCGGTCTGCCCTGCTGGAGACACTGGCGCGCGCCGATGTACAGGAAGACTTGGCAGTTGACATGCGAAACGCTTTGATGAGCAGTGCCGTTTCGATTCGCAACATGGGCCTGCAGTCCAAGGTTGATGCCGTCCAAAAAGATGAGGCCGAGGCAAAACGCCATCGTGGCGCTTACTTGGCAGCCAAGACCAAGCTTGAGGGCGCCGGATTGAGCCCTGGAGCGCGGGAAATCTTTGGTCGTCTGGCGACCATTGATGCGCAAATGGATGCGCATTTCAAGGAAGCAGTCGACCTCGCGGCGCAATTCAATACAGAGCAGGCCGGCGCGGTGATTACCGGAAAAATCGATCCACTTTCAAGCAAGGCCGTTTCTGAACTGGCCGCTTTCATTGCCTTGCAAAGGCAGCAATCCCAACAGATCATTGACCAGACCAATACCAGCAATCGCACAACCATGGGTGTCATCAGTGGAGTTGGCCTGGTTGTTTTGTTGGTCGCATGCCTGTTGGCGTGGAGTCTCACAGCCAGCATCACCCGCCCGTTGCAGACGGCAGTGGAGGCGACGTCGCGAATCGCAGGCGGTGATCTGGCCTGTGTAATTGATGTCGACCCGAGCAACGACCGGGAAGAAACGACGCAGGTCTTGATTGGTCTTTCAAAAATGCGCGACAGCCTGGCCAGCCTTGTCAGTCAAGTACGCTCTGGTGCCGACAATATTTCCACTGGTGCCAATGAAATTGCATCGGGTAACGCCGACCTATCGCAACGCACTGAGACCCAGGCCAGCAGCTTGCAACAAACTGCGGCTTCAATGGAAGAGCTGAGTTCCACGGTCAAGAACAATGCCGATACCGCCCGACAGGCCAATCAGATGGCTGGTTCCGCCAGTTCGGCCGCGACCCAAGGCGGGGTTGTAGTGGGACAGGTAGTAGCCACCATGGAAGAAATCACGGCGGCATCACGCAAGATTGCAGACATCATTGGTGTGATCGACGGGATTGCTTTTCAGACCAACATCCTTGCCCTCAACGCGGCGGTCGAAGCTGCGCGTGCCGGCGAGCAGGGGCGTGGTTTTGCGGTGGTTGCAAGCGAGGTTCGCAGCTTGGCGGGACGCTCGGCAGAAGCGGCAAAAGAAATCAAGAGCCTGATAGGCGCCAGTGTGGAGCGAATCGAAACCGGAAGCCGGCTGGTAGGTGCAGCCGGGGAGTCGATGAGCGATATCGTTGCCCAGGTGAAGCGGGTGGCAGATCTGATCGGAGAAATCAGTGCCTCCGCCCACGAACAAACCAGTGGAATTGAGCAGGTCAATCACGCTATCGTGCAGTTGGACAACGTCACGCAGCAAAATGCAGCGCTGGTGGAACAAGCCGCTGCTGCTGCTGACAGTTTGAATCAGCAGGCGGGGCGGATGGTGGAGGTCGTGAGTGTTTTCAAGATCGGTGCGGCTGGGGCGAACTTGGCGCTGTCCGCGTCCAGGCAAGTGGCAAGCAGCATCCCAAAGCGCCCTGTAGCGACCAGCAGACCAGCTCCTGCGCGGCCAGTGCGGGCAGTCGCAGCACCGGCCAGAATTGCTGCGAAACCGGCAGCCGTTACCAGTCCCAAAAAGATCAGCATGGCAGTACCCTCCAAGTCAACTAACGGAGGCGACGACTGGGAGACATTTTGAGCAAAAATAGCCTTTAGCCCTCATGTAATAAGCGTAAGACGCTATCATTTTTAAGTTTATCTTGCGCTTAGGCAGACCGGTCAGCGTTGTCCTTCAGCAATGCGATGAGGCGTGTGACGGCGTGGTGCACGGTGGCGGCGCGTACTGCCGCACGGTCACCTTCAAAGAGGCGTTTTTCGGTCACGATTTGACCTGGCAGGGCAAATCCGAACCATACCGTACCCACTGGCTTGGCCGGACTGCCACCCGTCGGACCGGCAACCCCGGTGACCGAGACAGATACATGGGCGTGCGAGCGGGCCAGCGCTCCGACCGCCATGGCGCGTGCAACCCCCTCGCACACGGCACCAGCCCGACGCAACAAGCGTTCCTCCACGCCTAGCAACTCAATCTTTGCTTCGTTGGAGTAGGTTACAAATCCACGATCAAACCAGGCGCTCGACCCGGGTAGATTTGTGCAGCCCGCCGAAATCAGCCCACCAGTACAGCTTTCTGCCGTAGTTAAGTGCCACTTTCGCTGGAGCAGCAGTTCGGCTAGTTTGGGAAATACATCCACTTCGGATTGAATAACACAGGGGTTCGGGAGATTGGGCATGACCAAATTATCAGTGACGAGGACCTGTTGGCGGCTGATTCAGAAGCCTTTGGATTCATCGGCGTGCGAGTTGCAGAGGTATTTCCATCACAATGTGATTTATGCGTCGCATCCTTTTTGCTCTGCTATTCGCTGTATTTCCGATCCTGGTCAGCGCTGAAGTGCTTCCCGCGCCGGTTGGCGGCGCGGTGGTCGCTGCGAGTCCAGCGGCGCTGGAGTCGCAGGAACTGGTTTTCTTTCATCGCAAGGTGTTCACTTTTCGCAGTGCATTGATGGGAATCTCGGCCAGCGACCGGGCCAAGCGCGCCCACGCCCGAATCGTGGACCAACTCGCGTTGAGTGGCGACCACATCGTAACGGTGCAAGGCGATTTGTTTGGCTTTCAAATCCGTATTGATGGCGCAACCAGTTTTGTGGTGACCCCCGCTGACCTGAATCCTCAGCGCGAGGATACCTTGCAGCAAATCGCTGATCACAGCGCTACGGTATTGAGGCGTGCAATCGCGGAAAGTGAAGAGAGTCGCAGTCTGGAGAGCCTGCTCCGTGCGTTAGGACTCGCCGCACTGGCTACCGCTGCCGCCGCTGCGTTGGTGTGGCTCAGCTCCAAGGCCAGACGGGCACTACTGACCCACCTGATCACGGCAACCGCGACACAAACCGAACGATTTCGACTTGCTGGGTTGCACGGTCTGCACCAAGACCGCCTGAGCTACGGTGCGCACTTGCTTCTGCTGTTGGTGTTTCGTGTTCTGGTGCTTGTGCTGGTGGTGGAGTGGTTGAGTTTTGTGCTGCGCTGCTTTGCGTTCACCCGGGCCTGGGGCGAGACGCTCAATGACGTGTTGGTTGAATTGATATTTCGCATGCTGGAGGCGACAGCTGGCTCCCTGCCCGGTTTGCTGGCCGCGGTCCTGATTTTCTACCTTGCATTTTTGGCAACCCGCGCGACCGACCGCTTTTTTACACAAGTACGAAACCGGCAGATCCAGGTAAATTGGGTGGACCCTGACATCGCCACTCCCACGCGCCGCATCACCAAGGTGATGGTGTGGCTTTTTGCACTTGCCATGGCCTATCCCTATTTGCCTGGATCGCAAACTGAAGCATTTAAAGGATTGTCTGTTTTGCTGGGCTTGATGTTATCGCTGGGCGCTTCAAGTCTGGTTGGGCAGGCGGCCAGTGGACTGATCCTGACGTACGGGCGGTTTTACCGCAAGGGCGAGTTTGTGCGTGTGTCTGATCAGGATGGTTCTGTAGTGGACCTGGGAATGTTTACGACGCGCATTCGCACAGCCTTGGGTGAAGAATTGAGTATTTCGAATGCGACGATTCTGGGTGGCACCGTCAGGAATTATTCGCGCGCTGTCCAGGGTGATGGCTTTGTGCTTGGAGTCAAAGTCACGATTGGTTATGACACTCCTTGGCGGCAGGTGCATGCGATGTTGGAGCAGGCGGCGCTTCGCACCGAGGGTGTCCTGAAAGACCCGCCACCCCAGGTGCTTCAAACTGCTTTGTCGGATTGGTACCCCGAGTACCAATTGTTTTGCCACGCGCTTCCTTCCGAGACAGTTCCGCGCGCCGTGGTGCTCAGTGCGTTGCATGCCCACATTCAGGATGTGTTCAACGAATATGGCGTGCAGATGATGTCACCGCAATACGTGGACGATCCGTCGACGCCCAAGTGGGTTCCGCGTTCTCGCTGGTATCCAGCGCCGGCAAAGCCACCTGCAGAAAATTCCAGTTGATGCGTATTAACGCAGTTGCTTGTTAAGCTTCGCCGGGTTGGCCAGCATGGTCGATGGGCAGATTGACAAAAAAGCGTGAACCCACACCCAGTGTGCTTTTTACCGCAAGGGTTCCGCCCTGTAGTTCGACCGCGCGCTTGACAATCGACAGACCCAGTCCGGTTCCCGCAATATCGCCCACGTTGCTGGCGCGGGAAAATGGATCAAATACGCTGGCAATATCTGCTTCGGGAATACCGATTCCCTGGTCAGCCACCATGAATTCGATGTTGTCACCGCGCACATCGACCTCAAAGTCGACCTGCGCGCCGTTCGGCGAGTACTTGAGCGCGTTGGACAGCAAATTCAAAAAAATATGCCGCATGAGTTTGGGATCGAGCCGCGCACTGCCAATCGCTGGCGCCACATGCAGCGCAATCACCTGATCTCTGCCGGATACCTCGGACAGCCCGGCGCCGATTTCTTTGACCAGTGACTCGCAAAACCCCAGCAGATCGATCCAAGCCGGTTGGTACTCCAGCATACCGGCATCGCTTTTGCCGATTAACAACAAATCGTCCAGCATCTGCGTCATGCGTTGCACCGAGTTTTCAACCGCCTGGTACAGGCCATCACGCTCAACCGGGGGTAAACGGTCACTGTAAAAGCGCAGTAATTCGGTTGACGAGAAAATCGTGGTCAATGGTGTTCGAAATTCATGCGACGCCATCGTCACAAATCGCGATTTAAGCTCAACCAGTTCCCTTTGGCGCGCCAGCGATGCCCTAATTTCCGCATCTGCCTGGCGCCGTTGTGTGATGTCGCGCAGAAAAAAGCTGAACTCGACCTGGTCATCCACCTTGATCGCAGTAGCAGACAACTCAACCGGGAATTCGGTGCCGTCCTGCCGCAGCGCCACCGTCTCGATGCGCGGGGCTTCGCGCCATGCCATGTGGTGATCTTGCGTCAGCATGTATGTCACCTGTGCTGGTACTTGGTGGTGTGGAAATACCAGAGCGGAGAAATCCCGTCCCAGCGCATGTTCACGGCTCCAGCCAAAGGTCAGTTCGGATTGCCTGTTCCAGTGGGTAATTTGCCCGCGATGGTGGGTAATCACCACCGCGTCTTGTGCGTTCTCCAGAATGCCCTGGAATGCCTCATTGGCATGGGCCAAATCTTGTGTGCGCTGCTCGACCCGCAACTCAAGTTCGCGTTCTTTGCGTTGCAGACCCACCACCAGGGCACGTTGCGCCTGCTCCTTGCCCTGTGTCGCCTCGTTCAAACGGTCAGCAAGCGCCAGGGACATCAGGATCATCTCTATGGCCGCACCGAGCATCATTGGGGGAATTGTCCAGTTGACGTCAATTTTGAGCAAGCCCAAAAGTGGAACCACCACGCCGGTCAGAATCAGTAGGGGCGAAAACGCAACCAGTAACGATCGCGCACGCCGATTGCCGCGCCACGCACTGTTGGCCAGGATGAATAACGCGACAACCACATAACACACGATACCCAGTACAAAAAGTAATTGGGCAATACCAAACAAGGGTAGTGGTACCACAGACGAGGTGTAAACGCTGCTCATGGCAAACAGGATCAGCACGGCAATGGCAAACTGTACGAAATTCAGTCGCCGGTACAGCACCGGTCGTTGCAAGTGCAGCTCCATGAAGCGGAAAACAAATAGATGCGTGACTGCGACCACGGCGATCATTGACAGGCCGCGCGATAGCACCTGCTCAAAGAAAGGAAAGTCGGGCCAGAAGTACTCATAGGCGATGCCGTTGTCGCTGGTTCGCCAGACCTGCGCGACAACGGTGGAAACATAAATCAGGTAATTGCTGTCGCGTAACGAAAAGTACAAGAAGAGGTTGAACAAGGCCAGGCCGAGCGAAATTCCCAGGAAAAGGAACCACTGCACTTCAACGTGGCGAATGTATGCCCTGTAGGCATCGGGCTGCCACAGTTTCAAATCCAGTGTGTGGCTGAGGATGCCGCGGGTGCTTGCCCTGACAAATACATCAACTGTCTTGCCGGCCGGCAGCGCAACGGGATAGACAAAATTAGGTGTCGAAAGCGGACGGTCATGGAAGGCACGATTCGCACCCGCTGACTGTTGCAGGAAACGCCCGCTGCCGTCGACGGAGAAGACAGATAGTTCGGGTAAATAGTGGTTGCCGGTATCAAGCCACCAAACTGTCGGGTTCTGTTCAATGTTGTGCAGCCGAACCCGAACCCAGAATGCTGCATGTTGGCTACCCACGTCCAGATTGCCAGGTTGGAACCTTTCGGATGCGCCAGGGACAACAAGCTCGGCCAGCTGGATTGCTTGCGATGGATCGCGTAACACATAGGCGGTGTTCGAGAGCGAAATGCTCGCGCGGTCAAGGCCAACCTGCGTGACCTCCTGCACCGGGGCGGCCAGTGTACGGGATGCAAAGCACACTACAAAGGTCAGCGCGGAGAATAATTTCCAAATGCCGCCCAGCGCCGAATTTGACTGATATCCATGGCCTAAACGCATGTGTGACGCTTTTTTGGATGGTGGAAAATTTTGCGCCCTAGCGTTGGCTAGAAAACCTGGATGTGAAAAGGGTCATCCACAAATGTTAGGTCGATTTGAATAATTGACGCAAGATATAAAAACAGGTGGATGGTACGCATGTATTCTGCAGGCGTACCGCCACGGGAGAGGGGATTCGCTATGTCACTATTACATCGGCTCAATCTTTCGCACAAATTCGTTGCATTGGGGATCATCGCCTTGATCATGGTGTTGATCCCATCAACCCTCTTCCTGACTAGATTGGTCTCAGATATTGATGTAGCAAAAAGGGAAGCACAGGGTGGTGGGTCACTGGTGGTTCTTAACAAAGTCGTTCAGTTAACCCAAACGCACCGTGGAATGTCCGCTGGTATGTTGAGCGGAAATGAAGCTCTCGCTGAGCGGCGGCCGGCACTGCGCGACAAGTTGGTGCAGGCGATGGACGCGCTCGATGCCGAGATGGACCGCGCGAAAGCATCCGGTGCAACCATGGCCCATTGGAAGGAACTTCGACAGTCCTGGACCCAATTGGAACAAGGTGTTGCCACGCGCCAGCTCAAGACCCCCGAGAGCACAAAACTGCACACCCAGTTGATAGGCGGCGTATTGCTCCTGAGTGAAGAGATGCTCGATGAATATGGATTGAGTCTGGACCCCGACGCCGACACCTACTTTCTGATTCAGGCCTCGTTGGTCAATATGCCTTGGCTGGCAGAAAATTTAGGCATCATGCGCGCCATGGGCAGTGGATTTTTAAGTCAGGGCAGTGTGCCACCTGAAGGCCGCGCCACATTGCAGGCCTTGCAGAAGAGAGCGCGCGAGGTACAGGGTGATATGTTTCGCAATCTGAAAAAGGCATCTGCAGTCAATCCGGCAATAAAGGCAGCCTTGGAAGTCAGGGCAGAGAGCGGACGTGTTGCAGTGGACAAGGCCCTGGTATTGGCTGACCAGAGCTTGATCAGTGCGAGTGAAATCAAGATGCCGGCGACCGAGTATTTCGATGAATTCACGCGAACCATCGATGGATTGTTTGAATTCAACGCAACGGCAATGCGCACGCTGACTGAGGCCATGGATCATCGTGTGGGGGCATTGCGACACACGCAATATGCGGTGTTGACCATTTTGTTCACGTGCTTGGTCGCCGCGATCACGTTGGCGGTATTTTTTGTGCGCAGTATCACAACCCCGGTGCAGGAGGCTGTTTTGGTCGCGCGTGCCGTGGCAAATGGCGATTTGGAAGCGGAAGTACCGGTTCGGGGAAATAACGAGTTGGGCCAGCTGATGTCAGCCTTGTCTGGAATGCGGGACCACCTGGCCCAAGTGGTGATCAAGGTTCGGCAGGGATCCGAAGGCGTTGCAACGGCCAGTGCAGAAATTGCATCCGGCAATCACGACCTTTCGGCGCGGACCGAGAGTCAGGCCAGTTCGTTGGAGGAGACGGCCGCCTCCATGGAGCAGCTCAGTGACACAGTCAAGCAAAACGCAAATAGCGCCAGCCAGGCAAACCAGTTGGCTTTGAGCGCGTCCAGTGTCGCCATGAAAGGGGGCGCAGTGGTTGGACAGGTCGTTGAAACCATGCGCAACATTAACGATAGTTCCAAGAAAATTGCCGACATCATCAGCGTAATTGATGGTATCGCTTTTCAAACCAATATATTGGCTCTCAATGCGGCAGTCGAAGCGGCCCGCGCAGGGGAGCAGGGGCGTGGGTTTGCCGTGGTCGCCAGTGAGGTGCGTTCACTTGCCGGTCGTTCTGCCGACGCCGCCAAGGAAATCAAACTGCTGATCAATGCCAGCGTCGAACGAGTCGAACATGGCACGGCATTGGTCGATCAAGCTGGAATCACCATGACCGAGGTCGTGGACAGCATTCGCCGAGTGACGGACATCATGGGAGAAATCAGTGCTGCCAGCAGCGAACAGAGTCTGGGTGTCTCGCAAGTCGGTGAAGCTGTTTCGCAGATGGATCAGGTGACCCAGCAAAATGCAGCACTGGTTGAAGAAATGGCTGCGGCGGCATCAAGTCTGAAGTCGCAGGCGCAGGATTTGGTACAGGTTGTGGCGGTCTTTAAAGTAGCCGGGAGTGCACGAACGTCAGTTCACCAGCCGTCCAGCAGCGGCTTGAGCCGTGCGCAACCTGCACACCGACCGGCGCGCAAAATGAGTCCGCTGATGGCGACGGCAAGACCGATGCGCCCGTCTAAAGCGCTGGTCTCCACTTTACCCTCGCCCGCAACACGGCCGCTGCCTATAGGCAAGAAGGCATCCGCTGCTCCGGAAGAAGACTGGGAAACCTTCTGAGCGGGTTAATGTGCACCAGTCAGAGTTAAACCGTAGCACAATCCGGGTTTTCTTTTTTATGTTTGACCGACATGACACGTCTCTATTTTCTTGTCGCCCTCTCTGTGCTGGCCGCCGCGTGTTCCAAGGCGCCAGACACTGCTGTAGCCGTGCCCGCGGCGCCAGTCGCTGCGTTGGCTCATGCCAGCATTGATTGGGTGAAGCCCGATGGGGCGAGTTTGGACGCTGTTTTTATCCGTGCCAAGGCTGAAAACAAGCCAGTATTCTTGTATTGGGGTGCGGTTTGGTGCCCGCCCTGCAATCAAATTAAGGCAACTGTTTTTAACCGACCTGACTTTGTTGAGCGCAGCAAGGGATTTATTCCGGTTTATTTGGACGGCGATACGCCTGGCGCCCAAAAGTTGGGAACGCAGTTCAAAGTGCGGGGCTATCCGACGACGATTTTGTTTAAACCCGATGGCACTGAGTTGACACGCCTGCCCGGCGAGGTGGATGCTGCGCAATACATGCAAGTGCTCAAATTGGGCATGAGCGCAACACAGCCAATCAAGGCGACTCTCACAGCTGCTCTGGCCGCGACTGCGGGTGGCAGCGCATCGGTGATGTCAGCCGATGCCTGGAATATGTTGGCCTACTATGCATGGGACACGGATGAGTCCCAGTTGATAGAGAAGAAGGATGTTGCGCCCACGGTGGTGCAGCTTGCCAAACTATGTCCGCAGCAATACCAGGACGCCGCCATGCGATTACTGCTGAGGGGCGTCGTGATGGCAGCCCAGGAAAAGTCCGCTGGACTGGATCAATCACTGGCGCTACCTACTGTGCAAAAGCTGATGGCTGATGCGGTCCTTGCGCGTGCAAGCGCGGATATCTTGGTCAATTACGCAACTGAACTGGTTGCTGCATTGACTCCTGCATCGAGCCCGCAACGCGCCGAACTGGTCTTGGCCATCAATGCGGCACTGGACCGATTGTCCACCGACCAGACCCTGTCCAAGGCAGACCAACTCGGCGCCGTGCAAGCCAAGGTCTCGGTCGCCTTGATGGACCGGCCCAAGGGCGGGAAGACCGATGTCTCGGAGCAACTTCTGACGCAGGTGCAAGGCGCTGTTGCCAAGGCGGATCAGACCAGCACCGACAAGTATGAACGTCAGGCTGTGATTCCGTCGGCTGCCCATTTGCTCAGTGAAGTGGGGCTTCTTGATGCCTCCGACACCATGCTCAAAGCGGAGTTGCCCAAGGCTGTGTCGCCCTACTACCACATGCTGGTCCTAGCATCCAATGCCAAACGCCGCGGCGACAAGGTGGCATCCCTGGATTGGGCCGAGAAGGCGTATGCGGGATCAATTGGCCCCGCAACCCGACTGCAGTGGGGCAGCGGATATGTTGCCAAGCTGATCGAACTCTCCCCGCAGGATAGCGAACGGATCGAAAAAGCTGCAGCACAGGTGATTGGTGAACTCGATGCAGCACCTGAGACTTTTTATGAGCGCAACCGCCGCAGTCTTGAAAAAATGGGCTTGCAGTTGAACAAGTGGAACGCCGACGGTAAAAACTCAGTTGTCGTGAAAAAACTCCACGCACAGCTCACCAGCGTGTGCGTCAAGCTGCCAGAAAGTGATAGCGCCCACCTTGCCTGCACGGGCGTGTTTGGCAAGAGCGCTAAAAAAGCATAAAGCCAATTTACAGTTTCAATTCCAGTCTGGCGCCCCAGCGGATGTTGGATTGGTTGGCACTGTCGTTGGTTTGGCGCTGGGTACCGTTGAGCGTGCTCACGCTAGTGGCGTAATCACGTGGCAGCATATTGTTGGCGCTTACGCGCAGTTGCGCGTTGGGGTTGATGAACCAAACCAGGAACGCATCCGCTACCACTTTGGTGCCGACGGAAATGCTTTGGATATCACTGAGTTGTAAATCGTAAGCGGGCGTGAAATTGGCGTTGGCCCCAAAGCTGATTGGTAGTGCGCGCAGTTTATAGTCGGCGCCCAGGTTGGCGCTGCCTCGGGGTTGGCCCTCCAGGCGGTTGTTGGGTCCGGTTACTTTGTCAACTCGGGAATCGAAAACGCTGACATTGGAACGCAAGGAAATCGCCATGGCGTCGGACCAAATTTCATCGAGGCGAAACTTGGCCTCAAGCTCAATGCCTTGTGCAATCGCATTGCCCACGTTTTGGGGGCGCGATACCCATCGTTTGTCGGGTGACCAGGTTACGTCTTCCAATGCCACCACGCTGCGAATCAGATCACTGATATGGCGATAGAAGAAATTGGCACTGATCAGGCCGCCTTTTTCCAAGTAATGCTCATAGGCAATCTCGAAGCCCCGTGCCAATTCAGGCGCCAGGCCGGGGTTTCCGGCTCGGTCAGGACTGCCAACTTCATTGGCCCCGTTAGGGAAGCGGTTTGATATCGACGGGCGCGCGATCAAGTCCTGCAATGATGCCGACTTGTAGCTGCGTGTAAGGCTGCTGCGCCATTGGTTTCGGCTTTTTTCGTCGGGTCGCCAGGTCGCGTGCAAAAGTGGTGTCAACACGTTGCTCTGGTTATTGACCTGGTAGACATCGCTGTCGCTGCGCGTTTCTATGCCCTCCCAACGCAAGCCTGCGTAGGCAGAAATTTGTTTGGTGGGGCTCCATTCGTCCTGCAAATAGGCAGCCATTCGCAGGGACCGTGCATTCAAGTCCTCACCAAATTCGGTGAGGATCGGCAATCCGTCTTGAAGCGTCGTGCGACTTTGGCGACGTGTAGAACTGTCGAATTCAAGTCCTCCAACAATGCTGTGCTCATTTTCCAGTTGAAGGGATGCCTTTGAGGTCAGGTTCCAGCCGTTTTCCTTGGTAGTGGACTGGTCATCGGTGCGGCGCGTGAGAAGTCCTGCAAGGTCGTACTCATTGCGACTGCTTTGGTTGTCAAATGCGCCCTGGCTAACACCGCCCCGGAGTTCAATTTTGACGCCATCACCCAAGCTTTTTTGCCATTGGGCGCTGCCACGTGTGGAGCGGAACCTGCTTTCACCAACAGTGCTGTAGCTGGCGAACGGCGGTGGTATGGTCCCACCCGGCTGCTGCACCAGTTGGCCGTACCCACCGGAAGTGCTTTGTGACACCATCAAAAATGGCATCAGGATCATCACTTCGCCAGGGGCAAGCGGAACTTGAATACGTCCATTGAGGTGAACGCCATCACGTTCGCTGGTAGTGAAGCCGATTTCATGCTGATCAAGAACCTGCTCGCCGCTCGACAGGTCTGTCCAGCGGGTGCGGGTATCGTTTTCATCGCGGGTGTTGCTGCGATTCACGGAAGCCGTGAGCGTGTAAGAAACGGACTCGCCGAACTTGTCGTTGCGGGTCCACGAGGCGCTGGGGGAGGCGCGGCCAATCTCAAAACCTGCGCCAACCCGGACTTCATTGAGGGTCTTTTTGAGTGCCTCTTTTAATACGACATTGATAGTCCCGGCAACCGCCCGTGCGCCGAATTCAGCCGTTGGAGCGCGCATCACCTCAATTCGCTCGACCTGGTCGGGCGTCAAATTGTCCAGCGAGAAGCCGGGCGGCATGCGCTCACCGTTGACCAGCAATTGGGTGTAGCCACCGCCCATGCCACGCATGCGGACGTCGCCACCGCGCCCAGGGCGTCCGCCCGTCGTCACACCAGGCAGGCGCTTGAGAACCTCGCTGACGGAACTGTCGCCATACCGTTCGATGTCGTCCTTGCCAATGATGATCTTGGCAGCAGTGGACGCACGGCGTTGGTCGGTCTCGCTATTTGCACCAATCACTTCGACACGACCCAGAGTAGGTTCACTCGCACGCTCGGGTGCAGTGTTGACCTGGGCTGAACCATTTTTTGGTTGGGCCACTGGTTTGATCGCCGCGCTTGGATCGGTAGAATTGTTCTTGTTGGTCTTTTCGACCTCAGGTTCGGTAGGAGCGTTGGTTTGCGCACCTGCCGTAAGGCAGCAAAGCAACACAGCCACGGCAACGCAGTGGCGCGTAAACGCTTGAACGGGCATGGGGGACTGGCTCCGAGGCGAGCCGCTTAGCGATTGTTAGATTCGTGGGACTCAACCGGAACACGGCGAGCGCCATCAAAACGTCGAGCCCAGTAGGTCATGGACATGCTCTCAACACGGACTTCTGAACCGGGCTTGGGTGCGTGGATGAACTTTCCTTCGCCCACATAAATGCCAACATGACTGAAGGCGCGGCGCATGGTATTAAAAAATACCAAGTCCCCTGGCTGCAAATCGGTGCGATCAATCTTCTGTGATGCACCGGCTTGTGCGTTAGCACTACGAGGTAAAAATATCCCGGCAGTTTGCTCAAAAATAGCACGGACAAAGCCGCTGCAATCAAAGCCAGTGTCGCTGCTGGTGCCGCCGCGCCGGTAAGGAACTCCCAAAAATGTCATCGCATTGACGACTAATTCAGAGGCTTTTGTCTCCACCTTTTCACCGACATGACCAATACGCGCAAAAAAACCGGAGTCTGAAGTGCTGCTGCTGATGTCGTCATCTGAGTGTGCCGGGTTGGCTTGAGCAGCATTAATCAGCAAAAGCGCGGCTAGAACGAGGATAATTCGCATCTAAGGAGCTTAACCCGTGGTTTTCACGGCGTCAAGCGAGGTCAATAAGGACATTTCAATGGCAAAACCAGAATCGAAGACAACTGTTCTACCAGACGGATTGCGTTACAAATCCAAAGTGTCGGGTTCCCCTTTCATGGCGGCAGCCTCATTTGGAGGGGCCACGATGTCGTGCTTCCTGTGCGGCAAACACCGGGCTCGCTCACTGATGACAACCCGTAAAGTCCTCGGTAAGTCCCAGGCAGTTTGTTCACCATCATGCAAGGCATTGGACGAAGCCACGGCCAATCCAGAACGCTGAGCGGACGTCACCGCGCAAAAAAGCCATTACCGTCAGATCTGAGGTTCACTCATGTTGTTAGAAGTTGATCAATCCCAGCTGGTGTTGGTGGATTACCAGGTCCGGTTGATGCCAGCACTTTTGGAAGGCGCAGAGGTGCTGGCCAACGCGGTTCGCTTGGCGCAACTGGCCGAACTGTTACGGGTGCCCATTTTCGCCACGGAACAAAATCCATCGAAATTGGGTGGCAGCGTGCCTGAGTTGGCCTCAGCGCTGCAACAAGCCGGTGCCCGCGTGTTGTCAAAGATGCAATTCAGCGCGGTTGAGGAGGGGCTGGGTGAATGGTTGCGTCCTCCTGCCAAACCGGTCCAGGGAAATGCGCGCAGTCTGCCAAAGCACCTGCAGAAATCCGTCAGTGGAGCCGAGCGAAATACGGTGCTAATTGCTGGTTGTGAGGCGCATGTATGCCTATTGCAGACGGCACTTGACCTGTTGGAAGATGAATTTGACGTGTGGGTCGTAACCGACGCATGCAGTTCCCGCAGTGAGCGCAACCGTGATGCCGCGTTTGATCGTCTGGCTGGCGCTGGTGTGGAGTTGGTCACCACGGAAATGGTCGCTTTCGAGTGGATTCGCAGCGCAGAGCACCCTGATTTCAAGGCCGCTCAGTCATTGATCAAGTAGGAGTTGCGGATCCTTCGAGCTGATTATGGTGCCTCCAGACAATTAAGCGTTGAAGTAGAAAAGTCCCCAACCCTTTGATTTAATAGGTGTTTTTCGCATGCTCGAAAAACAGGCAGTCAAATACATCTGAAGTGAAACCGGGAATTAAGAGGGGGTCATCGGGCAAATAGTGTTGAAGTAGCTGGCTTTGCTTGATGGGGAATCCGTCACGAAAAATTGGCAACGAATGCCCCTACAGGATGTCACTGGCTCTTTCGAGCTGGACGCCGACATACGACGCGCTCGAAAGCAGTCTTAACGTTGGCGCACAACCCGCGCGACGGAATAGGCCGCACATTGGCCTTGGCTGAATGTATTCGTGGTTTCAGAGAAAGTCTGACTCTTCGTACAGAGGTCGGATTTCTAGTTCACTCGGCCCAGGCATGGGATTCGGGCAACGCTTCGCCCAGGTCACTGCCTCTTCTAAGTTTTTGACTTCCCACAGCCAATAGCCTGCGACCAACTCGCGTGTCGCGGAAAAGGGACCACTGATGACCGTACGAGCCGGGCCATCAAAGGCGATTCGCTTGCCAAGTGATGAGGGTTTGAGGCCATCGCCGGCGCGTAGGATGCCAGCGTTAATCAGTTCTTGGTTGAAATTTCCCATTTCTTCCAGGAGCTCAGCGGAGGGAAGAATGCCCTTCTCACTGTCCTCAGTAGCCTTTACTAACACCATTACTCGCATCGACACTCTCCTTGAAAAAATGCGCACAGCCTGCCATGCATCCGTACGACGATCAGTGGCGTGGAAATCAGCATCATCTTCGCCGAAGCTGGAACAAAAATTCCGACAAACCCTGCAGACTGTTTCGAACAATTCTAGCCACAGATAGCCAAATCATTGAAGCTGCGAGCACAAGCCAGACAGACACCGGCCGGCAGACGGTGGACAATCGGCGGGGAAAATCCTGTTCCATTTGACAGTGCATATCTGACATGATCACAAATCTCCAAGCCAATGAGGCCAGCCGATTGAAGTCGCTTCCCAAGGCAGAAGTGCATCTTCATCTGGAAGGGTGCTTCGAGGCGGCGACCATCGCGCAGTGGGCAAAGGCAGAAGGCGTTGCGCTGCCCAGGCCGCAGGAAGATTTGTTCACCTTTTCAGGTTTGGCAGACTTTCTGGGTTTTCTTGACTTGGCGTGCGGCTTGGCTTCCACCACCCAGCGCCTGGTAGAACTCAGCTATGGGCTCAGTCAAAGACTGGCCGACAACGGAACAGGCTATGCCGACGTCATCTTCAATCCCACGCACTGGCATAGTTGGCATGGACGGTTAGGAGCCATGCTAGATGCAATGGATGCAGGCTTCAAGGAAGCCGAACAAGATGGTCTGCCCAGCGTCGGCTTGTGTGTCAGCCTGTTGCGTACGCAATCTGCCGATGAAGCCATCGAGCTAGTTGATGCGTTGCATGACATGCGCCATCCCAGGGTGGTGGCCTTGTCCGTGGACGGCAACGAGGCGACGGCGGGGCGAACCGGCCCGAGGTTTGCCGATGCCTTTCGGCGAGCAGGTAATGTTGGTTTGCGCCGCACGGTCCATGCGGGTGAGTCAAGCGGACCCGATGGTGTCTGGGATGCAGTGAACTTGCTGGGAGCTGACAGAATTGACCATGGCGTAAGAGCCATCGAAGACACGGCATTGGTCGGTATGCTTTCAGACAGGCAGATTACTTTGGGGATTTGTCCGACATCGAACCTAGTTCTGCGTGTGTATCCTTCCATTCAGGAGCACCCCATCGAAAAGCTGCGTTTGGCGGGCGTGCGTGTTTCAGTTAACACGGATGATCCCGCCTTGTTGGGTGTCAGTTTGGTTGGGGAGTATGGCCTGTGCCGCCAGGCGTTTGGATGGACGGATGAAATTACCAAGGCAGTCGCACGCACTTCCATCGAAGCCAGCTTCGCGAACTCAGATGTCAAATCAAATCTATTGGAAGGGCTGAGAGCCTGGTAAGCGAGCAAGCAACCGACTCGGACAATGAACGTGATGCCCTTTTTAGCCAACCCAAGGAAATCAAGTACTTCAAGACCAATTGTCCGAATTCGCTACTCCAAGACTAATTGTCTTACTTCAGAACTTAATTGTCGGTGGCCATTAAGACCGAGTAAGGTTCAGGACCGTCAGTTGCTTGCAAGCTGTGTATTCATAATTATGAATTCAGTTTTAAAAGGCACCGAGGGACACACCATGACAGCTTATGAAGATTTTTATCGCCGCTCTATTGATGACCGTGAGGGTTTTTGGGCCGAAGAAGCCCAACGGATTGACTGGAAGACCGCGCCACAGCAAGTATGCGACTACAGCAACCCCCCGTTTGCGCGATGGTTCGTAGGTGGCACCACCAATCTGTGCCACAACGCGGTCGACCGCCATCTTGAGAAGCGCGCAGGTCAAGCGGCCCTAATCGCAGTCTCCACAGAGACCAATACCGAGCAGGTCTACACATTCCAGCAGTTGCACGCAGAAGTGCAGCGCATGGCAGCGTCGCTGCTGGAGTTGGGAGTGCAAAAAGGTGACCGGGTTTTGATTTACATGCCCATGATTGCCGAAGCCGCCTTCGCAATGCTTGCTTGTGCACGCATTGGAGCGATTCATTCTGTGGTGTTTGGCGGCTTTGCGGCCGGTGCGCTTGCTTCGCGTATCGAGGACTCCAGCCCCAAGCTTATCGTCAGTTCTGACGGTGGTTCGCGCGGCGGCAAGGCCGTTGAATACAAGCCACTGCTTGACGAAGCCATCGCCCAGTCGAGCCATAAGCCCAGTGCAGTCTTGTTGGCCGATCGCAAACTCACGACCATGAAGATCGTGGCGGGGCGCGACTACATGTGGTCTGAACTGAGGGAAAAGCACCTTGATACGGTGGTCCCGTGCGAGTGGGTCGACTCGACGCACCCCAGTTATACGCTCTATACCAGTGGAACCACTGGCAAGCCCAAGGGTGTGCAACGCGATACCGGCGGATATGCCGTGGCGCTGGCCGCCAGCATGAAGCACATCTATTGCGGCAATCCGGGTGAAACCTACTTTTCCACCAGCGACATTGGCTGGGTGGTTGGCCACAGCTACATTATTTACGGACCATTGATAGCAGGCATGGCTACCATCATGTATGAAGGTTTGCCGACTCGACCTGACGGCGGCATCTGGTGGAGCTTGGTAGAGAAGTACAAGGTCACAGTGATGTTCAGCGCGCCCACGGCGGTGCGGGTGCTCAAAAAACAAGACCCGGCCTTGCTCACCAAATACGACCTCTCCAGCTTGCGTGCTCTTTTCCTGGCCGGTGAACCACTCGATGAGCCGACTGCCCAGTGGATCAGCGAAGGTCTGAAGAAACCGATCATCGACAACTATTGGCAAACCGAAACGGGTTGGCCCATATTGAGTATTGCTAACGGGGTGGAGGAAAAAACCAGTAAATTTGGCAGCCCCGGCGTGGCCATGTATGGCTACAACGTCAAGCTGCTCGATGAAAACACCGGTGACGAATTGACCGGCGCCGGCCAGAAGGGCGTGGTCGCAATTGAGGGCCCGCTGCCTCCTGGTTGCATGCAAACGATCTGGCGCGATGACGAGCGGTTTGTGAAGACTTATTGGAACAGCATTCCTGGCAAATTGGTGTACAGCACCTTCGACTGGGGGGTGCGTGACCAGGATGGCTATTTCTTTATTTTGGGTCGCACCGATGACGTGATTAATGTTGCCGGTCACCGTTTAGGAACCCGCGAAATTGAAGAAAGTATCTCCAGCCACCCCAATATTTCCGAGGTGGCGGTGGTTGGTATCGCAGACGCGCTCAAGGGACAGGTGGCCGTGGCCTTTGCCGTGGTCAAGGATGCCAGTGCATTGGTCGATGATGCCGCCCGTGCCAAGCTCGAAGCCGAGGTCATGAAAGTGGTGGATAACACCATTGGTGCTGTGGGTCGTCCGGCACGCGTGCGCTTCGTCACGGTCTTGCCCAAGACACGCAGCGGCAAGTTGCTGCGCCGGGCTATTCAGGCAGTGTGCGAAGGCCGCGATGCCGGCGACCTGACAACCATGGATGATCCGGCCGCGTTGCAGCAGATCAAGGACCTCCTGGCCTAGTTGCCGGAATCATCGGACTCATTAGGCCCGCCGGCAGTGCTGGCGGGTCAAGTTGCACCTTGGTAGAAACACCGGGCGCAGACCTGTAGGTAGCGGTTATTGCCACCAATTTCAACCTGTTCGCCGGCATGCACGCGTTGGCCGCTGGCGTCCAGGCGAATGTTCATGGTCGCTTTGCGCCCGCAGGCGCAAATCGTTTTGATTTCCTCCACGTCTTCGGCCAGCGTAAGCAACTGGGCCGCACCAGGGAACGCATTGCCCTGGAAATCTGATCGCAGTCCAAAACAGATCACCGGCAGGTTGCCGACATTGGCCAGACGGTGCAATTGACGGGCCTGCTCGACGGTCAGAAACTGCGATTCGTCGATCAACACGCACGCAAGACCCGACTCCTGCGCTAAAGCTGCATAAAAGTCGGTTCGATCATCAAATACATGGGCCTGGCGCTGCAGACCCAAGCGCGAGGCAATACAGCCAACTCCGGTGCGGTCGTCAATGGCAGCGGTGAACAACGCCACGCGCTGGCCCTGTTCCTCGTAGTTGTAGGCGATTTGGAGGAGCGCGGTGGATTTGCCGGCATTCATTGCCGAATAGCGGAAGAAGAGTTTGGCCATAAGAAACGCGTGGAGGCGGGTTGCTACTATTTTTATAGCAATCTATTGAATGTTCACGAGGGCCGGTTGCCTTTTCTTTTGTTAACTTTTTCAGGTGACCGGGTTTTTGATTCAGTGGCCGATGTCACATCAGGCAGAGCATCGTTGACGGCGACCACCGTTGGCTCCACTTCAATGATGATGTCGCGCTCAAACAGTTCAACAGCGGTTTTTGCGACCTGCAGCGTATCAAAGTAGGCATAAGCCCCGACCGTCACGGCGCCGAGCAAAGGCACAAAGCGGGCGGCGCTCTTGCTGATCACAGTCTTGGTGACTTGCACGCCAACCGTCTTGGCGAGGTTTTGTAGCACGGTCAACGAAGTCTGGCGGACGACCACGCGTTCGCCCACACGCACCACGACATCACGAAACAATTGAGCCGAAATGTGTTTGAACAGGCAATACACCATTTGTTCACGACCCAGCGTTGTTTTTTTTCCGTATACCGCTGCAATATCGGAAACCATCTGCGCCTGCAACTTCCAGACGCCGATGAGTTCGGGTACCACAGTCAGCCAACCCAGCAAGCCTGGTGGCAGCGACAGTGAGCCCGAAATCACACTGGCACTTCGCGCTGCAGAGCGCGCGATGGCTTGTGCCCGCACCGACGGATGCACTTGCACTGTCTCGGTGCTATCGGGTATTTGCAGCACCAATTCAAGCACCGCATGGGTTAATGCCTTATCTGGTGGCGGGGTGGCCATGTCCGTGTTGACTCACTATAGGTATTCAAACGGCACTAGACGATGTCGACCACATGAAATCCATACCGACCAGTCCGGCTATCGGCGAAGTAGCGGATCAAGGTCTCCCTGACGGTTCGAAAGGCGACTTCATCCCAGGGAATTTCCTGCTCCGTAAAGAGCCGAGCCTCAATGGTTTCTGCTCCCGGGCTGAACTGTTCGCTGAGCAGGCGAGCACGGTAAAACAGATGCACTTGACCGACACGCGATACATTGACCAAGCTAAACAGTTCCAGCATCTCGAATTGGGCGCCGGCTTCTTCGTCTGTTTCACGCGCCGCACCTTCTGATGTTGTCTCGCCGAGCTCCATGAACCCCGCTGGAAGTGTCCATTTTCCCCAGCGCGGCTCAATGTTGCGCTTGCACAGAAGGACTTTATTGCCCCAAAACGGCACGGTGCCGACCACGTTGAGAGGGTTCTCGTAGTGAACGGTATTGCAAGCAGTACACACTGCTCTTTCCTTGGTATCGCCGTCGTCCGGCACGCGGTAGACCACGCCGGTGCCGCACTGTCTGCAATGTTTGATTGGTGCGCGTTGCAGGCTCATGGGCGGTTGATTCCTCAGGTCTTGGAGTTTTTCGGGGAGACGCTGTACTTGTCGATCAAATTCCGGGCGGTGTTGCGCAGCAGTTTGCCGTCAAACCCTCTTTTATCCATATCGGACATCCACTCTACTTCAACTAAGGCTGCCTTGCGCTTGAACTCCTGGGCATCGGTGGCGGGGATCAGGTAGACGCTGTTGTTGCGATCGGTGGCTGTTTTTCGCCCTGCCGGGTCGTTGGACTGCTGTGTCTTGCCAAGCCAGCCGGAAACCCCGAGCCCTGAATTGTTATCGATGACCTGCCTGAGGTCAGG